>NC_016745.1:2851812-3183174 GCF_000243075.1 Oceanimonas sp. GK1 | reverse complement strand
AAATGCCCCCGATTGACCTTATTGGCTCAACTTATATCGCGACGGCCGGCAGTAATGTGCGTGGTGGACCTGGCACCGACTATCGAAGTGTAGGCGGCTTAAGTGCCGGGCAGCGGGTGCATGTTATCGGTAAGGTACAAAACAAAAACTGGCTCCTGATTTCCGAAGACGGCGCAGCCAATGGCTTTGTCGCAGCTCAACTCCTTCAGCCGGCTCCTGCAGCGCAACAGGTTTCATCAGCCACAGCACCGGCTACCACTGGTGAAACGGTAATGGTGGATGCTAACCGTACCTGTAGCCTTAACACTACCAAGGTGACTCAGCCCGATGGCTCGGTAACGGAAGATCGCATTCGCATTTGCGAAGGGCCGGATGGTTATGTGATTGAAGATGCCTGATCTCAGATATAAGAGTAATGGTTATGAATGCAGTTAATTTTTTTTCATTTTTCCATTTCGCAACTCGCATGTTTATTCTGGTTACTCTTGTATTATCGAGCCCAGCAATGTCGGCCGAGCGTAATGTTGCCAGCTTTGCCGATATGAACGCTACCACGGATGCTGAAAACTGGTGTGATACGACCGTAAATGTAAAAATAACTGCTACTGACCGAGAGTCATTAATAACACTAAGCCGAAACCTTCAGTTGCTGGCAGGAGGGGTGAGGCAAATACTGAATATGAATTGCCCGCAGCTGAAAATATTACGACTTACCGGATACAGTAACGATTCAGTCGTGGCTCGATGGCTTCAGTATGACGATGGTAAGTTTAAAAAAATTGGGCTAGAAGCCGGTGAAAATTCGCATGTTAACACTGAACCAGCCTCATCGGTATCACCGCAGCTTACCAAGCGCCAAAAGATTAGAGAAGCCCAACAGTTACTTGCTCGTCTGGGTTATGAGCCCGGTCCTGCTGATGGTATGATGGGCAGCCGAACCCGCAGTGCAATTCGTGATTTTCTGCGTGACAACGATATGCCACTGGTTCGTGAAGTGAACGATAATCTGCTTGCCAGCTTACGTGTTGCACAGTGTGGAAATCAGACCGGGTGTAATGGTGGTGTTATGCCATCGACAATGCCAGTTTCATCAGAAGCTGGACAGCCTGTGATTCCTTCATCTGATGAGGCATCCAAGTTAACTTATTCATCTTCTGACGCTATTATTCTTGAGAGTGTTTTTGGAGAAAAACTTCCTACACGTCAAGGAAGACTGATCGTGCGTGGGCCCATGATCGAAAGAAAACTTATACCTGAATCTGCATCTGACTTGATTGGGAAAGTTGCCTTATTTATTTTATTGAAACAGAAACCATCAATCATTGATGATGATAGCCAAGCCGAGCGTTTCTTTAAACTGCTAACGGACCAGGAGCAGCAACAGATTGCTCGAAAGGCGGGAGTTGACCCCAAAAAATTAGTTGGTAGTGAAGTGACACTACCTCATCATATATTTGATGAATTTGAGAGGAGGTCCTTGCTTAATCAATTTAGAAAGGAAGCTCAATCCTTACAGTCCATTAAAGCCCCATTTTTACCAATGCCTCTGACTGTTTTTTGTTTTGTACATATTCGTGAGTATGACTTTGAGAGGGAAGTATTTACTTTGTTTGGGCACTCGAATGACTCACCTCCCTGTACAAGTGTGCCTGTTGACAAGGTTGATGGTTTTAATTTTATTGTGAATGCACCTATAGCAGCATATAAGCTTCCGGCAGAAGTTTCTGTACCATTAAATGATGCCCGTGACTTTAAGAAAATGTACTTTTCCCCTCCCGTGAGTATAGGGAACACATTGGGTACATTTTATCGGAATAATGCACTTTATGCTGTTGATGTGACACTAACTGCTATACATGAATCACCAGGTAGAGGTGCTCGATATTTTAATTTTGAAACAGTCGTTGAAGGTGTGCAGTTATTTCGACCGCACAGTCATCTATCGGAACCCTTTCTTCGTCTTGATCCATTGCCACTTCCATCCCTGGAAACGGTATCTGCATCCCCTGATGGTGAAGTATATGCAGACAACCCGGATACACTCGGTTTGTTGCTATTGGCTAATGAGCAGCTTGATCTGGTTGGCAATGGAATTCGTCAGTGGATAAGGGGCCGTATGCATGAGGAAGCCATTCAGCGGGAAAGAGTGAAGCGAGGTGAGCCGCCTACTCCCTGGGCTGCATTCTTTCCTCCGGATTTAACGTTGGCCTTGCGAGATCGCGATGCGGTAGTGCCTTCATGGCTGATTACCAACTTTGCCGAGTGGACCCGGGCCCGGGCAGCCGCGTTGCCGGACACTCTGTGGATTGAGACCAATCATGCGAGTAGAGACTACCTGACAGGCAAGGAGAATGGTAGTCAGGTTTTTGTGTTTGCCAAGCCCGGCACCAGCAGTGTGAAAAAGTACGAGGAATTCTCCAGGCGTTTGCAGGTGTCTGAAGACCGTCTGGTTATCCCGCGCCGCTGGGGGAAGGGGCAGGTTTTCGGACTTGATGAGGAAGTAGAACTGGTGATGGTACTGCCTGAGCCAAGAGACGCATATACCCTTGTGCTGGCACCAAAGTCAACAGAGAAGGAAGAGTTTCTGACACTTGCCGCCGGCCTTGAGATGGGCAGTATTCGTCTTGAGAGGGCCTCATCCGGCACGCCTTTGATTGTGATTGAAGCTGTACCCAGGTCAGCGAAAGCTTTTGTCAAAACTGCTGGCCAACAGAGGCAGTCGCTTGCATCAACCACCTTTGAGGTTATGCCCACAGAGCCGGTACCTTCCGGACCCGCTTTAGTTAAGCCAGCGAAAACCGATAGTCCGCAACCGTTTTCTGCCGAGGTGGCTGACCTGCTGCAGCTGAAATATCTGCCGGACACAGTAGATGACGCCATGCTCAGGCGCATGATGCTCAGTCGTTTCAGTTATGAGAAAGTAGCCCCGGCACCTGTTCCTGGCGGGCGTTTTTTCACCGATTTTTCTCAGCCGCCTGCACCGGAACAACTGACGGAGCGGCTGGCCGAGTTTAAAGCCTGGAGTATGAAACGCATTGCGCAGTTGCCCGAACGGCTGACCGTGAGGCTCCGTTTTGATAATGGCGTGGCACAGAATGAGGTTTATGGTAATCAGTCTCACCGTATTACCTGTGATCAGGCACGGCGAAGCAAGGAGCGTGGCGAAGCGCTGACTGAAAGCCTGAGCATGCAGCTCAGACTGTGTGATTTTCTGGGTGTCTCTTGGGCGCGCCCAGATTCGGTGTTGTGGTTGCGTAACTCGAATTACAGCCCCGATTTTATTGCTAATCGTGGTAACGGCCCTCGCTATGAATGTAGTGGTCATGAAGATCCTTACTGTCGAGCAATGCAGAAGGTGCTTAAGCAGGGCGCCGGTAATAAGGCAATTTATTATCGTGATTTGATCCGCATTGACCGCCTGCCGGTGTTGAAAGCTGATCACCGGAAGATAAGAAGTGGCCTGGTACTGGAGATTGAGCTGCAGCCAACCGGTGCCACAGTACCCGAGGTCTGGCCAGATACTTCCTGGCTTGAAGCCCTGCGTGAGGCTCAGCCCTTTGCCCAACGCTTTGGGTTATCTTTGGGATCTCCTCCTGATGAGCCGGTCGCCAATCCCGCCAACACCCTGTTGTTTGAGGCCAGGACTCTGGCTGCCCGGTTAGTTGATCGCGACACTGGCGAGGTGCGGTTCGAACTTGAACTCGCCAATCCCTTATCCTTACCGGTTGCATTGCTATCGGCACCGGATCCCGAATCGAAGCCAGATCTGGACATACTCGGTATTAAGCTGGGAATGAGTTTTGATGAGGCAGAGCTGCTTATCCGCAAACATATGCCGGTGGGACGCATGCTGGTTGCAGACCGTGTGCACCAGACCACTACTCTGGCAGGCAAGCTGGAAGCTTACAGCTCCGGTCGAATGTATATTTCTGAGAACGAACAGGAAATGATTACGTTGTTTGATGAGCCTCCGGCAGCATCTGGTAAGGTGGTGGCTATTCGCCGGCAAATGCGTTTCTCTCCAAAAAGCATTAACCTGATTGGAATTAAGTCATCGCTAGAGCAGCGCTATGGATCGCCGATATTTTCTCGTACAACCAATAGCTTCGGTCGTAGCGGCCTTGATTTCATCTGGGCTGAATTTGAACCCAGTCAGATGTGTCAGGGAGTTACGATACGTAATGAAAGTTTCTGGATGGATGGTGACAAGCAGGCTACTCCGCCCAGCTCGATTGGTCAGCATCGCTACCCCGATATAGCCACGGGTAATTTCAGGTTTATTGGAAGCAATGATGAGGTCAGCCAGATATACGGGCAACAAAGTTTCTGTCCACTGATGCTGGGAGCCAGTATTACTCAGCCCCTGAATCCGGTCACACCAACCCGGCAGACCCGCTATTCTAACCCCACTCAGGATCATGATGAAATAGTGATCTGGCTGCACGACCAGCGTCGATATGCCAAATTGTTTGCGGAAAGTTATGAACGCAGTGATGAGCTGCTAAGTGAAGTGTCGTCTGAAGAAACTAAGGAGAGCAGTATCGCCTTTTGATGTTGATAGCGTCATCTGACTATTATTGCCAAATCTTTAGTGGAGTATTTATGCAGTCAGTTATCCGGTGCGAGCTTGTATTTTTTAGGCGGGTTATTTTGATGTTCTCTGTGCGAGGACTGCTGGTGCTGACTTTCGCCTTATTATTCGCCGGAGCGGTTTCGGCCGGTGAACTGACAGGGCGATGGTCCGGAACTTACGACTGTGGTTCCATTTCCGATAACCCATTTTCATTGCTTGTTAATCCTTCTAATAATGAGCGGGGTGAACTCCTGCAAGGAGAGTTTCGTTTTGCCGTTTTTGACACGGCCAATGAAGAGGGTGTTTTTCGAGTGTTGGGGCGTTTTAATGAGGCGTCGAAGGAGTTTCATTTTACTCCACAGGAATGGATTAAGCGACCCGAGGGGTATACAGCCCTTGGTTTTGATGGAAAGCTTCACAGTAATGGTTTCTACATGGAGGGAAAAATTAGAGGAGGGTGCGGCAATTTTTCGGCTCAGCGTGAGGGCGCACCCGCCTTTTTACCATCTGCAGTCGGGGTTACTTCAGCCAGTGGGGGAGTTTTGCAAGGAGTATGGGAAGGCAATATCAGTTGTAAAAATGAGGCTCAGTGGCCATATCGGCTGACACTGTTTCAGCATGGTAATGAGTTGATTGGCAGTTACTTTCTTGACTGGCCACACAGCAAGGAATTCGTTCAGCTTCATGGGCTTGCGTCTGGTCATGCGGATAACAGCGGAAAGCTATCTCTTGGTCATCGTATGTGGCTAAGCAATAGTAAAAATCGCTTTGGCGTAAACTTAAGTGTGTCGCCTAACGGAGACCAGCTTTCAGGCCAGGTGGATGGTCTGCCAGTGAACTACCACTGCAATAGCATTAGTCTGCAGCGTAGTAGCGACGCCTTTCTTCCGGACTATTCTGGGGGAGCAATTGAAGGCACCTGGGCTGGTTATATTAACCGCAGAGCCCGGAAGCAAAATGTGCCTGTTTCACAGTGGGTGAGCGAGCTGCCCAATGTAACACAGATAACCCTGACCCTGGCCTCGGATAATCATGCGCCGCTTGGGCTTTATTCCGCCTCGGCACCGATGGACGAGCCACCCGTTCAGCAAGATCGTTACGTTTATCGGTTGCAGCCGCTGACCACACTGGCTGATGGGAAAATCGTTTATGTCCCTCTGGGAGTAGAACGGGCGGAAGGACTATTCAGCAACCTTCCTGCACATTACTTGCGTGACCCTTTTATTATATTGCTGGAACCTGATGAAAATCAGGTGCTGCACGTTACCCGCCGTAATCGGCATCATCAGGATGATACGTTTCAGCTTTTGCCACTGCAGGGGGCTGCCCTTGCTGCCATTCAGCGTGGCGAAGCGCCGGCGGTGTCTATGGGGAGTTTGGGGGGCGAACTGGCGCAGGTGCATTCGCTCGATCAGCAGTGTCAGGTTCTGCTTGACTGGGCAACTCCTTTTGGCACCGAGCATGAGATCAGTAGAATGACAGGGACCGACATGCAGATCGCCGCATTACCACTGGTGGAAGATGATGTGTTTGAGCCGGTTTTCGGGCTTTCCTTGATGTTGACCACAGAAGTGGAGCGTATGGCCATCTACCAGCTTGCTCAGAGTTGTTCAAGGCGAGTGAATGACCCGCGCCCATTCAAGTTGGCCGATATTTTTGATCGTGACTTTGAATATGAACGGCTGCAGGCACAAATAATGAATCGTAGTCAGACCGCGCTGTGGTTGAAAGAAAAAATGGCCGATATAGCATCGCTGAATGATAACCGTGCTTCTCTGGCGCAGGTTAATACCATTGAGCGGGAATTACGCAGTAAAAAAGCTGAGCTGAACGCTTCCGACCTAGAGAGAATGAATCGAATTATCAGTGGCAAACGGCGATCAATTACACTGGCCGAATTTATGCTGAGTGTAGAACGTATTCCTAATATGGCTCAGGATAACTCAACTTTGGTACGGCTAAAGCAGTTGTTTGATGAAGCCGAAGGGCTTCGCCTTCCTGCAGACTTACAACAAAAGTTAACTCAGCTGGCCAGTGATAAGGCCTTGAAGGTCCTGACACCGCAGTTGCTGCAGGCACAGACGGAGCTAGCTGAAAGCCGTATGTCACCCGAATCTCTGGCGGCCTTGACTCATCATCAGCGACGACTGAGCCAACTCAGAAGCAATCTGCCGCTTTCGATTAAACAACGCATTGATTTCGACATCATTCCTGCTCTTGATAAACGGCGCAGAGTCATGATTGAAAATGATCAGATTCAAAGTGCAATCAGTGCCATGCTCTTTGAGGCCAAACCGGGAGATGGCAACCCCGAAAGGATGATTCGTGGTATTGCACTGCGTTATGTCGATGAGCAAGATCTGATAGGGGTAACGCCATTGGCAATGGCAGTCAGGAAGGCCACTGAGCAACTGGAGCTGCGTTCGGTAGGGCTGGTTGATCATTCAACAGAGCAAATACCGGGGGCGCCCAGCGCAGAAGATATGTTCTTTGCTGTCAAAGCGAAGTTGGATCAGATTAACAGCAACCTGCAAAGTCAGTATGAGCGCTGCCAAAGAGGTGACTTCCAGAATGATCCTTTAAGGGCCATGAGTTGCCTGACTATCATGGCGGCAGGTCATGGACAGTCGGTGAGTGCTCGTATCACTCGTTTTGAAAAACTGGGCTGTGCAGACGACAGAGGGCAGGCCGGGTATGTATGCGACTATGTGATGGCCTTTGAAACCAGCAGCCCTTACA
The DNA here is from genome assembly GCF_000243075.1 of Oceanimonas sp. GK1. Classification (NCBI taxonomy): domain Bacteria; kingdom Pseudomonadati; phylum Pseudomonadota; class Gammaproteobacteria; order Aeromonadales; family Aeromonadaceae; genus Oceanimonas; species Oceanimonas sp. GK1. Next base: position 3,175,862 of record NC_016745.1, on the reverse strand, counting down.
CCAGAGATACCATGCTGGGGGATTTAATGGCCACTGGTGAGATCAGCCAGGGACGCTTTATGGCTTTGCGCGGTGGCTGGATGTTTACCCCGCTTCGCAGAGTTCGCTAAGCGAGGGTGCTTTCGGTTAATAGCTGTAATCATTTTTTTACACCTAGCATGCAGCTTTCACTTCTCTAAATACCCTCGGCTCTATACTTAACCCGCAAGGTTCGGGGGATAAAGGAGGGCATCATGGCGCAGAACCACCATCTTTGGGAAAATCCGCTGGGGACCGACGGGTTTGAATTTGTGGAGTATGCCTCCACCGAGCCCGAGCGGCTGGCGCGGCTGTTTGAGCGGCTGGGGTTTGTGGCTGTGTCCCGCCATCGCAGTAAAAACGTGACCCTGTACCGCCAGGGCGACATCAATTTTATTCTCAACGCCGAGCCCGACAGCCAGGCGGCGCGCTTCGCCCAGAGCCATGGCCCCTGCGCTAATGCCATGGCGTTCAGAGTGAAGGACGCCGCCGCCGCCATTCGCCGGTTGCAGGCCGACGGTGCCAAAGTGGTGCCGTCCGGCGCCGGCCCCATGGAGCTGCAAATTCCGGCCATTGAAGGCATCGGCGGCTCCCTTATCTACCTGGTGGACAGGTACGGCGATCACAGTATTTACGACGTGGACTTTCGCCCCATGGAAGGAGTGGAGCGCCATCCTCTCGGGGTGGGGCTGACCTATATCGATCATCTCACCCACAACGTGGCCCGCGGGCACATGGATACCTGGGCCGGGTTTTATCAGCGGCTGTTCAATTTTCGGGAAATCCGCTATTTCGACATCGAAGGCAAGCTGACCGGGTTGCGTTCCCGGGCCATGACCAGCCCCTGCGGCAAAATTCGCATTCCCATCAACGAGTCTTCCGACGAACACAGCCAGATCGAGGAATTTTTGCGTCAGTATAAAGGCGAGGGCATTCAGCATATCGCTCTTGGGACCGACGACATCTACTGCACCGTGGAGCAGTTGCGCGCCGGTGGCATGGGCTTTATGGATACGCCCGACACTTACTACGAGCGTCTGGACTCCCGTCTTCCCGGCCATGGCGAAGACCTGGCCCGGTTGCGGCAAAACCGCATATTAATGGATGGCGCGCCCACTCAGGGGCAGGGGCTGCTGTTACAGATCTTCACCGATACCGTCATCGGTCCCATTTTCTTTGAAATCATTCAGCGCAAGGGCAACGACGGCTTTGGCGAGGGCAATTTTCAGGCACTGTTTGAATCCATTGAGGAGGATCAGATACGCCGGGGCGTACTGAAGGCGGAATAACCTTCAGTTTTTGCACTCAGCCGTTTTTTATTTGAACACAAGCTGGCAAAATAGCAGGACATGCTGTCAGCCATTCTTTACACCTTTAGCCGGGGTGGCTGATATTGCCAACAGGCTAAAACAAGAATGGAGTGGGTGTGGTTAACAGTGCGCAGCAAGCCGGCGTTCGTCCGGCGCAGTGGTCCAGCCGGTTTGCCTTTATCATGGCGGCGGTCGGCTCGGCGGTGGGGCTTGGCAATATCTGGAAGTTTCCCTATATCACCGGTGAAAACGGCGGCGGTGCCTTTGTGCTGGTGTATCTGGCCTGCATCGCCGTTATCGGGCTGCCGCTGATGATGGCGGAAGTCATGCTGGGTCGCCGTGGCGGCAAGAGTCCCATCGGCACCATGGAGCGGGTGGCGGCCAGCGAAGGACGCAGCCGCGGCTGGGTGGGGGTGGGTATCATGGCCACCCTGGCGGCGTTTTTGATCCTGTCTTTTTACAGCGTGATTGCCGGCTGGACCATGCCCTATATCGTCTCGGCGGCCAGTGGGGAGTTCAGTGGTATCTCGGCGAACGACACCGGCGCCCTGTTTGAGGGGCTGCTGGCGTCTCCCGGCCAGCTGTTGCTGTGGCACTCGGTGTTTATGGGGCTGACGGTACTGGTGTCGGCGGGCGGGGTACGCCATGGTCTGGAGCGGGCGGTCACCAAGCTGATGCCGGCGCTGTTTGTGCTGCTGCTGATCCTGGTGGGCTATGCGATGACCACGGGGCACTTCGGTAAGGCGGCCGCTTTTTTGTTCCGGCCCGACTTTTCAGCGCTCACCGCCGAGGCGGTACTGGTCGCGCTGGGCCATGCCTTCTTTACCCTGAGCCTGGCCAGCGGCGCCATGATGGCCTACGGCGCCTACCTGAAAAAGGAAGTGTCCATCGCCCGCACTTCCGTGGTGGTGGCGATGATGGACACCGGGGTGGCGCTGCTGGCGGGGCTGGCGATTTTCCCCATCGTGTTTGCCAACGGCCTTGAGCCGGGGGCGGGGCCGGGGCTGATTTTTGTGACCCTGCCGGTGGCCTTTGGCCAGATGCCCGGTGGCAGCTTCTTTGCCACTCTGTTTTTTGTGCTGTTGCTGTTTGCGGCCTGGAGTTCGTCCATTTCCATGCTGGAATCGCTGGTGAGTTACCTGAACGAAAAAGGCGTAAGCCGGGTAAAAGCCGCCGTCGGCGGCGGCCTGCTGGCCTGGCTGGTGGGCATTACCACAGTGCTGTCGCTGAACGAATGGTCCGGCTTTACACCGCTGGACATGTTTGCGCGCTTTGAGGGCAAGACGTTGTTCGATCTGTACGACTACCTCACCGCCAATATCATGATGCCCCTGGGGGCGCTGTTTACCGCTTGCTTTGTGGGCTGGAAAATGAAGCCGGCGCACTCCGCCGCCGAGCTGGGCGGTTGGCACAAGCTGTGGTTTCCGGTGATCCGCTACCTGTCGCCCATTGCCCTGCTGATCGTGTTTTATTTCAACCTGAAATAAAAAAGCCCCGCTGAATGCGGGGCTGTTACCTGTTGCGGCAAGCTTAAACCTGAAACCTGGCCACCAGCTGATTGAGCTGTTCGGCCAGGCGGGCCAGATCGTTGCTGGAGGCGTTGGTCTGGTTGGCGCCGGCGGAGGTCTGTACCGACAGATCCCGTATGTTCACCAGGTTGCGGTCCACCTCCCGGGAGACCGAGGCCTGCTCTTCGGCGGCGCTGGCAATGGTCTGGTTCTGCTCGTTGATCTGCATGATGGCATCGGCAATCAGCGCCAGGGCCTCGCCCGCTTCCTGGGCGATTTGCCGGGTCTGGGCGCTGCGCTCGGTGCTGACCTGAATGGCGCTGACGGTGTCGTTGGTTTCGCTCTGAATGGCGTGCATCATCGCCTCAATCTCTTTGGTCGACTCCTGGGTGCGGTGGGCCAGGGCCCGAACCTCGTCGGCGACCACCGCAAAACCCCGGCCCGACTCACCGGCCCGGGCCGCCTCGATGGCGGCGTTCAGCGCCAGCAGGTTGGTCTGCTCGGCAATGCCGCGGATCACATCCAGCACGGTGCCAATGTCGCGCACTCTGGTGGCCAGGCTTTCCACGCCCTGGCGGGTGTGGCTAATTTCCTGCTCCAGCTCGGCAACGGTATTGATGGTGTGGGTCACCTTGTCACGACCGATACGGGCCTTGTCGTCGGCGGTGTCGGAGTTGTGGGAGGTGGCGGCGGCGTTACGGGCCACTTCTTCCACCGCCGAGGTCATTTCATTGACGGCGGTGGCCGCCTGCTCCAGCTCGTCGCTTTGTTGTTGCAGGGTGCGGGTAGACTGATCGGTGACCACGCTGAGCTCTTCGGCGGTGGAGGCCAGCTGGCTTGATGAATCGTTGATTTCCATGATGGTTTGTTTCAGCCGTTGCTGCATGGTGGCCAGCGCCCGGATCATGTCGCCGGCTTCGTCCCTGGCATCGTCGCTGAAGCGGGAGGTCAGGTTACCCGAGGCAATGGTGCCGCTCACTTCCACCGCCTTGCGAATGGGCAGCAGCAGGCTGCGGCTGAACAGCAGGGCCAGTACCACCACCAGGGCCATGGCCAGCACAATGGCCACCACCATGATGGTATTGGATCGGGCAATCATTTTGTTGGTGATGGCGGCGGCGTCATTGGCCCGCTGCTTTTGATAGGCGCCCAGTTCATTGAGGTGGCTGGTCACCAGCTGGCCGGTCTCGTTAAAGCCCTGATGGCGAAACTGCTCGGCACCGGCCAGGTCGCCGGCGCGGATCATGGCCAGCAGGCGCTGTTGCAGCTGGTCGTAGTCGGTCTTGCTGCTGACCACCTTTGCCAGCAGCTGATGGCCCTCGTCCGACTCAATGTGCTTTTCCATTTCCGCCATGTTTTTCTGATAGCTGCTTTCCAGCTCATTCAGGCGCACGAGCGCATCCTGCCGGCGCTGAGCGTCGTCGGCATAGAGCGCGTTGAGGGTGTACAGGCGGATCAGCAGGAAGTCCCGTCTGATTTCACCGACCTCGGTGGCCGCAGGAATACGCAGGCTGGCCATGACGTTGACTTCCTGACCGATGCGGCCCAGCTGCACGATGGCAACCAGCCCGAGCAGCAGGGTAATGAGACCCAGCATGCTGAAGGACAAGATGGATCTGGGGCCGATTTTAAGTTTTCTCAGCATGGCTGTACCTCTCGAATGGCATTCTGTTGGTGAGCATCATAAGTGAGCGCTGCCGCAGCCGGTTTGCGGAAGATCAACAACCTCAGTATAGGTACAGAAGTGGCCTTATATGGAACCTTTCTGGTTGGCCATTAAGGTTGCAAATGAATCTTTATTTATTTACATTGCGCCTTTCCCAAAATGAGAGGCTGGCTTTCACCGAGCCCGGGTTGTCCCTCGCCATCAATATTCAGAGATAGCATAAAGTGAAAAAAACCATGATCGCCGCCTTGGTGGCCGTAGCGGGCCTGTCCGGCTGCGTATCCAATGACACCAGCGGCCTGCTCGGCGCCGGCATGACCGCCTTTAAGGGCATCACCCTGTCCAAGGCCGAGCTGCAGGCTCAGGCCAGCCTGTCGGCGGAGCAGATGGATGCCCAGAGCAAGCTGTCACCGGCCAGCAGCCGTTACAGCAAGCGGCTGGCGAAACTGACCCGGGAGCTGACCAGCATCGACGGCACGCCGCTGAATTTTGCGGTGTACGAGTCCGACGAGATCAACGCCTTCGCCATGCCCGATGGCACGGTGCGGGTGTATTCCGGCCTGATGGATGTGATGGACGATGCCGAGCTGGTGGCGGTGATTGGGCACGAGATTGGCCACGTCAAGTTTGAGCACTCCCTGAACCAGTTCAAAACCGCCTACCTGACCGAGGCCGCCAAACAGGCCGCGGTGGCGGCCGGCGGCACCGTGGGCTCGCTGGCGTCGTCCCAGTATGGCGACATCGGCACCAAGTTCCTCAGCGCCCAGTTCTCCCAGCAGGATGAGCTGGAGTCCGATGCTTACGGCGTTGAGGTGTTGTGCCAGTTGGGCATGAACCCGTACGCTGCCGTGCGCGCCCAGCAGAAGCTGATGAAGCACGCCGGTAGTGGCGGCGGCCTGTTCTCCAGCCATCCGGCCACCGACACCCGCATCGAGAAGGCGCAGCAAGCGGCCGCCAACGCTTCCTGCCAGAGCTAACCGTATTCTTCCTTGTTGGTTTTTTGCCGGCTCTTGAGCCGGCATTTTTGTGCGCACAGCGCCGGCCGGCGCCGGTCATGACAGCCCGTAACGCTCGATTTTTTTCAGCAGACCCTGGCGTGACAAGCCCAGGGCCTGGGCGGCATGGGTGCGGTTGTTGCCGTGGCGGGCCAGGGCCTCGGTAATCAGGGAAATCTCCAGCGCCCGCACCTGAGCCTCCAGGGTATCGCCACCTGGTGAGGGCATGGCCGGGCTGCTGTCTCTGGCCTCGGGATAGAGCAGGGCGATGTCGTCCAGGGTGATCAGGCCGCCCTGGGCGATGGCGGCCACGCTGTCGAGGGTGCTTTTCAGCTCGCGCACATTGCCCGGCCAGCGCCGCTCTATAAACCACTGAAAGGCGGCGGCGTCCGGATGCAGCGGCGGCTGGCCGCTGCCTTGCGCCTGCAATTCCAGAAAGTGGCTGATGAGTAAAGGAATGTCTTCCGGACGCTGATCCAGCGGCTGGGTTTCAATGGTCACTCCCTTGATGCGGTAGAACAGATCCTCCCGGAATTCGCCGCTGGCCACCTTGTCGGGCAGGCTGGCGTTGGTGGCCGAGATCACCCGTACGTTAATGGTTTCCAACTCCCGTCCGCCCACCGGATAAAAGCTGCCCTCCTGCAATACCCTGAGCAGCTTGACCTGCATGGCCGCTGGCATGTCGCCGATTTCATCCAGAAACAGGGTGCCGCCGTCGGCCAGCTTGAGCAGTCCGTCCTTGTTGCGATCCGCCCCGGTAAAGGCGCCTTTGGTGTGGCCGAACAGCTCGCTTTCCAGCAGCTCGGCGGGAATGGCACCGCAATGCACCGAAATAAAGGGCCCCCTGGCCCTGGCGCTGAGATCGTGAATGGCGCGGGAAATCACTTCCTTGCCGGTGCCGGACGGGCCGGTCACCAGCACCCGGACGTCGGTGGGGGCAATGCGGCTGACCAGGGCGCGAATGGTGTTCATGGCGGGCGAGGCCCCGATCAGGGTGGTGATGGGGCTTTGCCGGCTGATGCGGGTTTTCAGGCTGTTGAGCTCGCGCACCAGCTGGTGCTTGGTAATGGCCCGGCGGATCACCACCGCCAGCAGATCCGGATCCATCGGCTTGGCCAGCAGATCCCAGGCACCCTGACGCAGGGCTTCCAGGGCCAGCTCCCGCTCGCCGTGGCCGGTGAGGATGATCACCGGCCGATCCGTGAATTCGGACAGGGCACTCAGGGTGTGATGGGGATCGAAGCGGGGCGGCAGCGACAGATCCAGCAGGATCAGATCCGCGTCTACCCGCGTCAGCAGGTCGCGCAATGCCTCGAGATCGGCGCCGGTGTGCACCTCGTAGCCTTCGGCCTGCAGCCACTGGGCGCTCAGGGTGCGAAAGGCGGGCTCGTCGTCGATGACGACGATGCGGGCCTGGGTCATGATGTGGACTCCTCGGGAAAATAAAGCTCAAAGGTCACCGGCCAGCCGGCGTCGTTGCGGTGGCGAACATGGCCGCCGTGGGCCTCCATAATGCGCTGGACAATGGCCAGTCCCAGGCCGCTGCCGCCCTGGCGCTGGGTCACGAACGGCCGGAACAGCCGGGCCTGCAGGTCGGCCTCGATGGCCGGACCGTTGTTGTGCAGCCACAGCACCCCGGGAGTGGCGGTGGCTTCCAGCTTCAGTTGACCGTCTGCCTGGTTGCGCACAAACGACAGGGCGTTGTCGACAAGATTAATGAGCACCTGTTGCAGCCGGTACGGATCCGCATACAGCCGGTAGTCTGGCGGCAGGGCGTAATCAAACTGCACCCCTTGCCAGTCGAACTGGGGGCGCAGGCTGTCCAGCAGGGGCGCCAGGGGCAGGGTGCGCGGCTGAATCTGCAACTGGCCGGAGTAGGCCAGCATGTCGACGATCAGCCGATCGGCCCGCTTGAGCTGCCCCTGGATCATGGCCTTGCGATCCGCGTCCAGCCCGGCGGTGGCCATGGAAATGATATTGAGCGGGTTGCGCAGCTCATGGGCCATGGCTGCCGACAGCCCGCCCAGCTCTACCAGGTGCTGCTCCGACACCCGCTTGCGCTCCGCCTCGGCCAGTTGCAGCGAACGCTCCAGCAGGCCGCAGCGGGTGGCCAGCAGAGAGCCGAACACCTCGGCGGTCAGCCGCATGCCGGGGGTGACATCGTCAAACCCCTTGAGCCGGAATTGCCAGCCGTTGGCCAGTTGCAGGCACCACAGCTCGAGCCCGGTACCGGGCTCGAAATAGGGCGGCCGGGTTAGCAGGCGCACCGTGACCGGCTGGCCCATCTGCCGGGCCAGCAACTGCTGGGCGGTCCCGGCCAGGGAATTCCAGCCGTCGGCATCCCGCAGTTGTGCCAGCCAGGTCTCGAGCAGTTGCTCATCGAGCCGGCTGCCCGGGTAGATCAGCCGCTCCACCAGCTTGCTGACCGGCTGGTACAGGGCCAGGGCCAGCATCAGCAGCAACAGCGAATACAGCCATAGCTGCCACTGGGGCACGGCGGCCAGGGCCTGCATCCCCAGGCGCCCGGCCATGGCGCTGAACAGCGCCATCAGCCCCAGCAGCAGGCCGGTCATTAAAATCCACAGCAGCGCCCGGTTGGCCCAGGCGTTAACCTCCAGCATCTGGTAGCGCACCACACCATACACCAGCAGCAGCACGTAGCTGGGCAGCAGCAGCATGGGCCAGGGATACCACAGCAGCCCCAGCGACGGAAAAATAAAGCTGGTGGCCAGCCACAGCCCCCAGGCACCGGCGGCAAACATGGCGGCGATGGAGCGGCGGCGGTTGCCTTGCTGGCGCACAAAGCCCCACAGCAGCAGGGCGTGGGCCAGCACGCCGATGAAAATGGTGTAGCCGATGTTGAACCAGCCGCTGCCGCGAAACACGAAATAGTGCTCAAAGGGGCCAAAGGCGATGATGTCGCCACCGCCTCGCCACAGGGTGACCAGACTGACCAGCACGGCGGCGCCATAGAGCAAACCGCGATAGCGGGCCAGCCGGCTCAACCAGGGGCGCTGGCTTGGCCCCTGGTTGACAAAGCCAATGGCAAAGTCGAGAAAAAAGGTGGGCATCAGCGGGTTGGCCAGGATCAGCGCCATGCCGAGATCGTGCCAGCCGTAAAACACCGCCACATGGCCGGCGCACCACAGCGCCATCATCACGCCAAAGCCCGCCAGCGCCTTCATGCTGCGCCGGTTGCGGGCGCGCCAGAACAGCCAGGCCGACACCAGCAGGGCGCAGCCGCTGGTGAGCATCATCATCAGTTCAAAGGCGAGTTCCAGGGGCATAACGCGGCGTGTCCGGATGTAAATGACGTTGACAGTTGGAGGCGAAAAAACTGTAAACCCTGTTGTCGGTGAACACAAGTTTTTGCGGTTTGATTGATCCAGAGCAAGGCGGTACGGGGTTTTCAAAAGGCTGGCACGCTTAATGCAGTTACCTGGTCACCAGACTAACGAGTGAGCAAAACAATAATGAACCTGATCACGCTGTTGATGGAATTTTCCGCAATCCTGGTTGTTCTTCTGATGGCGGGGCTGCCGGCACTGGTTCGCCGCCAGCTGGCCCGCTAAGGAGGACCCATGGAGCTTGATGCCGCCATTTTATCGCGAATACAGTTCGCCTTTACCGTCAGTTTTCACATTATCTTTCCGGCCATCACCATCGGCTTGGCCACCGCCATTGCCATCTGGGAAGGGCTCTGGCTGAAAACCCGCAATCCGGTGTATTTTCAGCTGGCCAAGTTCTGGATCAAGCCCTTTGCCATTACCTTTGGCATGGGGGTGGTGAGCGGCATCGTGCTGTCCTACGAGTTCGGCACCAACTTCTCCCGCTTCTCCGAAATCACCGGCGCCGTGCTCGGGCCGCTGATGGCCTACGAGGTGCTGACCGCCTTCTTTCTGGAGGCGGGCTTTCTGGGCGTCATGCTGTTCGGCTGGCAGCGGGTAGGGGAAAAACTGCACTTTTTCTCCACCTGTGTGGTGGCGGTCGGCACCTGGATTTCGGCGTTCTGGATTATCGTCGCCAACTCCTGGATGCAGACCCCGGCGGGGTATGAGCTGGTGGACGGTCGCTTCGAGGTGGCCAGCTGGATGGAGGTGATCTTCAACCCGTCCATGCCCTACCGGCTGGTGCACATGCTGCTGGCGGCCATGCTCAGCGCCACCTTTGTGATCGGGGGTATCAGCGCCTGGTATCTGTATAAAAAGCGCGAGATGGCCTTTGGTCGCAAGGGCCTGTCCATGGCGCTGTGGGCGGCGCTGCTGCTGGCCCCGCTGCAGGCCATTGTCGGCGACTTTCACGGCCTCAACGTGAAAGAGCACCAGCCCATCAAGGTGGCGGCGATGGAAGGGATCTGGCCCGAGCAGGAAAGTGGCGCGCCGCTGCTGCTGTTTGCGGTGCCCGACATGGAGGCCGAGACCAACCGTTTCGAGATTAAAATTCCCAAGCTGGCTTCACTGATCCTCACCCACGAGCTGGACGGCGAACTGCAGGGCCTGAAGTCGGTGCCCGCGGAAGACCGCCCCCATGTGCCGCTGGTGTTTTATTCCTTCCGCATCATGGTGGGGCTGGGGGTGCTGATGATCGGCGCCGCCCTGTGGGGACTGTGGCTGCGCAGAAAGCACGGTCAGTTTGAGAGCAAGCCCTTTCAGTGGCTGATGATGCTGATGATCCCCTCGGGGGTGGTGTCCACCCTGGCCGGCTGGTACGTGGCCGAGGTGGGCCGCCAGCCCTGGCTGGTGCATGGCCTGGTGCGCACCATGGAGGTGGTGTCGCCGTTGCCGGCGGAGCGGGTGTTGTTCTCGCTCACCCTGTTCGTGCTCACCTACAGCCTGCTGTTTTGCGTGTACCTCTACTTTATGGCCAAACTGGTGCGCAAGGGGCCGCCGGACATGGCCCGGCTGGAGCAGCACATGATCGGCATTCAGGCCCCCGGCTTCGCCCTGGCCTGGGTGAAAAAACTGCAACACGATGTGGTGGAGAACTGAGATGGATCTGGCGCTGTTTTATTATTTGCTGCTGGGCTTTGCGGTGCTGATGTACGTGGTGCTGGACGGCTTTGACCTCGGCCTCGGCATTCTGTATCCCTGGTTTCAAAGCGAAGGCGAGCGGGATCACATGATGCGCTCCATCTCCCATGTGTGGGACGGCAACGAAACCTGGCTGGTGTTTGGCGGCGTGGTGCTGTTTGCGGCCTTTCCCGCCGCCTACGCCGGCATTCTGTCCACCCTGTATACGCCCATCATCATTATGCTGATCGGGCTGATTTTCCGCGGCGTGGCCTTTGAATACCGCTTCAAGTCGCACCGCTCCAAGCCCTGGTGGGACAAGTCGTTCTGGCTTGGCTCCACCGTGGCCACCTTTTGTCAGGGCGCCATTCTCGGTGCCGTGGTGCAGGGGGTGGAGGCCGGTCCCGGTGAGCTGGGCGCCCTGGCCTGGCTCAGCCCGTTCAGCATCTTCACCGGGTTTTCGCTGATGGTGGCCTATGCCCTGCTGGCCTGTTGCTACCTGGTGCTGAAAAGCCGGGATCCCGTGCTGGCCCGGGCCGCCCAGCTTGGCCGCCGGCTGGTGGTGGCCATTATGGTCATTTTGCTGGTACTCAGCCTGTGGATGGTGCTGGCCAACGAGGAGGTGAGTGCCCGCTGGTTTGACGGCCTCAATTTGCTGTGGCTGTCGCCGCTGCCGCTGCTGAGTGCGGTGCTCGGTTTTCTGCTGTACCGGGATCTGGACGGCGAGCCGCACGAAACCCGGCCCTTCTGGCTGGCCTGCGGTCTGTTCCTGCTGGGCTTTGGCGGCCTGGTGGTGAGCCTGTTCCCTTACCTGATCCCCCACCAGCTGACCCTGTGGCAGGCCAGCGCGCCGGACTCCAGCCTGCTGTTCCTGCTGCCCGGCATTCTCATCTTTTTGCCGCTGATCTGCGCCTATACCCTGTGGGGCTACCGCATTTTCTCCGGCAAGGTGGAAGACTTTGAGGAAGGCTACTGATGGCGGGTAAAAAAGGCTGGCTGTGGTTTGCCGGCCTTTACCTGGCGGGGGTGGCGGTGCTCACTCTGGCCGGCCTGCTCATTCGGCTGCTGCTCACGGGCATCTGACCTTCCCCTTGATCACAAAGCGACCCTGACGGGTCGTTTTTGTTTTCCGGGAGCGTTAAGATGCCGTTGAGAAAGATAATAATACGCAGCACCGGCGCCTGCCGGTGCGGCCAACAGGGAATGTTGATCATGAAAAGCCCCGCCCCCCTGCCTGCCAACGAGCCGGCCCGACTGGCCAGCCTGCGTCGGCTGCATCTGCTCGACACCCCGGTCGATCCGGAATTCGATCAACTGGTCGAGCTGGCCTGTTTGTTACTGAAGATGCCCATGGGGCTGATTTCGCTGGTGGACGAAGACCGCCAGTGGAGCCGTGGTCGCTGGGGCCTGGCGGTGCAGCAGAGCCCGCGGGACACCGCCTTCTGCAACTGGGTGGTGGCCGACGGTACGCCGCTGGTGGTGGCCGATGCCAGCCAGGATCCGCGTTTTGCCGAGCATCCCCTGGTCACCGGCGAGCCGGGCCTGCGTTTTTACGCCGGTGTGCCCCTTTGCCTGGAGCCCGGTCTGGTGGTGGGCGTGCTGGCGGTGCTGGACAGCCAGCCCCGTACCCTGAATGAGGAGGCGCTACGCCAGTTGGAGCTGCTGGCCGGCCAGGCCCGGGCGCTGCTGCGACTGCGCAGAAAGCGGCACATGCTGAATGAGCAGGCACTCCTGAGCGACAGCCGGCTGGCCCGCTACCAGGCCATTACCCAGGGGGCGGCGGCGGGCATAGTGCGTATCGATGGCCGGGGGCTTATTCAGGAAATCAATGACTATGCCCTCAACCTGCTCGGTTACCGGCGCGACGAGGTGCTGGGGCACAATGTCAGCCGGCTGATGCCGGCCCGGTGGGCGCCCCATCACGATCACTATATTCGCAACTATCTCGAGGGCGGCGAGGCCAGGGTTATCGGCAAGGGCCGCAGGGTGGCGGCGCTGCACCGGAACGGACACTCGGTGCCGGTGCATCTGGCGGTGGGCCAGGTGCACCAGAGCGGGCCCCATGAGCATGCCGAGTTTATCGGTATTCTCACGGATCTGAGCGAGATGCACAGCGCCGAGCAGCGCGAGCGCCGGGCAGCGGAAATGGTGGCGCGCCAGCAGCAGTTGCTGAGCGTGCTGCACAAGGGGCTGACCGACTACCACGCGCTGATGTCCGGCAACCGGCTGTGGGCCTTTTTGCAGGACGCCCTGCGTACGCTGACCGGCAGTGATTATTCGCTGATCGGCGAAGTGCTGCCCGCGGAAAACGGGCCGGCGCTGAAGGTGCATGCCATTACCGACTTGTCCTGGAGCGAGGCGTCCCGCCAGCTGATGCAGCGATGGCAGGCGGGGGAGATGCTGCTCACCAATCCGGACAGCATGCTGGGCCGCGTGTTCGCCGGGGGGGAAACCGTGCTCAGTAACGACCTGGCCGAAGATCCCCGCCGGGGCGGCTTTCCCCCCGGCCACCCGCCGCTGCACAACTTTCTGGGGGTGCCCATTCTCGATGACGGCGAAGTGATTGGCATGTTTGCCATCGCCAACGGCCGCGACGACTACAGTCAGGAGCTGGTGGCCTGGCTGGAGCCCTTTACCTCCACCTGTGCCCTGCTGATCAATCTTTATCGCCAGCTCAACGAGCGGGATGCCTTTACCGAGCAGTTGCGCCAGACCCGGGACGAAGCCGAGCGGGCCAGCCGGGCGAAGACCGAATTTTTGTCCTCCATGAGCCACGAGCTGCGCACGCCACTCAACGCCATCATGGGCTTTGCCCAGTTGCTGCTGAACAACCAGCGCACGCCTCTGGACGAGCGTCAGCACCGGCAGGTGGAGCAAATCTATAAAAGCGGCAATCACCTGCTCACGCTGATCAACGAGGTACTGGATCTGGCACGCATCGAGGCCGGCCGCATCGACATGTCGTTTGAGGCCATTGAGGTGGCCGATGTGGTGCGCGAGGCCTGCGATATTCTCTCGCCCATGGCCCAGCAACAACATATTCGGCTGCAGCCCCAGATGGGCCGGTGCGGGGCCGTGACCGCCGATTACACCCGGCTCAAGCAGGTGCTGCTCAACCTGCTGTCCAATGCCATCAAATACAATCGTCCGCAGGGCCAGGTGCACATCGGCTGTCGCTGCGAGGGGGAGCGGTTGCGCATTTCGGTACGGGACACGGGCCCGGGCATTGCCGCCGACAAGCTCAGTCAGCTGTTCCAGCCCTTTAACCGCCTGGGCGCCGAAAACGGCGCCATCGAGGGCACCGGCGTGGGCCTGGCCCTGACCAAGCGCATCGTCGAGCAGATGCAGGGGGAGATTGGCGTCGAGACGGTACCGGGGGAAGGCTGCGAGTTCTGGTTTTGCCTGCCGCTGGCCACACCGGCACCCGCGGCCCTGACGGAGGCATTGCCGTCCCGGGCGCCGGCCGAGGGGGCCGGCAGGACGGTGCTGTATGTGGAAGACAACCCGGCCAATCAGCGGCTGCTGAGCGAGCTGTTCGAGCCACTCGACGGCGTTGAGCTCACCTGCGTGCCCTCGGCGGAGCTGGCCTTTGAAATGGCCTGTGCCAGCCCGCCGAGTCTTATTCTGATGGACATTAACCTACCTGGCATGAGCGGGCTGGAAGCCGCCCTGCTGCTGGGCCGGCATCCGCGCACCCGGCAGGTGCCGGTGGTGGCGCTTTCGGCCAGGGCCATGCCGGAAGAGCTGAACCAGGCCCGCCAGGCGGGCTTTCGGGATTACCTGACCAAGCCGGTGGATCTTCCCCGGCTGCTGGCGTTGCTGGAAACCCTGACCGGGGAGACGTCCTGATGACCACGCCCGTCCACACCGATGCCCGTATTCTGGTGCTTGATGACAATCCGGTGAATGTGGAGCTGTTGCTGTGCTTGCTGGAGGACGAAGGCTACCGCCATGTGTACGCGGAAACCGATCCGCGCCGGCTGGCCCGGCACCTGCACGAGCAGCCGGTGGATCTGTTGCTGCTTGATATTCGCATGCCATATCTGGACGGCTACCAGGTGCTGGCATGGCTGCGGGAGGAGTGGGGCGAGCGGGCCCCGCCGGTGATTGTGCTCAGTGCCCAGACCGACGCCGAGACCCGGCTGCGGGCCCTGGGCCTGGGGGCCCGGGACTTTCTCAACAAGCCCTTTGATCAGCCGGAGGTATTGCAGCGCATTCGCAATACCCTGGAGGCCCACTTTCTGTTGCGGGATCGCAGCGACCGGGCCGCCTGGCTGGAAGACGAGGTGCGCCAGCGTACCAGTGAACTGCAGTTGCAGGCGATCAGTGATCCGGTCACCGGCCGGCTGAACCGGCGCGGTTTGCTGGAGCAGCTGCAGGACAGTCCGCAGGGCAGCGTGGTGCTGTATTTTATTGCCCTCGACGGCCTGGAAGACATTGCCCGGCTGCACGGCCTGCGGGTGGCCGAAACCCTGAGCCGGACCCTGAGTGCGCGCCTGCAGTCGCTGCTGCAGGAGCAGGAGTGTGTGGTGGGCGCCTGGAGCAGCAGCGAGTGGCTGGTGCTGGACAGGAACCTGCCCAACGAGTCTGATATTGCCCGCCAGGCCGAGCGGCTGCTGGCCGGCCTGGCGCAGGGAATTGAGGTGGAGCAACTGCTGTTGCAGCTGGATTGCCGTATTGGCGTCAGTCACAGCGGCATGATGCACGACAACCATGAGCACCTGGTGCGTCAGGCGGCCATTGCGCTGCCGCCCAAGGCCGGGGAGTGGCGCTGCTTTGAGCCGGTGCTGGAGCAGCGGCTGCTGACTCTGAGCCACTACCGCCAGGCATTGCGCACCGCCGCCGAGCAGCGGCAGCTTTTTCTGGTGTATCAGCCCAAGGTGGCGCTGCAAGGAGAGCGGGTGGTGAGTGCCGAGGCCCTGCTGCGCTGGGTCAGCCCCGAGTTTGGTTTTGTGCCGCCGGCGGACTTTATTCCCATCGCCGAGAGCAGCGGCGATATTCTGCGCCTGGGCGGCTGGGTGATCGACACCGCCATTGGCCAGCTGGAGCAGTGGCTGGAACGGGAGCAGGTGTCGCCCGGTTTTCGAGTGGCGGTCAACGTGGCGGCGTTGCAGCTGATGCAACCGGGCTTTGCCGACGGCCTGATCCGCCGTCTGGCCCACAGCCGGCTGCCGCCGGGGGCCATTGAGATTGAGGTCACCGAGTCGGGGCTGATGCAAAACATGGAGCTGGCGCTGGTGCAGCTTAACCAGCTGGCGGCGGCGGGCATCGGTATTGCCATCGACGATTTCGGCACCGGCTATTCGTCGCTGGCTTACCTGAAAACCATGCCGGTGTCGGTGCTCAAGATAGACAGGGCCTTTGTGGATCAAATGGACACCGATGAGCAGGACAGGGGGCTGGCTCAGGCGGTGATTCAGATGGCCCGCATTCTGGGCTGCGAGACGGTGGCCGAAGGGGTGGAGCGGCCCGAGCAGGTGGCCTTGTTGCGTGCCATGGGCTGCACCCAGGTGCAGGGCTACTGGTATTCGCCGCCGCTCAAGCCCGAGGTGTTTATTGAGTATTGCCAGAGCCGGAACGGCTAAGGGTGATTGGAGCGCAGGTCATGTCAGCCGGCGAGTTGCTGGCAAAAAGATGCCGGCGCAAGGCCGGCATGACGGTACAAAGGGATTGGTTTACACCATCCAGAACCCGGCGGCGAGCAGGGCGGCCAGGGTGATGGCGCCGCCGATCAGTGCGTAGGGCAGCTGGGTCAGGGCGTGATCCATGGTGTCGCAGCCGGCCCCCTGGGCGGACAGTACGGTGGAGTCGCTGAAAAAACAGGCGTGACTGCCAAAAGCCGAGGCCGACAGCAGGGCGCCCACCACCAGCGGCATGGGCACGTCCATGGCCTGGCCCAGGGGCACCACGATGGGCAGGGAGATCACGAACACCCCCCAGCTCGACGCCGTGCTGAAGACCACGGCGGCCATCACCAGAAACACCACGGCGGGCAACAGCGCCGGGGTGAGAAGCGGGGTCACGGTGTCGATGATGTAGCGGGTCATGCCCAGCTGATCGTTCACTTCCTTCAAAATAAAGCCGGCACAGACGGTGGCCAGCGGATACAGCATCACCTTGAAACCGTCCAGGGTGGCGTCCACCTGCTGCTGGAACGACAGCAGCCGCTGCACCGAATACAGCACCATGGTCACGCCCAGGGCTACCAGCACGCCTTTCAGCAGGTCAATGTCGTAATACACGCTGGCCAGCACCAGCACCACCATGGGCAGCAGGAAGTTGGTCAGACCCAGCCAGCCGGGCACGCTGCGTTCGGGGGCGGGTGTTGCCTCGTCCTGCCAGCCCGTGGGCACCGGCTGGCCGCCTTGAGCCCGGGCCTCGGCCGCTTTCATGGCGCCCAGATCCGGCAACTTGCGGGTCGCCACCAGCGCCACCACCAGCAGCGCGGCCCAGCCGTACAGCATCCAGGGGATGCTGGCCACATAGAGCGACATGCCCTGGCCGCCCTCGGCGGCGCCCGAGTCTTCCAGCAGGGACGCGAAAAACACCGCCCAGGTGGACACCGGCACCAGAATGCAGATGGGCGCGGCGGTGGAGTCGACGATGTAGGCCAGTTTCTCCCGGGAGATGCCAAAGCGGTCGGTGATGCTTTTCATTGAGGACGACACCGCCAGGGAGTTGAGGTAGTCGTCGATAAACACCACCAGCCCCAGGCCCACGGTACCCATCATGGCGCTTCGGGGCGAGGTGATAAGCCGGGTCATGACGGCACCAAAGCTGTGCACGCCGCCGCCCCGGGCCAGCAGGTTAATCAGCCCGCCCATCATGCCGCACACCAGGATCAGCCAGGCGATGGTTTCGTCCATCATCACCGCCAGGGTCACGTCCGCCAATGGGCTGACCAGATCGGCGGGGTTGAGCAGCAGCAGGCCCAGCAGGCTGCCCGCCAGCAGGGACTCCACGGTTTTGCGGGTCAGCACCGCCATGGTGATCACCAGCGCCGCCGGCAACAGGCTCAGCGCGCCATAGTCGCTGCCTTGCTCATGGGTGAAGCCGAGCCAGGCAAAGGCCAGGGCGGCCACCACGGCCACCGCCAGGCCACGCCAGAGCGGTGGCCATTTGACACTGGGGTTGAGGGCCAGGGTGTTGGGTTGTTCCATCGTCATCTTCCTTTGATCGAGAGGGGGGCGCCGGCCGGCGCTCTGTTACCTGTGTGGTGAAATCAGGCGTTTTTCAGCATCCATTCCAGTTCGATGTCGGTAATGCGCTGTTCAAATTCGAGCAACTCATCCTGCTTGCAGATGCGGTACACCTCGATGAAGTCTTCACCCAGGTAGCGCTTGAGCGGGGTGTCGCCTTCCAGCCGGGCCAGGGCGTCGCTCTGGCGGGTGGGCAGGGGCAGCCCTTCCTGCTCCAGGCCGTTGCCCACCACCGGCTCCGGCAGCGGCAGCGGGTTATCGAGGCCGTGCAGCAGGCCGGCGAGCAGGGTGGCCACCACCAGGTAAGGGTTGGCATCGGCGCCGGGTACCCGGTATTCGATGCGGCGGGCCTCGTCGTCGCCACAGGGAATGCGCAGCGCCACGGTGCGGTTGTTGTGGCCCCAGGACGCCTGCACCGGCACGTACATGCCCGGCTGAAAGCGACGGAAGGCGTTGATGTTGGGGGCCAGCAGCGCCATGCTGTCGGGCATCAGATCCAGCATGCCGGCGAGGGAGCGCTTCAGCAGCGGCGAGTCTTCCCCTTGCTCGTCGGCGAACAGGTTTTCGCCTTGCTCGTCGGTAATGCTAATGTGCACGTGCAGACCGCTGCCGGGGTGATCCTGGTAGGGCTTGGCCATAAAGGTGGCATCCATCTCGTACTGCTCGGCCACCAGCTTGATCAGCCGCTTCAGGGCCAGGGCCTGGTCGCAGGCCGCCAGCACGTCGCTGCCATGGTGCATGTTGATTTCAAACTGGCCCGGCGCGGCCTCGGCCACTGCACCGTCGGCGGGCAGCCCCTGCAACACCGCAAGGTTGTCGATGTCGGCCAGGATCTCGGCGAAGTTGTTGAGGTTGTCCACCGAATACACCTGGCTGTAGGTGTCCCGCTTTTGTGTCAGCGGCGAGCAGGGCGGCTGCAGCCGGCCCTGCTCGTCCCTATCCCGGTCCACCAGATAAAACTCCAGCTCCAGGGCGATCACCGGGGTCAGCCCCCGGGCTTTCACCTGCTGCCATACCCGCGCCAGCACGTTGCGGGGCTCCAGAGCAAAGGGCTGCTCATCTTCATCCACCATGGTCAGCAGCAGCTGGGCCACGGTGTCCGGATCCGCCGCTGAAGGCACCAGGGTACCGGCAATGGGGTAACAGGGCAGATCCGGCTCGCCGATATCCTGGCCGATGCCGGTTTCTTCCACCACGTTGCCGCGAAAGTCCATGGCAAACACCGAGGCGGGAAAAAAGCAGCCGCTTTCCAGTTTGTCGAGGGCGCTGACCGGCAGCCGCTTGCCGCGAAAGATGCCGTTGAGATCGGTCAGCAATACGTCTACATATTGGGTTTGGGGGTAGCGGGCAAGGTAGGCGGCGGCCTCCTGCTCAAAGGGCGTCGGGGCCGGCTCGCTGGCCGAAGGAAGGGGCATTACCGTTGGGTTCGCTTGCATGATCTCACCGTCATGTGGCTGTTAAATATAATTTACGTTGATACGTTAGGTGTGTTTATTTTGTTTTGCAAGTGTTAAAAATTATTGAGCTTTCAAAACGTGAATGCTAGGGTTTTGAGTATATTTTTTACAGTGAAGCGCGATACAGCGCGAAGTGTTCAAAATTTAAAGCGGATGAGCGAACATGACGATGGTTCATATATTTAACAAACCCTGGGTGGGCGTGATCCTCTGCCAGCAGCAGCTGGGGCCGCATCCCGGACTGACCGTACAACAGAAATACCTGGATGCGATCGTGGCCGCCGGGGCGGTGCCGGTGCCCCTGGTGCACCAGCTGGGCGAGGACGAACAGAGTCTGGCGGCCATGCTGGCGCGGCTCGACGGCATTTTGCTCACCGGCAGCTACAGCAACATGGAGCCGCACCATTATGGCGAAACCGGCGAAGAGGCGCACACCGATGCGGGCCGGGACCGGCTCAGCCTGCAATTGATCGCCGCCGCTCGGGCCTCGACGCTGCCGCTGCTGGGTATCTGCCGCGGCTTTCAGGAAATGGTGGTGGCCAGCGGCGGCCGGCTGCACCGGCGGCTGCACGAAACCGGCCTGTTTGCCGAGCACCGGGAAAACAAGGAGCTCCCCCTGGAGCAGCAGTATGCCCCGGCCCACGACATTACGCCGGTGGCGGGGGGATTGCTGGCGCAACTGGCGGGTGCCGGCGTGCAGCGGGTCAATTCCCTGCACATGCAGGGGGCCAGGGAGGTGGGGCCGGGCGTGCGGGTGGAGGCCACCGCCCCCGACGGCCTGGTGGAAGCCATCAGCCTGCCGAATCACCCCTTTGCCCTGGGCGTGCAGTGGCATCCGGAATGGCACAGCCGCGATAACCCGCTGTCCCGGGCCCTGTTCGACGGCTTTGTGGCCGCCTGCCGGGCGCACGGCCGAACCCGGAGCGGCGCGTGAGCCCGGCCCAGGAGCTGGCCCCGGGCAGCCGGCTGGCGGACATTCGCCGGCGGCTGGGGCTCAGTCAGCGGCGGGTGGCTGAACTCTCGGGGCTGACCCACGGCGCCATCTGCACCATAGAGCAGGACAAGGTCAGCCCGGCGGTGAGCAGCCTGCAAAAGCTGCTCAAGGTCTACAACATGTCGTTGTCGGAATTTTTTGCCGAGCCCCAGGCGCCTGCGCGCAACAAGGTGGTGATCGAGCCCGAGGAGCTGGTGGAAATCGGCAGCCGAGGGGTGTCGTTCCGGCTGGTGCACAACGGCAACCGCCGGCGGGCGCTGGGCTTTCTGCTTGAATGCTATGCCCCGGGCACCAGCACCGGCGGCCACCTCAAACACCAGGGCGAGGAAGTGGGCACCGTGCTGGAAGGGGAAATCGAGCTGACGGTGGACGGCGAGCACTACCGGTTGAGCGCCGGGCAGAGCTATGTGATCGATACCGGTCTGCCCCACACCTTTACCAATTCATCGGACCGGGAATGCCGCATCATCAGCGCCCATACCCCGGCCAACCTGTGATCAAGGCGGAGACACATGATGCAATTCAGGAACAAGGCCCACTGGCAGGCCGAAGCGGAAAAACTGCAACCCGAAAGCCGGCTGTTTATTGAAGGACAATACCGTGAGGCGGTGGCCGGAGAGCGCTTCGCCGTGAGCAACCCTGCCACCAACGCCACCCTGGCCGAAGTGAGCCGGGCGCAGGAAGCCGATGTGCACCTGGCGGTGCTCGCCGCCCGGGCCAGTTTCGAATCGGGCCTGTGGTCGCAGCGCGCGCCCGCCGAGCGCAAGGCGGTGTTGCTGAAACTGGCGGCGCTGATGGAGCAGCATGCCGAGGAGCTGGCGCTGCTGGAAACCCTGGACACCGGCAAACCCATTCGCCACAGCCTGCGGGACGACATTCCCGGTGCCGTGCGCTGCCTGCGATGGTACGCCGAGGCGGTGGACAAAATTTACGGTGAAATCGCCCCCACCGGCCCCGACGCCCTGGCCCTGGTGAGCCGCGAGCCCATTGGCGTGGTGGCGGCCATCGTGCCCTGGAACTTTCCGCTGTTGCTGGCCTGCTGGAAGCTGGGCCCGGCGCTGGCCGCCGGCAACTCGGTGATTTTAAAGCCCTCGGAAAAATCCCCGCTGTCCGCCATTCGTCTCGCCGCCCTGGCAAAGGAGGCGGGCCTGCCCGACGGCGTGCTCAACGTGCTGCCCGGCTTCGGCCACGAGGCGGGCAAGGCGCTGGCCCTGCACGAGGACGTGGACTGCCTCACCTTCACCGGCTCCACCGGGGTGGGACGGCTGCTGATGGAATACGCCGGCCGCTCCAACATGAAGCGGGTCTGGCTGGAGGCCGGCGGCAAGAGCGCCAACATCGTGTTTGCCGACTGCCCGGATCTGGCCAAGGCGGCCCGGGCGTCCGCCGCCGGCATTTTCTATAACCAGGGCCAGGTGTGCATTGCCGGCACCCGGCTGCTGGTGGAAGCCAGCATCAAGGACGCCTTTCTGGCCGAGCTGAAAAAGGCCGCCGAGCATTTCAAACCGATGGATCCGCTGGATCCGGCCTCCACCATGGGGACGCTGATCGACCGTGATCACCACGGCAGCGTGTGCCGCTACATTGCCGAGGGCCTGGAGCAGGGCGCCGTGCTGGGGCTGGACGGCCGGGAGCAGGCCGGCAACTTTATGGGACCCACGGTGCTGGAGCAGGTCAATCCGCACATGACGGTGGCCCGGGAAGAGATCTTCGGCCCGGTGCTGGCGGTGACCACCTTTGACCAAGAAGACGAGGCGGTGCAGCTCGCCAACGACAGCCAGTATGGCCTGGGCGCCGGGCTGTGGACCTCGGATCTGCGCCGGGCCCACCGGCTGGCGCGCCGGCTCAAGGCGGGCTCGGTGTTTATCAACAACTACAACGACGGCGACATGACGGTGCCCTTTGGTGGCGTCAAGCAAAGCGGCAACGGCCGGGACAAGTCATTGCACGCCTTTGACAAGTTCACCGAGCTCAAGACCACCTGGCTGGCACTGGATTAAGGGAGTATGCATATCATGGAACACGTCAACAGCTATTACGCGGCCACCGCCAACGCCCATGCGTCCTGGCCGCAACTGACCGAAAACATTCACTGCGATGTGTGCGTGGTGGGGGGCGGTTACACCGGCCTGTCCACCGCGCTGTTCCTGACCGAAGCGGGCTTTGACGTGGTGCTGCTGGAAGCCGGCCGCATCGGCTTTGGCGCCAGTGGCCGCAACGGCGGCCAGCTGGTCAACTCCTACAGCCGGGACATCGATGTGATCGAGTCCCGTTACGGGGCCGACACCGCCCGCATGCTGGGCAGCATGATGTTTGAAGGCGGCGACATCATTCGCGAACGCATTCAGCAGTACGACATTCAGTGCGACTTCAAGCCCGGCGGCATTTTTGCTGCGCTGAACAGTCGCCAGCTGCACGAGCTGGAAAGCCAGAAGGGCAACTGGGAGCGCTACGGTCACGACGGCCTGGAGCTGCTGGATGCCGACCGAGTGGCCCGGGAGATCGACACCGATCGTTATGTGGGCGCCCTGCTGGATCACCGTGGCGGCCACATACACCCGCTCAACCTGGCCCTGGGCGAGGCCGAGGCCATTCGCCAACTGGGCGGGCGCATCTTTGAGCAGTCGGCGGTCACCGACATTCGGTATGGCGAACCGGCCCTGGCGAAAACCGAAAAGGGCAGTGTCAGCGCCAAATTTATGGTGCTGGCGGGCAATGCCTACCTGGGCAACCTGGAGCCCAAACTGTCGGCCAAGGCCATGCCCTGCGGCACTCAGATTGTGACCACCGAGCCCCTCAGCGACGAGCAGGCGCAAAGCCTGATTGCCAACCAGTATTGCGTGGAAGACTGCAACTACCTGCTGGATTACTACCGCATTACCGGCGACAACCGGCTGCTGTACGGCGGTGGCGTGGTGTACGGCGCCCGGGATCCGGACGACATCGACCGCCTGGTGCTGCCCAAACTGCTGAAGACCTTTCCTCAACTGGAAGGAGTAAAGATTGACTACCGCTGGACCGGCAATTTTCTGCTGACCCTGTCGCGCCTGCCCCAGTTCGGCCGGCTCGAGCCCAATGTGTACTACATGCAGGGCTACAGCGGCCACGGCGTGACCTGCACCCATCTGGCGGGACGGCTGTTGTCGGAAGTGCTGAAAGGCCAGGCCGAGCGCTTTGACGCCTTTGCTCGCCTGCCACACCTGCCGTTTTTCGGCGGCCGCCGTTTCCAGGTGCCCTTCAGCGCCATGGGGGCGGTCTACTACAGCCTGCGCGACAAGCTTGGGGTTTAAGCCGAATGTGAGGGGTGAAGAGGTAGGAGAGATGGAGACTCACTCATTCCTTACTCCTCACCCCTTACTCCTCACGTTTTACGTCTTACGTTTTTCCTCACTCGTCCAGCAGCCGGTCCGTCCGGGCCGCCATAATGAAGTCGTTGCGGTGCAGGCCACCGATGGCGTGGGTCCACCAGGTGACGGTGACCTTGCCCCATTCCAGCAAAATGGCCGGGTGGTGAAACTCGCTTTCGGCAAGCGTTGCGACCTTGTCGGCAAAGGCCCAGGCCAGCTTGAAGTTTTTGAATGTGAACTCCCGCTCCAGCTGCAGCACGCCGTCCCGGGCCTGGGGGGTCCAGTCGGGAATTTGCTTCATCAGCTCGGCCAGCTCGGTATCGCTGACTTTGGGCGCGTCGGCCCGGCAGGCCTCGCACTGTTGTTGGGCCAGGTGGGTCATGAATGCTCCTTAAACGGCGGTGGGTTTGGGTGGAAACGTGGGGGCAAACAGCCCCAGGGCCTGCGCCTTGTGCACCTCGGCCATGATGTCCATGTCGGCAATGGCAAAGAGTTGGTCCAGGCTGTCCAGTACATAATAGATGGGCTGCATGATATCGATACGATAGGGCGTGCGCAGCACGTCCAGCAGGTTAAAGGCGCGGAATTCGGGCTGGTCCGACTCAAAGGCGTAGCGGGTTTCGCCCGGCGACGACAGTATGCCGCCACCGTAGATGCGCCGGCCTTCCGGTGTATTGAGCAGGCCGAACTCCACGGTAAACCAGTACAGCCGGGCCAGAAAGCCGCGCTCTTTGGGGCTGGCATCTCGGCCTAGCCGGCCATAGGTATGGGTAAAGCGGGCAAAGGCCGGGTGGGTGAGCATGGCGCAGTGGCCGAACAGCTCGTGAAAAATGTCCGGCTCCTGCAAATAATCGAGATCCTCCCGCCGGCGAATAAAGGTGGCCACGGGAAACTGCCGGCCGGCCAGCAGCTCAAAAAAGTGGTCAAAGGAGATCAGTGCCGGCACCCGGGCCACGCGCCAGCCGGTGGCGGGCTCCAGCACCCGGTTGATCTCGTCGAGCTGGGGAATACGGTCATGAGGCAGGTTTAACTGCTTTAGCCCCGTCAGGTATTCGTGACAGGCGCGGCCCTGCACGCAGCCGAGCTGGCGGGTGATAAGCGTGTGCCAGACGGCGTTGTCTTCCTGTGAGTAGTGAATGATGCCATCGGGCCCCGGAGTACGGGCCACGTAGGGGGAGGCGGTCATTGCAGGTGCCCTTCGTCAGCGTTATTCATTGCCTCTTAATTTAGAGAGCGGAACGAAGGCTGAGAAGGGCTGAGTGGCAGTGTGGTTTTACGCCTGTGTCAGCTCTGGTTTACGGCGGACAACTGCACCCCAAACACGCGGGACAGATAGGCCAGGTAGCCGGCGTCCTCGCACATGGTCTTGCCCGGGCTGTCGGACAGCTTGGCCACCGCCTGGCCGTTGCAGCGGGTCATCTTGATCACCATGTTGAGCGGAGCCGGCTCGGTGACATCGTTGGTCAGGTGGGTGCCGATGCCAAAGGCCATGGCGCAGTCGTTTTTGAAACGCTCATGAATTTCCAGCGCCCGGCGCATGGTCAGACTGTCACTGTACACCAGGGTTTTGCTGTGCGGGTCTATCTTCATGCGGCGGTAGTGGGCCAGGGCCTTTTCGGTCCAGCGTATGGGATCGCCCGAGTCGTGGCGCAGGCCGTCAAACAGCTTGGCGAAGTAGAGATCAAAGTCGTGCAGAAAGGCGTCCATGCCCACCACGTCGGTGAGGGCGATGCCAAGGCGGCCGCGGTATTCCCGCACCCAGGCATCGAGCGCCGCCTTCTGACTGTCAATCAGCCGTGGTCCCAGGGCCTGAAAGGCCTGCAAAAACTCATGGGCCATGGTCCCCACCGGGCTCAGCCCCAGGCGGCGGGCCAGATCCAGATTGCTGGTGCCGGTGAACTGCACCGGCAGGGCCTGGGCCAGGCGGGTCACCACCTCCTCATGCCAATGGCGGGAGAAGCGGCGCCGGGTGCCAAAGTCGGTGAAGTGAAAGCTGGCGGGCGCGTCGGCCGCCAGGGCGATTTTTTGCTGCAGCTTTTCACGGGCCCGGTGCCAGTCGGGGCTTGAGTAGTGATGGCGGCAGTACACCTCGCTGATGATCGCCAGCAGCGGCACCTCGAACAGAATGGTGTGCAGCCAGGGGCCACGAAGGGTGAGCTCCAGCCGGCCGTCAATGCAGTCCAGCTGCACGAAGCGGCGATCGAGCCGGAACAGCCGCAGAAAGTGAATGAAGTCGGGCTTGAGGTAGTCGAGCCCGGCCAGGTAGCCGAGCTCGTCGTCGGTGAGCTGCAGGGTACAGAGGTGGTCGAGCTCCCGGCTGATATCGGCCATGCAGGCGGAAAAGTCCACGTCCGGGGTGCGGCAGCGAAAGCGGTATTCCACCTCCGCGGCCGGGTACTGGTGCAGCACCGTTTGCATCATGGTGTATTTGTACAGATCGGTGTCGAGCAGGGTGGTGATCACGGGCTCAGTCATCGGCCTGCTCCAGCTCGCCGGCATCATGCACGAAGTGGGCACCCAGCTGGATCATCTCGGCAATGGCATGGCGGCTGCTGTCGTCGGCCACGCCCCGGGTGGCGGCGCGGTTGACGATGACGTTAAATCCGGCGGCCAGCAGCTGCTTGACCGTGTGAAACACGCAGTAGTCGGTGGCCAGCCCCCCTACCAGCACGGTGTCGATGTGGTTGCCGCGCAGGTACTCAATGACCCCGGTACTCAGGCGCTCGCTCAAGTCGTGATAGCAGGCGCCGTAGGGGTGCATGTCGAGCTCGACCCCCTTCCACACGAAAAAGTCGTAGTCGGCGGGGTGGGGCAGGCCGTCGAGCAGTTCAAAGCCTTTGGTGCCGGGCACTGCATGCAGGGGCCAGCGAATATCGACGTTGTCGCCCGATATTTTGTTGAAGGCGGGCTTGTCGTCGCTGGCGACCCAGTGGGCCGACGGTGAATGGGCATCCTTGGATCCCAGGCGAACACCGGCAAAGGCGGCCTGGCGGTTGAGTTCGGCGGCAAGGGTATCGCCACCGGCCACCGGCAGTTCATCGGGGCAGACGGGAGTAAAGGTATACTGGGCATCCACGTCGAGACTGGCTACCCTGTGTTTGGCGGGCAGTTTCATACGCCACCTCCTTGAGTCAATGTGGGCACTGCGTAGCACGGTGTTTAAAATTGTTTTGATTGAGTCTAGGGTTAATTTGGTTCAGTATCGCCCCCTATCGGGGTGTCTTCCCCTCATTAAGCCAAAGGTGACCATAATGAGCCAGCTCCACCAGCCAGAATACCAGCGTTTTATCGAACAAGTGAAAGCCGACAACCTGATGTGGGGGCTTCGCTTCGGAGACGAGTGGGTGGTGTGTGATTCCACCGAGTTTGAGGATACCGAAGTGATGCCGCTGTGGTCCACCAGGGCCGAGGCCCAGGCCCAGTGCGTGGACGAGTGGTCCGAGTACGAGCCTTTTGAGATTACTCTGGCCGAATTCCTGGAAATCTGGGTGGAAGACCTGTCGGAAGACGGCGTGCGCATTGGTCCCAACTGGAACGAAGAGCTTGACGGCGTCGAGCTGGACGTACTGGAAATGGTGAAGGAATTCGCCTGATTTTTATGTTTTTGAATTTCTTGCAGGCGAACGGATCTGTTTCTGACGGAAGGGCATAAGGAACTGCTTCACGACCGATCAAATGCCATGGATGGCATTTGCCGAGCGACACAGGGATGTGCTTGAAGCGTGTCGTGAAGTAGTCCTTTTGTCCGATGTCAGTGGCACCTCAGCCCAGAAACGGTGCTCTTTGGAGTGCCGTTTTTTTGTGCCCTGCGCTTACCGCGGCTAGAGTGTGAAAGGCAATATTCACAAGGCAAAGGAGAAGTGCGATGAGCAAATTGCTGGTGTTGTACCATTCCATGTACGGCCATATCGAAACCATGGCCGAGGCGGTGGCAAAGGGCGCGGGGGAAGTCGCCGGGGTTGAGGTCACCATCAAGCGGGTGCCGGAAACCATGCCGGAGGAGGCGTTCAAACAGGCCGGCGGCAAGGTGGATCAAAAAGCGGAAGTGGCCAGCCCCGGGGAGCTTGGCGATTACGACGCCATTATTTTCGGCACGCCCACCCGCTTTGGCAACATGAGCGGCCAGATGCGCAACTTCTTTGATCAGACCGGCGGCCTCTGGGTCAAGGGCGGCCTGGTGGGCAAGCTGGCCAGCGTGTTCAGCTCCACCGGTACCGGGGGGGGCCAGGAAACCACCATTACCAGCACCTGGAACACCCTGGCTCACCACGGCATGATCATCGTGCCCATCGGTTACGCTACCCCTGAGGTGGCCGACATCTCCCAGGTGGGCGGCGGCACACCCTATGGGGCGACGACCATTGCCGGCGGCGACGGTTCACGTCAGCCCGATGAGCGGGAGCTGGCCATCGCCCGCTATCAGGGCAAAACCGTGGCTGAGCTTTCGAAGAAGCTGTTTGGCTGAGTTACAACGCCCAGCTTAATTGCTGCCAGCCGCGTTCGGCGG
Source organism: Oceanimonas sp. GK1 (assembly GCF_000243075.1). NCBI lineage: Bacteria > Pseudomonadati > Pseudomonadota > Gammaproteobacteria > Aeromonadales > Aeromonadaceae > Oceanimonas > Oceanimonas sp. GK1. The sequence goes on along the minus strand of NC_016745.1, from coordinate 3,147,852 downwards.
CGATGGCGTTCAGGGCGTCATCGCCGTTGATCACCGCCGCCTCGTCCACGTATTCCAGCAGCGGCAGATCGTTGTGGGAGTCGCTGTAGCCATAGCAGAAGCCGGGTTCCAGGTTGTGATCCCGCAGCCAGTGGCCGAGGCGCACCACCTTGCCGTGCTGAAAGCTGAAAATGCCGGTTGGTCGGCCGCTGTAGCGGCCGTTTTTCATTTCGGTTTGCACGCCAATGGCGTCCGCCACCCCCAGGTGCTGCGCTATGGGTTTCACCAGGTGCTCGCCGGTGGCGGAAATGATCAGGCAGCGGTGGCCCAAAGCGCGATGCCAGTCGAGCCGCTCCCGCGCCTGGGGGTAGACGATGGGCGCAATGCGTTCGCGGATGAAGGTATTCACCAGTGGCGCCAGCGTCTCGGGGCCTTGTCCTTCCAGCGGCGCCAGGGTCAGCGCCATGTAGGCGTTCATGTCGAGGGTGCCGGCGTAATAGTGCTCCATCAGCCGCCGCTCTTCGGCCAGCAGGCCGTCGCTGACGAGACCTTGCTCGGCGAGAAAGCCCAGCCACAGGGTGGCGGCGTCGCCGGCAATCAGGGTTTCGTCCAGATCAAAAATGGCCAGGTTCATCAGGCAACCTCTCTCAGTTCGTTCTTGGGCAACAGCAGCTCCACGGGCGTGCCGGTGGCCAGCAGCGAGGCCGGGCCCCGGTTGAGGGTATCCACCTCCAAGGTGGCGTGGGCCAGCCGCATGCGGTAGCGGATCACGTTGCCCAGCAGCTGGTGGTGCTCCACTCGGGCCGGCAGGGGAGCGGTCATGGCCGGACCATAGTCGCGGCCCGGTTCGCGAATGTAAATGGTCTCGGGGCGAATGGCCAGCCGGCCGCGAATGCGCAGGCCGAACAGGGCGGCGGCCTGCGCCGGTTCGAGCAGGTTATAGCTGCCCATGAAGCCCGCCACAAAGTCACTGGCCGGGTGAGTGTAAACGCCCTCGGCGGTGTCGGCCTGGACAATACTGCCCTGGTTCATCACAAAAATGCGATCCGACATGGTCAGGGCCTCTTCCTGATCGTGAGTCACGAATACCGTGGTGAGCTCGAGCTGTTGCTGAATGCGCCGGATCTGCTCGCGCAGCCGCTTGCGAATGGGGGCATCCAGCGCCGACAGCGGCTCGTCCAGCAGCAGAATGCGCGGCTGCACCACCAATGCCCGGGCCAGCGCCACCCGCTGGCGCTGGCCGCCGGAAAGCTGGGCGGGGTAGTGCTTTTCCCGGCCTTCCAGACCCACCAGCTCCACGGCTTCCGCCACCCGGCGGTTCAGCTCGGCCCTGTTCAGCTTTTGCATACTCAGGCCAAAGGCGATGTTGCCGGCCACCGTCAGGTTGGGAAACAGGGCATAGCTCTGAAACACCATGCCGATGCCCCGCTTCTGGGGCTTGAGATGGGTGATGTCTTCGCCGGCCACGCGAATATGGCCGTGATCGGGGCTGACCAGCCCGGCCAGGCTGCGCAGCAGGGTCGACTTGCCACAGCCCGAGGGGCCGAGCAGGGTGACCAGCTCGCCCCGGCGAATATCGAAGTGAATGTCACTGAACACGCGGGTGTCGCCAAAGGATTTGGCGAGATGGGCAACTTCCAGATAGAACATCAGGCGCTCCGGGATTGCAGGCGCAGCGCCACCCAGGTGGCGAGGCCGATAAACAGGAAATAGGACATCACCATGGCACTGGTGAAGTGGCCGCTGGTGGTGCGCTGGCTGTACAGGTAAACCTGCAGGGTTTCAAAGCGGGTGCCCACCAGCAGGTTGGCAAACACAAATTCCCCGAACAGGAAGGAAAACGCCAGGAACAGGGCGCTGAGCAGGCCGTTGCGCAGGTTGGGCAGCACCACTCGCAAAAAGGCGCGGGTGGTGCCGGCACCCAGCAGGTGGGCGGCATCCATCAGATCGGGCAGGTTGACCGCCTCCAGGTTGTTGGCCAAAGCCCGGTACATAAAGGGCAGGCTCAGGGTGAAGTAGCACAGCACCAGGATCCAGGGCGTGCCCACCAGGGGCAGCGGGCCGCCGGCGTAGAGTTGCAGCAGGCCCACCGACGACACTACAGGCGGCACCGCAAAGGGCAGCAGCACCAGCAGGTTCATCAGCCCTTTGAGTTTGGGAAAGTAGTAAAACACCACAAACAGCGCCGGCAGAATCAGCACCAGGCTGAGCGTAAGCGCCGCCAGGCACACCAGCAGCGAGCGACCAAAGGCGGCCAGAAAGCGCTGGTCGGTCCACAGTTTGGCATACCACTCGAGGCTGAACCCTTGTGGCAGTATTCGGGCACCCCAGCTCTCGGCCAGGGAATAGGCCAGGGTAATGGCGATGGGGGCGGCCAGCAGGACCACCAGGGTCCAGACCGTAAGTCGGGCGGACAGCGGGGGCTTAGACATGACGACTCCGGGCAACAAGCCACTGGTTAACGGCGGTGACCAGCAACAGCAGGGCCATCAGCAGCAGCGACAGCGCCGCCGCCAGCTGGGGCTCGAGGAAGATGTCTCCCGCCACCAGGCCGGCAATTTGAATGGTCACCAGGTTGTAGTTGCTGGTCATCAGCGCATAGGTGCTGGCATAGGCACCGAGGGCGTTGGCCAGCAAAATGATAAAGGTACCGAGCAGGGCCGGGCTCAGCACCGGCAGCGCCACCCGCAGCCAGTAGCGCACCGGGCCGGCGCCCAGCAGGGCGGCGGCGTCGCGCCAGTCGTCGCGCAGGGCGTCAAAGGCCGGGTACAGCAACAGCACCGCCAATGGCACCTGAAAATAGGTGTAGAGCACCAGCAGGCCACCACGGGAATAGAGATTGAACTGCTCGGCCAGCCCCAGCTGCTGCAGTAACAGGGTCAGGGCGCCGTTCATGCCCAGCAGCACGATAAAGGCAAAGGCCAGGGGCACGCCGGAAAAGTTGCTGGACATGGTGGTAAAGGCTACCACGGCGTTTTGCAGCCGGCCCGGCACCCGCCGCAGTGCCGCCGTGCCCAGAGTGGCAATGGCCAGCCCTGCCAGGCTGGACCAGAACGCCAGATCCAGGCTGTTGGTAAAGGACTGGTGATACCAGGGGGAACCGAGGATCTCGCGAAAGTGGGCCAGGCTCCAGTCGCCGCCCGCCTGAAAGGCGTTGATCGCCACCCAGGCAATGGGCGCCAGCTGAAACAGGGCAAACACCAGGCCAAAGGGCAGCAGCAACAGCAGCGGCAGCCGGCGCCGCCAGGGAGAAGGACGAGCGGCCGGGAGCGTGCCGGTGTTCACGGGAGCCGCGGTGTGTGAGGGCCGGTCGGTGGTCAGGGCAAGATCGGTCATGTCAGCAGCTCCCGGCACTGGGGTTTGTGGTGATCGAGGCCGAGCAGGCTGGCCAGGGTGCCGCACAGCTCGGTCTGGCGAGGGTGGGCGTGGCGGTCGTGACTGAACGCCGAGCCCAGCACGAACAGCGGCACTTCCCGCTCTTCCGGCAGGGCGCCGCTGTGGCTGCGATCCCGGTTCATGCCGTGATCACTGGTGATCATCAGCTGATAGCCTTGCTGCAGCCAGCGCGGTACGTAATCGGCCAGCAGCAGATCGAAGCGGCGGGCGCTGTTGCGGTACTGGGAGGAGTCCAGGCCAAACTGGTGGCCGGCATGATCCACGTTCATCGGGTGGATCAGCAGCAGATCCGGATCCGCGCCTTGGCGCAGCCACTCGGCGTCGAGCAGCAGGTGGCTGTCGGGGTAATCGTCCTGGTGGTAGAAAATGCCGTGCTGAATGGGCAGCTGTGGGTCCTGGGTAAAGCGATCCCGCAGCGGATCGTAGGGGGCGCGATTGTACAGCTCGCTCATCCAGTGGTAGGCCGCCGCCGCCGTGGTGAGGCCGGCACGCTGAGCCAGGTGAAACAGGCTGGTTTCGTTGCTCAAACGCACCACGCCGTTGTGCACCACGTCGTGATCCACCGGCCGGGTGCCGGTGAGAATGGTTTCATACAAGGGGCGCGACAGCGCCGGCAGTTCGCACTGCAGCTTGTAGCCGGTGGCGCGCCCCGCTTCGGTCATGGCCAGCAGGTAGCCCAGGCTGTGCCGGGCTACCTCGTGGGCCAAACCGTCAATGATGATCAGTATGACCTTGTGCATGCTTACCTCTGCTGGTGCACCAACACCTCGGTCTGCCACTGGCGCGGCAGGCGCTTGGTGCTTTGCTCCCAGGTGCCGAAGTCGGCAATGGGGCGGGCATTGGCGTACATCTCGTTGGGCAGCAGCTTGGCCTGCACGTCGTCGGGCAGGGTGACGTTACTGCGAATGGGGCGGGCATAGCCCCGGGCCAGGTTGATCTGGCCCGCGTCGCTCAGAATGTACTCCCGCGCCAGCTTGGCGGCGTTGGGGTGCTTGGCGTACTTGTTGATGATGGTGGCATAGCCGGAGATCAGGGATCCGTCTGAGGGGATCACCACGGTAAAGCGATCCCGGTCGATTTGATCCCGGTAGTTGAGGGCGTTGAAGTCCCACAGCACCGCCATTTCAATTTCGCCTTTTTCCAGGTTGGCGATAGTGGTGTCCACCGGCGACAGCCGGCCCTGGCGGGCCAGATCCGCGAACAGATCCAGGGCCGGGGCCAGGTTGGACTCGTCCCCACCCAGGGCAAAGGCGGCGGCCAGAATGGCGCTGTTGGCCTGAGCGGCCACGCCCACATCCCCCACGGTGACCTGATAGTCGCCGTCGCGCAAATCCGCCCAGGAGGTAGGCACCTTTTTTACCAGCTCGTTGTTGACGATAAAGGCGATGGTGCCGGTGTAGCCCAGCATCCAGTGGCCGTCGGCATCCTTGGCCCAGTCGGGGATCTCGCTCCAGGTGGAGGGTTTGTAGGCTTGAGTCACGCCCTGCTGCACGGCGATGGGGGCAAAGGCGGCGCCCACGTCACCGATGTCGGCGGTGGCATCCTCTTTTTCGGCGGCGAACTTGGCGATTTCCTGGGCCGAGCTCATGTCGGTGTCCTGGTGCTTCAGGCCGTACCGGTTACCCAGATCCCGCCAGGTATCCTTCCAGTTGGCCCAGCTGTCGGGCATGCCGACGCTGTTGACCTGGCCTTCGGCCCGGGCCTTGGCTTCCAGTTCGCTGAGATCGGTGGCCTGGGCGGTGGTGCCCAGGGCCAGGGTAAGCAGACTTGCGGTGAACAACTGTTTCATGAGTGTGGTGTCCTCTGGACTAGGTCAGGTTCGAACTCATGCTAGGCGGGACAGATGACAGTGAGGCTACAGCGAGGCGACAGTTGCGTGGCAGTTTTGCGGCGGCTTGATGGAAATATCGCCCGCTGCTGTCATGGCGGTGTCATCTTGACTCGCCATGCTGGCGCTACCCATTTCCTGGACCAGTCCACGTACGATTTTGACGACTTCATCCCTGAATGCCCTGATCATTGATACCCTGCGCCGGCAAATTGCCGCCGCCACCCTGGCCCCCGGACACAAGCTGCCCGCCGAGCGGGAGCTGGCCACCCTGTTTGATACCACCCGCATTACGGTAAAAGACGCACTGTCGATGCTGGAAGCCGAGGGGCTGATTTACCGGGAAGAGCGACGCGGCTGGTTTGTGTCGCTGCCCCGGCTGGAATACAACCCGGTCAGCCGTTCTCATTTTCACGAGCTGGTGCGCGCCCAGCAGCGCCAGGCCCAGACAGAGGTGCTGGCCTGCGAGACGGTGGTGGCGCCCTGCGAGCTGGTGGCGGAGATGGGCCTTTCCCCCCTGAGCCGGTTGCTCCGTATTTGCCGGGCGCGGCGTATCGACGGCCGTACCGTGCTCTATGTGGAGCATTTTCTGCGCCCCGAGCTGTTTCCGGGCATTGCACAGCAGGATCTGAGCCAGTCGCTGACCGCCCTTTACCGGCGGGATTACGGGCTGGAGTACGGCCGTTCGCGCTTTGATATCTGCCCCACGGCGGCCCGGGGAGAAGCGGCGCGGACGCTGAACCTGGCGCCGGGCAGCCCGGTGCTGGCGGTGAACCGCATCAATTACGATCAGTACGATCGGGTGATCGACTGTGACCGTGAAATCTGGCGCCACGACGCCGTGCGCATTCGAGTGGAAAGTCGGCAGTGAACACAGAGTCGCCTGAGTTTGTTTAAACAAAGTGCAATAAAGGATGAGAACGCATAAAATATCGCCGCCTTGATACCAAGGTGGTATCCGCATGTTCACTGTAGGTGTGTCTATTTCCGGCCGGGCTGGATTCTGTTCCCCAAAATGCATACATTGAGTCTCAATTGATTCCTTTTTCTTCTCGTGAGCAGTGCCAGCCTCATTGACGGAGCTCGACACCATGTTTTCACTTAACCTGGCTATTGACCGCCTGCCCCGCGAGGCGAGCCTGCTGACCATGGCGGGCCTGCACTGGCTGTCGGTGGTCCGGCATGACGACATGCTGCGGCTGGCAAGACAGCTGATTATCGGGCTGCCGTTTGCGCAGCAAACCACCCTGGTGGCACCGGCCGATGAACGAGAAGCCTTGTTGCAGGCACTGCCTGCCGAGGCCGGCCCCGAACACATGGCGCTGTTTACGCTGGCCGCCGGGCGCCGTGGCGCCGAGCTGAAGCGGCTGCCAACCGAGCTGCGCCGGGCCGGAGTTCGAGCCGGTTTGCTGATGGTGCTGCTGCCCGCCGGACGGGTGGCGGCACTGGGCGGTAAAGTAACCGCCTGGGTCCAGACCATGCAGGCTTGGGCCGAGCGCCGGGGAGTGGCGATAGTGGTGTTTTGTCATGGCCAGGAACGGGTGCTGCCTGGAGCGCTGGCTAACCGCCTTTCCGGTTTGCTCAGGTTGGAGCGCAACGATGGCGGCGTCCGCCTGGTGGTAGAAGGCTGGCACAACCGGCTGGGCTGGCTGGCAGGGACAGAATACACACTGCAGCTTGAACGCGAGCGCTTTGCTGTGCGGCCGGCAGTCACCTGGCAAAGCGACAGTCTGCATGAAGCGGAGGGGGTACTGATCCAGCAGAGGGCGCTGGAGCGAATGCCGCCACCAGCCGCCGGCTGGCGAACAGTAGAACAAGATGAGAAGTTCTGGCAGGCAGCGCTGACCGCCACCGAGGGTACCCTGGTGGCGGCGGTGAGCCATAACGAAGAAGTGCCGGAGCTGGCGCAACAACTGCACCGGCTGCGCAGTCAGCGGGGGCCCTGCCTTCGGCTGGCCATTCGCAAGCTGCGCCCCTGCCTACGGAATGCGGAGCAGGAGCTGCTGCTGCACTGCGGTGCCAACCTGATTATTCCTTCCGGTTTGTCCCATGCGCAATTTATGGGCCTGCTGAGCTGTTTGCACGGGCAGCGCTGGCACCGCCCCTGGGTGGACAATCTGCATGAACTCCTGTTGCGCTACCGGCCGCCGGCGGCCAGCGGCTTGCTCAGCCCGAGCGCATTTTACGCACAGTCCGATGCGGTGTTTCGTGCCAGCAGCGGTGAGGCAGATCATCAGCTGCTGGCCTTGCCGCTGCGTAGCGGCCTGAGTACGGAATTGTGTCTGAGCCAGCTGAACCTGCGTCGTCAGGGAGATCTGGCCTGCCTGGTGGATGATTGTGTTTATTTGTTTTTGTTTGCCTGCCCCAATGAAATGCGGGAAGCCGCACTGGGCAATATCTGCCGGTTGCCTTGGCCTGAGTTGTTCAGCGAATGCCGGATATTTAGTGATACCGAGGAGCTGCCTCAGGCACGCTTTGAGCAGGATGATACCCTACCCGAGATCACATCGGCGACCTCGTTGAATATTGAGAAAGTTAATAATAACAGGCACTTTGACAGCAAGCCTGTTTTTTTGGAAGCACGGGAAGGCTGAATGTACACGGATATATGGCAGTTGGCCCTGTTGAGCGGCCTGCTGGCCCTGATTGGCTGGTGGCTGCTGGCACGGACAGGGCGTGCTGTTCTGGCGCTGATCGATCTGTTATTACCCAACCGCTATTTGAAACGAGTCGGTGTGCGCTGGGTATTACGCAAGGAGAGCCATCGTGAAAGCTGACGCTACCACTAGGCCGCCACTGCGTTGGCCTGGGCTGAGCCACTGGAACTTGTATTTTATCGTCAAGTTGTTGTTGTTGTGGCAAGGCTATTTGAACTTGCAACCCTTGCCCAACCTGGCGCTGGCAGCATTTTTGTTGTTGCCCCTGTCCGGACGTTGGTTACCCCGCTTGCGGCTATTGCTGGCCTTGCCGCTGGCCTTGGCATTGCTTTATCAGGACAGCTGGCTGCCACCGTTTTCGCGGTTGTTGGCCCAGCCCGGCGTGGCCGATTTTACCGCCGATTATCTGCTGGAGCTGACTGGACGCTTTATTAACTGGCAGTTGCTGGGCGGCCTGCTGGTGGCGTCGGTGGTCTACCTGTATTTGCAACACTGGATTCGTTTTACCACCCTGACCCTGGCGGGGCTTGGCTGGTTGGCACTGCAGCCCCTGCTGTACCAGCAGGAGTCGTCGGCCCATGATCTGGTCGTCGCCTCCGAGCCGGCGGCCGCCCCGGCCATGCCCCTTGATACGCAACTGCAGACCTTTTACCAAAAGCAGCAGACGCTTGTTGCGAATTTCCCTCCATCATCGGCCAGCAGCGCGCCTTTCGATCTGTTGATGCTGAATATCTGCTCCCTGTCCTGGGATGATTTGCAGGAGACGGGCCTGACAAACCATGCCCTGTTTGCACGTCTGGATCTTGTTTTTGATCGCTTTAACTCGGCGACCTCATACAGTGGCCCGGCGGCGATTCGGCTGCTGCGGGCCGGCTGCGGTCAGGGCAGCCACCAGAGTCTGTTTGAGCCGGCCCCGCAGCAGTGCATGCTGATGGAAAACCTACGTAACCTGGGGTTTGGCACCGACCTGGCACTGAACCATAACGGCCAGTTCGATGATTTTCTGGGTGAAGTACAACGTCAGGGCGGCCTGGGGCAACCGACAGTGGGGCCTCAGGGGCTGCCACGTTACCTTATCGGTTTTGATGGTGCTCCCATTCGGCGCGATGCCGATGTGCTCAACCGCTGGTGGCAGCAGCGGTTGCAGCAGGGAGAAGGCGGCCGTGCTCTTTATTACAACAGCACCAGTCTGCACGATGGCAATCGCTGGGTGCTGGCCGATGGTGGCACACAGCCGGCCCCTTATCAGGCACGACTCGAGCAGTTGTTTGATGATCTTGACGTTTTTTTTGATCGGCTGGAGCAAAGCGGCCGGCGGGTGATGGTGGTGCTGGTGCCTGAGCACGGTGCCAACCTGCATGGGGATCGCATGCAGATAGCCGGTATGCGTGAGCTGCCGGCACCGGCCATTACCCATGTGCCGGTGGGCATCAAATTTTTTGGTATGGATACGACCAATACCGTTCCTCTGCATATTACTCAAACCAGTAGTTATTTGTCGCTGGCGGAGCTGGTAGCCCGGTTGTACCGGCAACAGATAACGGAGGGCGGCGTCCCGGATTGGCGCGCTCTGACGGCCAGTCTGCCCGAAACAGAGTGGATAGCGGAAAACGCCGGCACCCTGGTGATGCAACAGCAGGGAAAAGCCTTTGTGAAGCTTGAGGAGAGCGGAAAATGGCTACCATACCCGACAAACTGAGCGAATCGGTCAGATCGGCAGACGATACCTTGTTGCTGTGTCGCCAACTGGGGCAATGGGAGCACAGGAACATTGCTGATGAACAGGCACTGGAGCAGGCCTTGCGGCGCTGGCCTCTGCTGGCCGAACTGGCTGAACTGACCGGAGGGCAGCCTTCTGCCGACACAAGATATGAGGCCGATATATGAAACTGGTCTGCGTCAGCGGCATTCGCGGCGGCACCGGCAGTACCACCATGCTGGCGGCGCTGGCCCATGCCCTGCACCGGCTGGAGCAGCGAGTATTACTGGTAGACTTGTCCTCTGCCAATATGCTGGGCCTGCATTTTGAGCAGCCCATCAGCCGCCGGCAGGGCTGGGCTCGTACCCATGTGGAAAGCGCCGACTGGCGAGCTCAGGCGGTAGAGCTGCAACCTGGATTGTGCCTGTTGCCTTATGGCCATACCAGTGTGCAGGAACGGGAGCGGCTGGCGCTGTGGTTGCGTAATCATCCAGGGGAGTGGAACCGGCGCATGAACCGGCTGCTGGCCGGTTTTGACTGGGTGTTATTTGACTCCCCACATGACGCACTTGCCCAGACGCGCAGCCTGCAGCCGGATTTAAGCATTCAGGTGGTGAATGCCGATGCTGCCTGTCACGTGTTGCTGCAGGCTCAGCCTTCCAGGCACTGGCTGCTGGTCAACCGCTTTGACCCCGCCAGCCGGCTGCAGCAAGATGTATTGTTGCTATGGCGGCAACAATTTGCCGATCGCTTGTTGCCGCTGACCATGCACCGGGATGAAGCGACCGCCGAAGCCCTGGCGCACAAGCTGCCGCTGGGGGCCTATGCGCCGCAAAGCCAAAATGCCATCACTGCAGACAGCCTGGCGGCATGGTGCATGGCCAGACGGGAGCGGCTGTGATGACCCCGAGTGCGCTTTATCACCACTTGCGCCGGCAGGGCGGCACACGCGCCACGGCAATCTGGCTGACGCTGTGGTGGTTACTGGCCCGGCTGGTGCTGCGCCTGGAGCAACCGGGCTGGCAGCATTGGCTGGCCCAGCTTGACCATGCCATGCCTCACCTGAGCAGGGGGCGGCCGCGGCCCGGAGACCCGTTGCGTTACCTTATTCAGGGGGGCTGGCTCTTGCTGGTGCGGCCCTGGCCGGAGCGCCCCGTCAGCCTGATGGCCTGGGGCAGGAGCCGGCTGAAAGGCATGGGTACCGTAGCCGGTCGCAGCCGGCGAAAGTTGGGCAAGCGACTGCTTTCCTCACTGAGAAATACTCTGTCGGCGCCGGGAACGGTACGTAGTCGAACCTGGTGGCGCAACCGGGGGCGCCGCAAGCGGCAACTGACCCTCTGGCTGATGCTGGGGCTGGCGCTGCTGCTGGCGCTGCTGGGGGTGACCCAGCCTTTTGGCTATGGGGCTCAACTGGTGTTTGTGGTGCTGTTGTGGGGGCTGGCCATGGCGGTACGGCGGCTGCCCGGGCGTTTTCCCACCCTGCTGATGATAGTACTGTCGGTGCTGATCTCCTGTCGTTACCTGTGGTGGCGCTATAGTGCCACGCTGAACTGGAACGACAGTCTGGATCTGACTTTGGGGCTGATTTTACTGGCAGCGGAAACCTATTCCTGGCTGATTTTACTGCTGGGTTATATACAAACCTGCTGGCCGCTCAAGCGTCGGCCGGTGCCGCTGCCAAAGGACACCTCGCAGTGGCCCACGGTGGACCTGCTGATCCCTACCTATAACGAGCCCTTGTCGGTAGTTCGCACCACGGTTTACGCTGCTTTGGGCGTTGACTGGCCGGCGGACAAGCTGAAGGTTTATATTCTCGATGATGGCGGACGAATGGAGTTTCGCCGTTTCGCCGAAGAGGCGGGGGTGGGCTACATTGCCCGCAGCGAGCACAATCATGCCAAGGCTGGTAACCTCAACCATGCCTTAAAGCAAACCAGTGGCGAACTGGTGGCCATCTTCGACTGCGACCATGTGCCGGTGCGCTCTTTTTTGCAACTCACCGCCGGAGGTTTTTTGCAGGACCCACGGCTGGCGCTGGTGCAGACTCCGCATCACTTCTTCTCGCCGGATCCGGTGGAGCGCAACCTGGGGCTGTTCCGGCGCACGCCCAACGAAGGTGAGCTGTTCTATGGTCTGGTGCAGGATGGCAACGACATGTGGAATGCCACCTTTTTCTGTGGCTCCTGCGCCTTGCTCAGGCGCAGCGCCCTGGAAGAAATTGGCGGTATTGCCGTCGACACCGTCACCGAAGACGCCCACACTGCCTTGCGTCTGCACCGACGGGGCTGGAACTCGGCCTATATGCGCATTCCCCAGGCGGCGGGGCTCGCCACCGAAAGCCTGTCGGCCCATGTGGGCCAGCGCATTCGCTGGGCCCGGGGCATGGCGCAGATATTTCGGGTAGACAACCCCTTGCTGGGCAAGGGGCTGACCCTGTTTCAGCGGCTGTGTTACGCCAACGCCATGCTGCACTTTCTGGCGGGGGTGCCCCGGTTGGTGTTCCTGCTGGCGCCGCTGGCCTTTTTGTTGCTGCATTCCTACATCATTTACGCGCCGGCCGCGCTTTTGATGCTGTATGTGCTGCCGCACATGATGCATTCCAGCCTGACCGCCGCCCGCATGCAGGGCCGCTATCGCAGAACCTTCTGGGGCGAGGTGTATGAAACCGTGCTGGCCTGGTATATCGCCCGGCCCACTACTGTGGCCTTGCTGGCGCCGTCCAAGGGCAAATTCAATGTCACCGCCAAGGGCGGGCTGATGACTGAGGCCCTGTTCGACTGGCGCATTGCCCGGCCCTATCTGGTGCTGGCCTTGCTGAACCTGGCCGGGCTGGGTGTTGGGGTATGGCGCTTTGTATATGGCCCGGCCATGGAGCAGGGCACAGTAATCATCACCTGCCTGTGGGTGTTCTATAACCTGCTGATCATCGGCGCCGCCGTGGCCATTGCCGCCGAGGCTCGCCAAGTGCGGCAAAGCCCACGGGTCACCATCAGCCTGCCGGCGGCCCTGCGCCTGCCGGGCGGTCACTTGCTGGCAGGCACCCTGCTGGATTATTCCGATGGCGGTGTCGCCATTCGTGCCCCCGCTGCTGGCAGCCTGGCACCGGACACCGAAGTGGAGCTGGTGCTGTACCGGGGCGAGCGGGTCTTTGCCTTTCCCGGTGTGGTCAGCCGGGAACGTAACGGCGTAACCGGCATTATTCTGGCCAGCCTCAGCCGCGAGCAGCGCATTGATTTTGTGCAATGCACCTTTGCCCGGACCGATGCCTGGCTGGGCTGGCTGCCGGTCCAGGGGCAGGAGCGCCCGCTGCAAAGTTTGCTGGATGTATTTGCCGTTGGCGCCCGGGGCTATGCCCGCCTGTGGCGGTTCTTGCCCGCCGAATTGCGCTTGCTGTTTTCTCCCCTGCTGGCCCTGTTGCGCTGGCTGGGATCCTTTTTACCGCGCTGGCCGAAAGCCGGCGCAACCTACCCACAGGAACGGACTGCCTTATGAGTCAATTGCCAAGCTGGCTGACCGCCAGCCTGATGTTGCTGCTGACACTGAATGCCTGGGCCCAGGCGGAGCAGCATGAACAGGAACCCCCGGCCTGGCCGGTGCAGCGCAGCTTTGAGCAACTGGCCCAGAGCAGGGATCTGATGCTGCGGGGAGTCAAAAACAGCCAGGTGATCAACTTTGCCCTGCGCCGGGATCGCATTGCCAAAAACGGCGAGCTGACGCTGGCCTATACGCCGTCGCCGGCCCTGCTGCCGGGCTTGTCGCACCTGCGGGTGTACCTGAACGAAGTGCTGATGGACACCCTGGTGATTGCCGAAGGGGAGCCCGGCCGGCAGGTGCAAAGGCAAGTGCGCCTGGACCCGCGGCTAATCACCGACTTTAACCAGATCCGCATTGAATTTGTGGGGCACTATACCGACATCTGTGAAGATCCGGCACATAGCGCGCTGTGGCTCAACCTAGCCAAAAACAGCCGGGTCTCCTTGACCGAGCAGGCGCTGGCGCTGACCAATGATCTGTCCTATTTTCCGCAACCGTTTTTCGATACCAGCGACAATGAGCCACTGCGCCTGAACATGGTGCTGCCCGGCGCGCCCGATACCGCCACTTTGCAGTCGGCCGGTGTGCTGGCCTCCTACTTTGGCAGCCTGGCCGGCTGGCGCGGCGCCGGCTTTGAGGTCAGTTATGACGCTTTACCGCTGCTTGACGACAGGGCACCGCTGGCTCGAATTATGGTACTGGCTACCAACGATCACCGGCCCGCCTTTATGGCCGATAAAACGCTGTATCCGCCGGTCGACAAGGCCGAAGTGCGGCTGCTGGATCATCCCGACAGTCCTTATGCCAAAATCCTGCTGGTACAGGGCAAGGGCAATGACGAGCTGGCGCGGGCGGTGCGGGCCCTGGCGCTGGGCGGCAAGCTGTTACGGGGGGAACGGGCGGTGATTGAGCAGGCAGAGCCACTGACCCCCCGTAAACCCTATGATGCGCCCAACTGGACGCCTACCGATCGGCCGGTGCGGTTTGCCGAGCTGGTGGAGTACCCGGGGCAGTTGCAGGCCAGTGGCCTTATTCCTGATCCCATTGAGCTGACAGTACGGCTGCCGCCGGATCTGTTTGTGTGGCAGAACCAGGGCATTCCCCTGCAGACTCGTTATCGCTACACGGCCCCCACCGCCAACGACGACTCGCGCCTGAACATCAGCATTAACGGCGAATTCATCGGTAGTTTGCCGCTAACCGCTGAGCGGGACAACCAGCTGGAAAAGCTGCGGCTGGCGGTAACCTCCAGTGAAACTGCCAACGCCCGAAATCAGTTAATGGTGCCGTCGCTGAAAATTGGTACCAGCAACACCATTCGCTACGACTTCAGTTTTGCTAGCACTTTTGGCAGCGCCCAGCCCGGCCGCTGCCAGACCACTCTGGTGGTGGACAGCCGTGCGGTGATTGATGAAAACTCGGTGATCGACTTTTCCGGCTATCACCACTTTATGGCCATGCCCGATCTTGGCGCCTTTGTGCGCAGCGGCTTTCCGTTCAGCCGCATGGCGGACTTGTCCGATACCCTGGTGCTGATGCCGGCGTCGCCCAGCCCCCTGCAGACCGGCCTGATGCTGGAGACGCTGGCTCGCATTGCGGCGCAAACCGGCTATCCGGCCCTGGCGCTGAGGCTGACCCAGGATCCCGCGGTCCTAAGGGAGTCCGAGCTCGATCTGCTGGTTTTCGGCCCGTTACCGGAAGGCCTGACACAGGCGCCGGCGGCAAGCTTGAACCAACCCACCGACTGGCTGATGCAGGCCGCCAATGCCTCGCCACTACAGGCCTGGCCACCGTCCCGGCTGAACAAAACCCACTTTGATGCCAACGCCAAAGTGGCGGTGTCGGCTGAAGGGCCGCTGGCCGCTATCGTGGGCATGGAGTCTCCCTATGCCCCCGGCCGCAGCCTGGTGGCATTGCTGGGTAATCAGCCCCAGGATTATGAATTGCTGCGCCAAACCCTGCAGGATGATGGCCGTCTAAACGACATTTTCGGCTCGGTGGCGCTGTTGCGGGATAGCGGCGTCAGCAGCCAGCTGGTGGGGGAGCAGTATTATATTGGCCATCTGCCCTGGTGGGTGAAACTCTGGTATCTGCTGTCACCTCATCCGGTGTGGTTGGCGTTACTGGCGGTGCTGAGTGTCCTGCTGCTGGCAGTGCTGCTGTGGCGTAGCCTGCGCTGGTTGGCGCACCGGCGTGATGTGCGTGGCGAGCCCTGAGCCATGATACGCTGGCTAGCAGGATTATGGCTGTTATTGCCGTTAAGCGCGCTCGGGGCAGAGTGTGGCTGGCCGCTGTGGCAGCAATACAAGGCAGCCATGATGAGCGAGGATGGCCGCATTATTGATGGGGCTTCGCCCCGGGCCATTACAACGTCAGAGGGGCAGAGTTATGCCTTGTTCTTTGCCCTGGTGGCCAATGATAAGCCAGCCTTTGCGCAACTGTTGCGCTGGACCGAGAACAACCTGGCCGGCGGCGATCTGGTTGCACGCCTGCCGGCCTGGCTGTGGGGCGAAAGTGACGAGGGCGACTGGCGCGTACTGGATCCCAACAACGCCGCTGATTCGGATCTATGGATTGCCTACAGCCTGCTGGAAGCGGGCCGGCTCTGGCACCAACCCGAATATACTCGGCGGGGGCGGGCGCTGTTATGGCGCTCGGCAGCGGAAAGCCTGCATTGGCTGCCCGGGCTGGGGTTAACCCTGCTGCCAGGCAAACAGGGGTTTGAAAAAGCTGAAGGCTGGAAGCTGAACCCGTCTTACCTGCCCTTGCCGTTGCTGGCCCGCTTTGCCGAAGAGGCCCGGGTCTGGAAGGATGTGTATGAATCCAGTCTGCATTTGCTGAAGGTCTCGGCGCCCCAAGGGCTGGCACCCGACTGGCTGTGGTGGCAACGCAGCGGAGCGCCTGAACTGACAGCGCTGGAAACCGGCAGCTACGACGCCATACGCGTGTACTTATGGGCCGGGCTGGCGGCGCCGGGTTCGCCGGGCCGGAGTGAGCTGCTGGTTCATTTTCGGCCCATGCTGGCACACGTCCGGCAAACCGGCGCGCCGCCTGAGCGGACAAATACTGTCACCGGTGCGTTTAACGGCACCGGGCCCGTCGGGTTCTCCGCCGCCCTACTGCCCATGCTGGCGGCCTTGCCTGATCAGGCGTCCGAGCTCAAGCGCCAGTTGCAGCGGCTGCACGAGCAGCCACCGACGGCGGATGCCTACTATGATCGCTCCCTGCTGCTGTTTGGCATGGGGAACTACGAGCAACGCTATCGCTTTGATCAACAAGGCAGGTTGATGTTAGCCAAGGAGGGTACATGCAACTAGCGGTGTTATCGGCCTGTTGCCTGTGGGCACTGAGTCATTCTGTGATGGCCGAGCCCGGCACACCGGCCGGGCAGCGTGCCTTTTTGCTGGAACAGTTACGTCTGGGCCAGGCCCTGTACCGGGATGACATGGTGGAAAATGCCCTGGGCCGGCTGGAGCTGATGGCTCCGCTCGATGCCGATGTGGCCCTGGCCGCGATGGAATTCAGCCTGCGCAAGGGAGAATTCGAACAGGCGCGAGCCCGGCTGGCGCGGCTGAGGACGGCGGGCGTGTCTGAAATCACGCTGCAACAAGGCCAAGCGCTGCTGGCCGCCTATAACGACGACGGCGAAGCGCTGCGTCAGCAGGCGCAGTTGCTGGCGGCCAGCGGTCAGCCGCAAAAGGCCATGGCGCTGTACCGGCAGTTGTGGGGAGAGCAGCCGCCCGGGTTGCAGTTTGGGCTGGAGCACTGGCGTACTCAGGCGCAGGTGGACGGTGAGCGCCCTCGGGCCATTTCCCGCCTGGAACAACTGGAGCAGCGTTTTCCCGGTAACCCCGAGCTGCGCCTGACTCTGGCCCGTTTGTGGCTGGCCGATGAACAGCCGGAGCGGGCGCTGGCCCTACTGGGCCAACTTGCGGAAAGTCCGGCGGTTGCTAACCGGGCCGCCGAGCTGGAATACAACTATCTGATTGATTTGCCGGTATCCGAACGCAGCGCCGGGCTCTGGCAGCGCTTTCTTGAGCGTTACCCGGGCAGCAGCTATGAGCATGGCGGTCGGCGCGTGTGGCAGCAGCAGCGGGCCTTGCTGAACGATCCCGCCTGGCGGGCCGGCCAGCGCGGCGTGGTGCTGGCAGAACAGGAACGTTACCACCAGGCACTGCCACTGCTGCGTCGCGCGGTAACCGCTTACCCTCAGCATGCCGGCTTTCAGGGGGCCCTGGGGCAGACACTTATTCAGCTGGAGCAATACCCTCAGGCTGAGGCGGCACTAAGCCGGGCGGTTGAACGGGAGCAGGATGGCGGCTTGATCTCCAAATGGCAGGATCTGCAGCAGTATGCCCAGGCTCTGGTGTGGGTGCAGAAGGGCGATCGAGCGCTGTCCAACGAGCAATACCGTCTTGCCGAGCAGGCCTTTTTACAAGCGCGGCAACTACGCCCGGCGGATGTACCGCCACTACTGGGGCTGGTGCAGGTGGCACTGGCGCAGGAAAACAGGATAGTGGCCGAGCGCTGGCTGCAACGGGCCAGACAAATGGTGCCGCTGGATGCCAGAGTGATTTATGCTCTGGTGGACTTTTATCGCGTTGAATCATCCGAGCGGGCAGTGGCGGTGCTGCGTGCGCTACCGGTAGGCGTACGCCGTGATTATGCGGCGCTGGAAGACCGTCTGCAGCTGGAACAACTGACGCCGCAAATAGAGCAGGCGCAGGCCGAAGGGCGCACAAATGATGCCATTTCCCTGTTGCGCCAGGCGGTGCAGCTGGCGCCGCCTCAGCCCTGGTTGACTTATGATCTGGCCAATTTGCTGCAACAGCAGGGGCAAAGCCAGGATGCCGCCGTCGTTTTTGCTCCCCTGCTGCAACGCCATGGTGATGATCCCGAAGTACGTCATGCCCATGCCCAGTTTCTGGCGGCGCAGAACAAGGATGCCGCCGCCCTTACCAGCTTGCAGCAGATTGAGCCTGAACGCTGGTCCGAGGGCATGAGTGCCCTGGCCAGCCGGCTGGCAGGCGAACTGCGCCGGGCCCGGGCCGTGCAACTGCGTGAGCAGGGGTATGAGGCCGGGGCGCAGGAGCTGCTGGCGCAGGCCGGCACGGTAGACGACCGGCTGTTACTGGCAGATTGGTTAACGGAAGATGAGCGCTACCCCCAGGCGTTGCGTGCCTATCAGCGTATTTATGCAGAGGCGCCCGACAACACCGATGCCTGGCTGGGAGTGGCGGAAAGCCGGCTGGCCTTGCAGCAACTCGCACAGGCGCGAGCGTGGCTTCAGTCACATTCACTGCCTGCCGATGCCAGCATGAACCAGCGCCGGCGCTATATCAACGTGCTGGCGGCCACGGGAGAGCAGCAGCAGGCGGCGGCGCAAATGACGGCTCTGGTGGCCGAGGCCCCGGCAGATCCCTTGTTGTTACGGGATGCGGCCCGCCTGCAAGACAATTCCGAGCATGCACTGTCGCTGTATGCTCAGGGATTGGCGGCACTCGGCGAATTGGATTTTGAAGCGGTTGCGCCTCTTGACGGGGCCGCCCTGACCCGGGCTACCCGTGAACAATCCGGCGATGATTGGCTACAGCGCAGTCTGAAACGGGAAGGTGCCGATCGCTATCGCCGGCAGAATCTCACCCTGCAACTGCAACAGGACTTCGGCTGGCGTACCGACAACAATCCCACCGGGGTGAACGATTTGCGCCTTAACACCAGCTTGCTCAGGGCCGAATGGCCCTGGGTGAATGGCCGAGCCTGGTTGCAGGCGGAGCAAGTGGGGCTGAATGCCGGCACACCGGAAGCGGACGATCGTTTTGGCGGCTGTAATGCGGTCATTGGCGGTTGCGATGTTGGCTCGCAGAACAGCTCAGGTACCGGCCTGGCGGTGGGCTGGCAGGGCGACCAGTGGAGCTGGGATCTGGGCCATTCTCCTCTTGGCTTTGAGGTAAACAACTGGCTGGGCGGCCTCAATTACGATGGAGACTGGGGAGAGCTGGGCTACAACCTGACCCTGTCGCGCCGGCCCATGAGCAATTCGCTGGTGTCTTACGCCGGTGCCGTGGATCCGGTGACTGGCCAGCGCTGGGGCGGGGTTACCGCCACCGGCCTGACCCTGGGGCTAAGTTATGATCAGGGCGAGGAAAGCGGTATCTGGGGCAGCCTGGGAGCGCACTCGCTGAATGGCGAAAACGTGGCTGACAATCAGCGTTTCAGTGCCATGACCGGCTATTACTACCGGCTGATTGAACAACCCCATGAGCAACTGCGGGTGGGCACCTCACTGCTTTATTTTCAGTATCAGAAGGATTTGAGTGAAGACACCCTGGGGCAGGGGGGGTATTACAGCCCGCAGCGCTATGTCTCTCTGGGCCTGCCGGTGCGTTATGCCCGCCGTGGCGAGCACTGGTCCGGGGTACTTGAGGGATCACCAGGCTGGTCCTGGTCCCGCTCCGAGGGGGGCGACCTTTACCCGGCGCAGTGGTCGGCTATTGCAGCCAGCGGCAAGCCAACCCGGCCAAATGCAGCCCGCACCAGCGAAGCCGACACGGGCGGCGGCCCCGGCATCAGCTTGGCGGCCCGGGGCGAGTATCGTCTTGATGAACACTGGATCCTGGGGGGCGGCCTGAATTGGCAGCTGAGTGATGAGTATGCCCCCGGGCATGGCTTTTTGTATCTGCGCTATCACTTTTCGCCCTGGCTCGGTGATCTGGACATGCCGGTAGAACCGCTTACTCCCTATTCGGAATGGCGTTGAGGAGACTGGAGGGAGAATCAGGCTGCCATCAGGCAGGCCCGATATGCCGGGCGGTATGTGTCAGTGTTCGAAAAAGGCCAGGGCCCCGGTGACCATGGCGGCCATACCGGTGATCAGGGAAGCCCGTCGATCCGGGGCGTAGTAGGGGGAGTGGGGCATGGGCAGCTGGCGCATGCGCTCGGCAGGCTGATCTCCGGTGGTCGCTTGCCATTTTTCCGGCGTGGCGGCACCGATAAACCAGTAGCCATAGGGAATATCCTGACCACCAAAGCCCCCGGCCGCGGCGTTGCCAAAATAGGGAAAATCCTCGCTGCCTCCCAGACGGCTCATTTCGAAGACCTGTTCTTCTCCAAAAAAACGCCGGTGGGCCTGCTGCAGGCGTTGCACCGTGCTCTCATCGTTGTTCATGGTGATGGTCTGGCTCAGCACTCGATACTCGGCGGGCCTGGGTGAGCGCCCGGCCTGACATTCGGCATCAATGATCCGTTTGATGGCGGTGATCACCTGCTCCTGCACCTCGTCGCTGAAGCTGCGAATGTTGATTTCAAGCTCGGCACTGTGGGGGATCACGTTGCCCTGGGTACCTGCGTGCAGTTTGCCGACGGTAACAATAACCTGCTCACTCGGCTCCACCTCACGGGACACTATGGTCTGCAAGCGTACAACTGCATGGGCCGCGATCACCACGGGATCCACCGTCTGCGCCGGCATGGAGCCATGGCCACCATTGCCATGGATGGTGACGCCCAGGGTCGTGGCCGCCGCCATGGTCTGTCCGGCGCGGTGACCGACCATACCGGACAGGGCCGGCATATTGTGCTGGCCAAGGATCACATCGGGCCGGGCAAAGCGCGTGTAGAGGCCGTCGTCGAGCATGGCCTGGGCACCGCCGAAAATCTCTTCTGCCGGCTGGTGCACTATCATCAGGGTGCCGGTCCAGTGCGCTTTCAGGGCGTTGAGTACCGCCGCGGCCCCACTCAGGCAACTGGCGTGCAGATCATGGCCGCAGGCATGCATCACCGGCACCCCGGCGTCCGTTTCCTTGTGGCTGGCATAGCTCAGTCCGGTCTGCTCGCGAATGGGCAGGGCGTCCATGTCACCCCGCAGCATGACACAGGGACCCTCACCGTTGCGTAGCAGGCCCACCACCCCGGTCTTGCCCACGCCTGTGGTGACCTCGAAACCCGCCTGGTGCAGTTGCTCGGCGAGCTTGCGGCTGGTTTCATACTCTTCAAACGGCAGTTCGGGATGCTGGTGCAGATCTTGGTAGAGCCGTTCAATGTCGTCATAGATCTCATCAATGGCGCTTGATATCAGCGGACTGGGATTCATGCGGTCTCCTTATTATTTGACGGCGGCGGCTTGCGCGCCGCGCAGGCTTAGCCACTGCCAGAGTGCGACCACCAGCAGGTTCAGGGAGATGCCCCAAAAGCCCGGGTGGAAGTTGAGCGGTGAGGGCAGGTAAAACTGGTAGGTCAGTGTTAGCACACCGCCCAGAACGGCGCCGGCAACCACGGCGCCCCTAAGCAGGGTTGGCATGAACAGGGCGCCAAGCACCATGGGCATCAGTTGCAGGATCAGGCCGAAGGCGCCAAGCAGCACGGCGACCAGGGAGGCCGGGCTGTACAGGGCGAACAGGTAGCCCAGCAGGGAGATGACCAGCACGCTTATCTGAATGGCCTTGACCACGGCTTTTTCCGAGGCGTTTCGCATAACAGAGTGGCAGAGAATATCCCGCACGGCGATGGTGGCGGCGGTATGCGCCAGGTTGGCGCCGGTAGACATGGCCGCGGCCAGTGCGCCCGACAGCATGATGCCGGTGACCCAGGGAGACAGATCCAGCACTTCCATCACCAGTTTCAGCAGTACTTCATCGGGCTTGGCGAGGGGCTCGTCGGCAAAGGTCAAAATGCCGGCGAAACCGATAAACAGCAGCGGTACCAGCAGGTAGGCGAACAGGGGGTAAAACACGCTGACCTTGCGCAGACTGTGAACGCTTTCCGCGGTATAGAACTTCATGAACAAGTGTGGCCACATGGCGCCGCCAAAGGCACTGACCAGAATGGCGGTGCTGAACGCCCCCCAGCCCATGACGCCGGTGGCACCGGGCATGGTCAGGTATTCCGGCATCTGCTGCTGGATCTGCGCAAACATGGGGCCGACGCCGCCAAACAGATTGTCGGTAACCGTCCAGCCGAGGAACCAGGCAATGATCACCATCATCACCCCCTGCATCAGGTTGGTCCAGCCTATGCCGCCCAGGCCGCTGCAGTAGACGTAGGCGGCGACCACCAGAAAGGCGAGCAGGGAGCCGAGCCAGAAAGGCACCAGACCACCGGTTGCCGCCTGAAACAGCAGGCCGGCCCCGGCGATCTGAATGGCCAGGTAGGGAATAAAGGCCACCACACTGATGATACCGGCGAAGGCCCCCAGGGCTTTGCTGTTGTAGTGATGGGAGATCAGATCAGCCTGGGTCAGGTAACCGTGCTGCTGGCCCAGTTCGCGCACCCTGGGTCCCATGATCCAGATGATGATGGGTACCAGGCTGAGGTAAGCCAGAATATAGAGGGCGGGAGCGCCGTGCTTGTAGGCCCAGCCGGGCGCGCCGAGAAAGGCAAAGGCCGAGAAGATTTCCGCACCCAGAATAAAAAACAGAATGACCACGCCCACATGGCGGCCGCCAGCCACGTACTCTTCCAGGCTGGAGCCGGTGTTTTTGGTTCTGGCCCGCACGCCAACCCACAATACGGCCGTCAGGTAGAGCAGGGTGATACCGGTGACGATCATGGAATCAGACATCGCGCTTGCCTCCGTGCAGCTTGATAAAGGCGGCGAGCATGCCGGCAAACAGCAGGAACATCCACAGGATGTACCAGAAAAACAGGAACGGCAGGCCCAGCACCGTGGGCTCGTAGCGGTTGGCGATCAGGGCGCCGGGCCAGATCATGGCCAGGGTGCAGAGCACAAAATGTAACCCTATCCAGTAGTTGCTTCGCATGTGGCATCTCCTTTGCAATGCTGCAATGTTTTTGTTACCAGCCTGTGTGGGTAACGTTTCGGCAGGTTAACAAAGCTTTAACCATAGAAAAAATATTAAATAAATATACAAGCCATGCTGATAAGGTATGTCTGAGAGGCTGTCAGGAGGGAAGGTCAAAATGGATTTTCGTCAGTTGGGCTACTTTGTGGCCATCGTGGAAGAGGGCTCGATCTCGGCCGCCAGCCGCAGGGTACACATTGCCCAGCCAGCCCTGAGCCGTCAGATCCAGGCCCTGGAAACCGAGCTGGAAACCAGTCTGTTTGAGCGCGGAGCCCGGGAAATCCGGCTTACGGTCAGTGGCAGGGCATTGTACGAAGAAGCGAGAACCTTGCTGGCCTGTCGGGAAAGCTCCATCACCCGCATTCGTTCCCTCAGCGAGGGTACCACCGGCAAGATCACCCTGGGAGTGACGGTCGCGCACCTGTGGGTGCCGGTCATCAAGCAGGTCCTGTCGACCTTCAGAACGCGTTATCCCCGGGTTGCGCTGGAAGTGCTTCCGCTGTTGTCCGGCCCTCAGCGCACACGCTTGCAGGACGGCACCATCGATGCCGGTTTTCTCTATATGGATGACAAGCCAGCCGATTCCCTGGAATCCCGGCTGTTTAATCGGGGCCATTTGGTGCTTGCCGTACCCGAACAATCGCCTCTGGTCGGCGCCCCACCGCAGCGGGTGGAGCAGCTTGAGCCGTTTAATTTTGTTTGGGGTCCGCGGGTTTCGTCACCGGTGTATTACGATCGCGTGATCAATTTCCTGAACCGGCTGAACTTCTATCCCAAGGTCGTGCAGAGCGGGGCCGACAATATCACCATACTCAGCCTGGTGGCCGCCGGCCTGGGCATTTCCGTGGTGCCGGACGATTGCAAATGGATAGCACCGCCCGGTGTACATTTCATCGAGATGCCGGAGCTGGCTGCATGTGATGTATCGGTGTCTTTTGCCTGGAATACCGGTCATTACTCACCCGCCTTGCAGAATTTTATCGAGGTGGTGCGGGAGCTGAAACCGGTGCCGGTAACCTGATCCCCGTTTTTGGCTCAGAATTGTGCCGACGATGTGCTTATTGGGATGGAAAGCCGGGGCGGGCCCCGGCTGGGGATCAGGAGCGAAGATCCTGAACGCGGTTGGGGTGTTCCTTGGGGGGAGGGGCGTCGTCTTTCATCGCCCCTTTGAAGCCCTTGATTGCGCCGCCCAGATCATTGCCTAGGTGGCGCAGCTTCTTGGTACCGAACAGCAGCACGAGCAGCAGCGCTACGATCAACAACTGCCAAATACCGATTCCACCTATTCCCATAAGACGTCTCCTTCATGGCTGTGGTATGGCGATACGGTGACACCGCCGGCGATCACTCGATTGCTTCGTACGGCAGGCCGACGTAGTTTTCCGCTATGGTTTTGCGTCCCGCCTCGGAGCCGACAAAATACTCCAGCTCGGTCTGCAGCATGCGCTTGGTAAAGGGGTCATTTTCCGGAAAATCGTGCAGCATACTGGTCATCCACCAGGAGAAGCGCTCCGCCTTCCAGATGCGGCGCAGGCAGATTTCGGAATATTTCTCCAGCAGATCGGTACGGCCTTCTTGATAGACCTTGACCAGAATACGGTACATGGTATTGACGTCACTGGCGGCCAGGTTCAGCCCCTTGGCGCCCGTGGGCGGGACGATGTGGGCGGCATCGCCCAGCAGGAACAGGTTGCCGTACTGCATGGGTTCCACCACGAAACTGCGCAGGGGAGCAATGCTTTTTTCCAATGACGGACCCGTGACCAGTTTTTCCGCCTGTTCGGCGGGAAGGCGGCTGCGCAGCTCATTCCAGAAACGTTCATCGGACCAGTCTTCCACTTTTTCGGTGGACGGCACCTGCACGTAGTAACGGGTACGGGTCGACGAACGCATGCTACACAGGGCAAAGCCCCGCTCGTGACGGGCATAGATCAGCTCGTCGTGTACCGGCGGCGTGTCCGCCAGCAGGCCCAGCCAGCCAAAGGGATAGACTCGTTCAAACTCGGTCAGCACCCCTTCGGGAATGGATTTGCGGGATACACCGTGAAAGCCGTCACAACCGGCGATGTAGTCGCAGTCCAGGCGATGACGCTCGCCGTTGTGCTCAAAGGTGACATAGGGCGCCTGGGTTTTGAGATCATGCAGCTCGACATTGGCGGCCTGATAGATGCTTTTTCCCTTGTCGGCCGAGCGGGCTTCCATCAGATCCCGGGTGACCTCGGTCTGGCCGTACACCATCACGGTTTTGCCGCCGGTCAGGGTGCTCAGATCGATATGTTCGAGGCGGCCGTCCAGCGCCAGCTCAAAGCCTTGGTGGACAAGTCCTTCCTGCTCCATACGTTCATTGACGCCGGCTTCGCGCAGCAGATCCACCATGCCCTGCTCCAATACCCCGGCGCGGATCCGGCCCAGTACATAGTCGGGTGTCTGGCGTTCCAGGATCACGTTGTCGATCCCCGCCTTGCTCAGCAACTGGCCGAGCAGCAGGCCGGACGGGCCGGCACCAATAATGGCAACCTGGGTTTTCATCACATCCTCCACAGCCGGCAAGCCGGCATCCTCTTTTAATGTTGATTAATTGTATTTTTAGTTATTCGGAGGTGAACAAGAAGGCACTTTATAGGTTTATACTTGGACTTTTTGAAACAAGGAGGAGCTTTTCGTGAGCGAGATTCCGATTTTCAAACTGTATGGTGAGCAGGATCCCTGGGGAGCGCCCGATATGCTGCACTATGAGTCGATTGCTCAGCGCAGCCGCTTGCACGACTGGGAGATAAAGCCGCACCGGCATGGTGATCTTTACCAGTTACTTTATGTGCATCAGGGAGAGGTCGAGCTGAATATTGAAGGCGACATCAGAACCCTGACTGACGGCGTGGTGCAATGGGTGACGCCCCTGTGCGTGCACGGCTTTCGCTTTTCCCCGAATGTGACCGGCGGCGTGCTGACCCTGGCGGTGCCGCTGGTCAGCCAGTTTGAGCAGTCACTGAACATGCCCCTGGCCTTTGGCAGCGCGTCGCGCTGCATGGAGCTCGGCGAAGACGCGGCCTGGCTACGCTCCCTGTTTGACGGACTGGCTCGGGAATACTTTCACTACTTGCCGGGACGGCAGCTGGCACTGTTGTCCTGGGTTCATTTGTTGCTGACCTGGCTGCAGCGAAAAAGCTTGGAGCCGGGCGATGATGAAGCGCCGGTCACCAGGGGATACCGGCTATTTTTCCGTTTTTCCCGGCTGGTGGAAGAGCATTATGCAGAGCAATGGCCGGTGCAGAAATATGCCGACACGCTGGGGATTTCCGTGGCCTACCTCAACACCCTCTGTCGTCGCCTGGGCAGACAGAGTGCGTTGCAGTGTATGCACCAGCGGCTGCTGCTGGAAGCCAAGCGCAGCCTGCTTTATACCCCGATGACGGTCAGCCAGGTGTCCGACCGGCTGGGATTCAGCGAGCCGGCCTATTTTTCCCGCTTTTTTCGCCGTCTGACCGGCACCTCGCCCAACGCCTTTCGACAGGCGGGCATCGCCCAATTCGGCGCGGCTGCCGACGAGAACAAAACGGGGCCGCTCCGTTAAGGAAGCGACCCCTGGCAGGCATCGGCCCGGGAGAAGGGGGTTAGAAGATCTTGGTCAGGGTAAGGCGGTACAGGTCGCCTTCGGTGCTGTTGTCCGCCTGGTATTCGTTGAGGTAGGCGCCGTTGAGACCAAAGCCCAGGCTTGGCCAGAAATAGCCCACTTCCAGGCCCAGGGCGTGTTTTTCCACTTTTACCTGGTCCTGGCCAGGGGCCAGGTCGCCGCCGGTGTTTTCGTCAAGCTGCCAGCCGTCATAGCCGACCAGGCCCAGTTCCAGGCCGTTGCTCAGGCGCTTGCCCAGGCCCCACTCCACCAGGAAGCTGTCACCCCTGTCCACGCCATTGTCGTCATCGAAATTGATTTCGTAACGGGACAGGGCCGAGAACGACCAGGTTTTGGCTGCGTCCATATGGTAGGTGCCGCCCAGGGTGGTCATCACACTTTTGTAGCCCTTGCCGGCGGAGGCGGGCTCGGCGGTGCTGCCGGTGTCGAACCAGACTCCGGAGGCAAACACCGCATCCCACTGCTGGCCGTGCCAGCCCAGTACGACCGGGCCGATAAAGACATCACCGATTTCGGTTTCGGTGCTGTTGACCCCGAGCCGTTCAAAATCCAGGGAAGTACGCTGCACGGGAATAATGGTTTCAAAGCCGTAGTCGGCGTTGAGAAACTGCTTGTCGGTAATATGAATAACGCGGTTGGCCAGGGCGGTGACCGAGCCGGTGTTGCTGTCGGGCAGGGCCTGGCCGTTGTCGTCATTGAGTTGCTCAATATCGTAATGCACCGCGTAGCCCCGGTAATAGGTGCCGGCCGGCGGCACCGAGGCGCCCTTGACCCCTTCCACTCCGGGCACATAGTGGCCGGTGACCGCAAGGGCGGTGGGGGCGGTCAGCAGCAGGGTGACAACCAGAGGCGCCAACGCCTGGCGCCGGCCGAAAGCAGTCTGAACATGTGAACAGGTCATATCAGTCCTTTGTATGAAATATCGGTCGGGCGCCGGCCCGCCGGTGGAAAGGGAATTCAGCACAGGAAGCAGCATCAGGCAGCGTCAGTTCCGACAACATAAAGGGCGGAATCCCCTGTCAATCTGGCTACATCCTGTTTTCATTGTCGAAACAACGTTAAAGCACCGGAAGGAAATGGAACAATGAAAAAGCGAGGCTGCTTCTATATCGTTTTGCATATAAAACCGGGCCCATCCCCCTGGCGGCCCGGTGCCGCTCAGCGGACAAATAACAGCAGGAGGGAGACGCTGATAAAGGCGCCGAGGGTGGTCAGCAGCAGGGTACCGGCAGCAAAATGACGATGACCATATTGGCTGCCGAAAATGGGGTAAATGCTCATCATCGGCATGGCGGCCAGCAACAGCAGCGCCAGCTGCAGATCGGGGTTAAAGGGGGGCAGCAGCCAAATCATCAACCCCACCAGCAGTGGGTGGGCGATCAGTTTGCCCGCCATCACGGGCAGCATGGCACCCACCTTGCCCTTGAGTGGGCTGCCCACCAGGGAGGCGCCGATCACGAACAGGGCGACCGCGGCCGACGCCTGGCCCAGCATGTTCAGGGTGGTGCTCAGGGCCGATGGCAGGCGCAGCTCCAGCAAGGCGATGAGCAGGCCGACGAGAATGGCGATGATCATGGGATTGCGCAGCACCCGCCTGGGCAGGGTCAGTAGCACCTGGCTCAGGGGCTGGTTGCTATGGCGTGAGGAGTGAAATTCCAGCAGCGCCATCGACAGGGGAATGATCAGCAGGGCCTCCACCAGCATGGCCATGGCCAGCGCCTGGCTGGCGACCCCTTCCACGACCTGCAGCAGTATGGGAAAGCCGAAATAGGGAGTGTTGGGCATGACCATGCCCATGGTTTTGAGCGAGGCCAGCACCGGCTCCTGGCGCAGCAGACGAAAAAGCAACAGCCCAAGTCCCATCAGCAGCAGGGAGCCCAGGCTATAGGCCAGGATGTAACCGGGCTCGAGGACGTCCCCTATGTGCATCTTGCTCAGGTTATTGATGATGAGTCCGGGCATGGCGAAATAGAGCACGAAACGGCCCAGGCCGGGAATGGTCTCGGTGGGAATGATGCGCCATCGAACGGCGGCGTAGCCGATACCAATCAGCAGAAAGATGGGGGCGGTAATGGAGATGATGGCCTGCATGGAGACACCTTCTTGCAATGATGGGGTGGGGCGGCGGCACTATCGGCCGGCTCAGGCAGGACCGGCAGCGTTCAGAATATCGTCAAACCAGGCCAGGGTAGCGCCTCCTTCCAGCAGGTGCTGCTGTAACTGCGCCAGATCCAGTTGGTGCCCGCATTGCTCCCGGATCAGTTCAAACAGGTGCTGTTGTCCGGTCAGAGCCTGCTGGCAGGCGGCCTTGACCAGGTCGGCGGCCTGGTCTCGGGGCATGTGCCGGGCCAGGGCAAAGGTGGCGGCTTCGGCGAAGATCACTCCGTTATGCAGCTCCAGGTTCGCCTGCATGCGGCCGGTGTTGACCACCAGGTGATCGAGCGCCTCCTGCGCATGATGCAGCCCTACCGCCGTGGCCATCAGCATGGTGGGCAACACCAGCCATTCCTGGGCCCAGGCACTGCCACTGCGCTCGTGCTCCTGTAACATGGCCTGGTGCATCTGCCCCGTGAGGCCCGCATTGTGGCGGGC
Source organism: Oceanimonas sp. GK1 (assembly GCF_000243075.1). Taxonomy (NCBI): domain Bacteria; kingdom Pseudomonadati; phylum Pseudomonadota; class Gammaproteobacteria; order Aeromonadales; family Aeromonadaceae; genus Oceanimonas; species Oceanimonas sp. GK1. Next base: position 3,118,736 of record NC_016745.1, on the reverse strand, counting down.
CATGGCCACCAGCATTTCCGCATTCACCGGGTTGCATTTCTGGGGCATGGTGGAAGAGCCGCCGCCGTTGCTGAAGGTGACTTCGCCCACCTCGGTCTGGCTGAGCCAGAGCCAATCCTGCCCCATTTTGCCCAGCACCCCCGTGGTCATGGACAGCCAGTCGGCCAGCTCCACCAGGCTGTCACGCTGAGTATGCCAGTTACGGCCGGGAGCCAGCGCCAGCCGCTCGGCCAGGCGCTCGGCGATGCGGGGAGCCTGCTCGCCCATGGCCGCCAGGGTGCCGACGGCACCGGCCAGCTGGACCTTGAGCAGGCGTGGCTTCAACTGCTGCAGCCGTTCCTGCTGGCGCAGCAGAGGCGCCAGCCAGTTGGCGACCTTGAAGCCAAAGTTCATCGGCACCGCCTGCTGGGTACGGGTGCGGCCGGCGGTCAGGGTGTGGCGGTGGGTCCGGGCCAGCGCGGCCAGGCTGGAAATGAGGTTCGCCAGGCGTTGCTCAAAAAGCATGAGCAGCGCCCGGCAGTTGAGCACCAGGGCGGTATCGACAATGTCCTGGCTGGTGGCGCCAAAGTGGACCCAGCGGGCCTGCTCCTCGGGCAGCGCCTGCTTCAGCGCCCTGACCAGGGCCGGCACCGGCACGCCGGCAGCACCGGTTCCCGAAGCCAGCTTGATGGCGGGCACGGTCAGGGTGGCGGCGGTGCGGGCAATCGCCTCGGCGGCGTCGCGGGGGATCAGGCCGCAATCGGCCTGGGCCAGGGCCAGCTCGCCCTCCGTGGTCAGCATGGCGCTAATCCTGGCCTCGTCCCCCAGCAGGCGGGCGGCCTCTGAGTCGGATAACAGCTCACGGAACAGGGAAGAATCAAAAGGAGAAATGGAAAACATCATGGTCTCGCTGAGGATCGGGTGGGACATTCAATATAAAGCATACCGGCACGGCAAACCTTGAGGGTGAACACCGTGAGCCGCAAGGCGCCTTCCCCGGGCCCATGGGAAGGCGCCTTGCTCCCTGACTACGCGGGGCGTCCAGAAGCATATCGATGCTCAGGCCCACCCGATACACAGGCCGGCGCCATTTCTCTGCGAAGAAAACACCGCCGGCTGGCGCCCGGGTGCCTTACACCTCGAAGAAGACCGTTTCCCGGTCGCCCTGCATGTGAATATCAAAGCGGTATTCCACGCCGGTGCCGGTCTCCACCCGCTTGGCCAGCAAGGTGGGGCGACGTTCGGCGGGCACCTTGTTGAGCACCGGGTCGGCGTCATTGGCGCGGCCTTCATCTTCAAAATAGACGCGAGTATAGGCATGGCTCAACAGGCCGCGCAGCAGCACCACAACGGTGATGAAGGGGGCATGGCCATCCTGGGCGGCGCCCGGTTTGACGGTGTCGAACACAAAGCTCAGATCGTCCTGAGTACCGGTGCCGCAACGGCCAAAACCGAGGAAGCCCGGGTCCAGGGCGCGATCGGCGCGCTGGTCCAGCGGATGATGGAAGCGACCGGCGGCATTGGCCTGCCAGATTTCGATCATGGCGTCGTCAATGGCCACCCCTTCACCGTCATAGACCTTGCCGGTGAGGCGAATGCGCTCACCCTGCACCTCGCCCCGTACCAGCTGGCTGCCGGCCACCTGGCCGTGGTTATAGTGATACTGCTGGGCGGTCAGGCCATAGGCGAAGTAGGGGCCAACCGTCTGGGAAGGAGTTTGTTTCATGGTCATGGCTCAGGCCTCCACGGGAGTGGCATTCACGCCACGCAGTACAATATTGAACACATATCCCAGGGCGAAACCGTCTTCGGTGACATCCAGGGAGAACTCGCTGACCAGACGGTCACGGGCCTCGGCCGGCGTACTTTCAAAAATGGGGTCATAGGCCAGCAGGGGATCCCCGGGGAAGTACATCTGGGTGACGAGGCGGGTCGCGATGGACGGTCCGAACAGGGAAAAATGAATGTGATTGGGCCGCCAGGCATTGGGGTGGTTGCCCCAGGGATAGGCACCGGGCTTGATGGTATAGAACTTGTAGCGGCCTTCGGCATCGGTCAGGCAGCGACCCGCGCCCAGAAAGTTGGGATCGAGCGGTGCCTCGTGCTGGTCGCGCTTGTGCACATAGCGGCCGGCGGCATTGGCCTGCCAGACTTCGATCAGGGTGTTGGGGACCGGCTGGCCTGACTCGTCAAAAACCTGGCCGGTGACCACGATGCGTTCCCCGATGGGCTCCCCGTTGATTTGGCCATTTTTCGTCAGATCGTGATCCAGCGGACCCAGTACCTCGGGGCCGAAGGCCGGGCCGGTGAGCTCGGCCAGCTCGGGATCGATCTGCACCAGGCTTTGGGATACGCCGCGCAGAACGGAAGACTTGTATTCAGGAGAGATAAAGGCGGGATGGCTGGACCAGTCCCTGTTGGTAACGCTGCTCATGATCATGGCTCCTTGTGGTGTTCGAGTTCGCTATAGACTTCCTTTGCGATGCGGAAGGCGATATTTGAGAACGGCACCCCCGCGTAAACGGCGATGTGTAGCAGGGTCTCCTGCACCTCCGCCTTGCTGGCACCGGTATTGCGCGTGGCACGAATATGCATGGCCAGCTCTTCTTCATGACCGAGGGCCGCCATCAAGGCGATGGTCAGCAGGCTGCGATCCCGCTTGCTCAGGCCTGGGCGGCTCCATACCGATCCCCAGGCGCCTTCGGTAATAAACGTCTGGAAGGGCTCGTCAAAGGCCGTCTTGCGGGCTTCTGCCCGGTCCACATGGGCATTGCCCAGCACAGAGCGACGTACCTTCATGCCCTGTTCGAACCGGTCAGGCGGCGTCTGCGACGTCAGAAAGTCGGTGATCCTCTCGGCCAGGGCGGCGGGTTGCTCCACACAGGGCAGGTGGCCGGCCCCTTCAATCATCTCAAAGCGGCTGCCGGGGATCAGGCTGGCGGTGCTCTTGACCAGCTCGGGGGGCGTGGCGCCGTCCTGATCGCCCACCAGGCACAGGGTGGGCTGTGTCAGGCGGGACGCGCTTTCGGTCAGATCCGCATCGCGGATGGCCGCACAGGTGCCCACATAGCCTTCTGTCGGGGTGCGCACCAGCATGTTGCGCCAGCGAGCCAGCTCAAGGGGGCGGCGGGTGCGGAACTCGGTGGCGAACCAGCGCTCCATCACGGCGTCGGCGATGGATTCGATGCCTCCTTCGCGAATGGCCCGAATGCGATCTTCCCAGCCCTGAGCCGGCCCTATTTTATGGGCGGTATCGCACAGGATCAGCGCGTCGACCAGGTCGGGCCGGCGGGCCGCCACACCTTGGGCGACGATACCGCCTACCGACAGGCCACAGAGCGTAACCTGACCGAGGTTGAGCTGTTCGAGCAGGCCGATCAGGTCATTGATGTGATCGTCAATGTGATAGGGCGCGGGAGGGCAGTCCGACAGACCGTGCCCCCGCATGTCGTAGCGCAGGAAGCGGAACCGGCTTGCCAGCAGGGGAAGCAGGGGATCCCAGACCCGCAGATCCGTTCCCAACGAGTTGGAGAAGACCAGCAGCGGCAAATGGCTGGGACCTTCCAGTTGGTAGTGGAGCTGTACTCCATTGGTTGCCAGAGACTGTGTCATCGTGATGGCCTGTTAGGCTGGTAAGAGACTGGCATTCAATGTTGCTTAAACCAATGGTTATGTAAAATAAGGATTTGTTAATTTCACATATCGAAAATGAGATACATGGGTGCCGGTCCCCTTCCGCTGTCTCATTTGTGCCAGCCCGTCATTCTGCCGTTGCCTCATTTCTTCAGCCAGCCAGGCGGGCTTATCCCCCCTTGTTTTGAACGCTGCGAAGGTGCGAAGGATATTCGTATGTCAAAAACGACATACAATTAAGCGATAAATTCATTTTAAATATCACTAATGGAACATTAATTTGATAGAGGTAACATTGGTATAACATTCGTCTTGCCCATCATTGCGGTGGGCTCAGCAGGACGGTGACACGGACCCTGGCGTTCATATTCCCCCCGAATAGTCGAATCTGGGTGTCAGCTCCGATGCCGAGACATTTTCAACGTAAAGGATGTTGCTCTATGACTACCGCCCCCTATCAGAATTTTGAGTTACAGCTCCTCGCCGGTCAGTGGCGGGCAGGGCATTCGGAGCGCAAGCTGCAGGTGCAGAACCCCTATTCCCAGGAAACCCTGCTGGAGCTGAACCTGGCCACCGGAGAGGATCTTGATGAATCCTTCCATTGCGCTCGCGAGGCCCAGAAAAGCTGGGCCGCCATGGCACCGGCGGCGAGAGCCGCGATCATGCTGAAAGCGGTGGAGATCTTTGATCAGCGCAAGGACGAGATTGTCGACTGGATCATCAAGGAGTCGGGCAGTACCCGCATCAAGGCCCAGATCGAGTGGGGGGCCGCCCGCGCCATTACCCTGGAAGCGGCCAGCTTTCCCTCCCGTGTGCACGGCCGTATTTTGCCCAACGACGTTCCGGGCAAGGAAAGCCGGGTCTACCGCAAGCCGCTGGGGGTGGTGGGCGTGATAAGCCCCTGGAATTTCCCGCTTCACCTGACCCAGCGTTCCGTGGCGCCGGCCCTGGCCCTGGGGAACGCTGTGGTGATCAAACCGGCCAGTGATACCCCGGTAACCGGTGGCCTGCTGATTGCCCGCATTTTTGAAGAAGCCGGCCTGCCTGCCGGTGTGCTCAATGTGGTGGTGGGCTCCGGCGCCGAGATTGGCGACGCTTTTGTCGAGCATCCGGTACCGGCCTTTATTTCCTTTACCGGCTCCACCGAGATTGGCCTGAACATCGGTCGCCTGGCCAGTGGCGGCAAACACCTCAAGCATGTGGCGCTGGAGCTCGGCGGCAACAGCCCCTTTGTGGTGTTGGCCGATGCCGATCTCGAGCAGGCGGTCAACGCCGCCGTGGTGGGCAAGTTCCTGCACCAGGGGCAGATCTGCATGGCGGTGAACCGCATCATCGTGGAGCAGCCCCTGGCCGAGGCATTCACCCGTCGTTATGTGGAGCGGGTCAAGGCACTGCCTTACGGTGATCCGAGCAAGGCCGAGACGGTGGTGGGCCCGGTGATCAACCAGAAGCAGCTGCAGGGGCTGTTGCAGAAAATTGAAACCGCCAACGCGGAGGGAGCCACTCTGCTGGTGGGGGGCGAGCCTCAGGGCAATGTGCTGCCGCCCCATGTGTTTGGCGACGTGACCGCCGACATGGAGATTGCCCGGGAAGAGATCTTCGGCCCCCTGGTGGGTATTCAGGTGGCTCGCGACGAACAGCACGCCCTGGAACTGGCCAATCAGAGCGAATACGGCCTGTCCAGCGCCGTCTTTACCGGCAGCCTGGAGCGGGGGGTGCGCTTCGCTCAGGGTATTCAGGCGGGCATGACCCATGTCAATGACATGCCGGTGAATGATGCGCCGAATGCGGCCTTTGGCGGCGAGAAAAGCTCGGGTCTGGGTCGCTTTAACGGTGAGTGGGCCATTGAGGAGTTCACCACCGACCACTGGATCACCGTGCAGTACGAGCCGCGTCGGTATCCGTTCTAAGCGCACTCATTACCTGTTTAAGCAAGGAGCATCCATGTTTTTATCTATCAGCAAGGTCAAGTCCGTGGTCGCCGCCCTGGTGATGCCGGCGGCACTGACCGCCTTCTCTGCCAGTGCCAGCGGCGATGGTCAGTGGCAAGGGGGCGAGCATGTTTATCAGAAAGTGTGTGGCCACTGTCATGAAACCAATGGCGAAATCGGCCCCGTGCTGGCGGGCCGGGAGCTGCCTCCGGCCTATATCAGCATCATCGTCCGTCAGGGATTCAGGGCCATGCCGGCCTTCCCGGCTTCCTTTATCGATGATGTGTCACTGCAACAGGTGGGTGAATACATTCAGCAACTGCCGGCGCCGGCTCAGGAGTAACTATGGGCATTGAACGTCGTACCCTGTTGAAAGGCATGGCCCTGGGCGGGCTGACCGGCCTGGCCCTGGGTCGAGTGGGCCTGGCCAGCGCCGCTCCGGCGGCCGTGGGCGGGGCCCGCAAGCCGCTGCTGGTACTGGTCAGCGGCGCCGAGGCCGAGGCGGTTTTTGGCGCAGGTGTTCGGGCGCACCCGGCCGGCCGGGGCGCCGCCGTCATGCGCACCGACAGCGGAATGGAATTTGTGTCTGCCCTGCAACACCGGCTGAACACCGCCTCGGGTGAGCGCATTATTGGCCTGGTGGACGATGCCAGCGGCGCCCTGATCCTGAGCCTGGCCCGCAGCGCCGGCGCCCGTTTGCACTGGTCCGGTCAGCATGTGACCGAGGGCGGTCAATCCCGGCACCGGCTGTCGGCCACCACCGAGGCCGGCGCCTGCATCAGCCAGTTTGCCGCCCTGGCCGAGGGCTGCAGCCTTCCCTCGGTGCTGACCGAGCAGACGCTGGCGGCGGGCCCGCAATGGGCGCCGGCCCTGGCCTTTGCCCTGGCCTCGCCCCAGCCTGGACAGCGCCCGCTGCGGGCGGCTCCCCCCGCCCGTGCCATGGCCCTGAATGGCCACTATGTTTCATTTTCCATTGAGACCTGAAGGAAGCCCATCTCATGAGTGAACAAAATTACAAGGTATTGCCCCGCGATGTTGAGCAGGGGGAGTTCCATCAGGCTATCGAGAAGTTCCGGGCCCTGCTGGGTAACGAGAACGTGCTGGTGGAAGACGCCCAGCTCAAGCCCTACAACAAGATCATGATGCCCAGCGAGGACGCCGAGCATGCGCCGTCCGCCGCCGTGACCGCCACCACGGTGGAGCAGATCCAGGGGGTGGTCAGGATCTGTAATGAACACAAGATCCCGGTGTGGACGGTGTCTACCGGCCGCAACTTCGGTTACGGCAGTACCGCGCCCCACCATCGCGGCCAGATCATTCTCGATCTGAAAAAGATGAACAAGATCATCCATGTGGACGCCGAGCTGGGTACCGCCCTGGTTGAGCCGGGGGTCACCTACCAGCAACTGTATGACTATCTGCAGGAAAACAACATTCCGCTGATGCTGTCGTTCTCGGCGCCTTCGGCCATTGCCGGCCCCCTGGGCAACACCATGGATCGGGGCGTGGGCTATACCCCCTACGGTGAGCACTTCCTGATGCAGTGCGGCATGGAGCTGGTGCTGGCCAACGGCGATATTTACCGCACCGGCATGGGCGGCGTGGAAGGTGACAACGCCTGGCAGGTCTTCAAGTGGGGCTATGGTCCAACCCTGGATGGCATGTTTACCCAGGCCAACTACGGCATCTGTACCAAGCTGGGCTTCTGGCTGATGCCCAAGCCGCCGGTGATCAAGCCGTTTGAGATCCAGTTTGAGGAAGAGACCGACATCGCCGAGATCGTCGAGTTTATTCGCCCGCTGCGCATCAACCAGGTGATCCCCAACTCGGTGGTGATCGCCGGCGTGCTCTGGGAAGCCTCCACCGCCGGAGTACGTCGCGCCGACTACACCAGCGAGCCGGGAGCCACTTCGGACGCCATTCTCAAGCAAATTCAGAAAGACAAGCACCTGGGCGCCTGGAACGTGTACTGCGCGCTGTACGGCACCCCGGAGCAGGTGGCGGTGAACTGGAACATAGTGACCGGGGCGCTGAAACAGCTGGGCAAGGGCAAGATCATTACCGAGGAAGAAGCCGGTGGCACCGAGCCCTTCACCTACCGGGCCAAGCTGATGTCGGGGGTGCCCAACCTGCGCGAATTTGGCCTGTACAACTGGCGCGGGGGCGGCGGCTCCATGTGGTTTGCGCCGGTCAGCCAGGCCCGGGGCAGTGAGTGCGACAAGCAGTACGCCCTGGCCAAGCAGATCCTGAACAAGCACGGCCTGGATTACGTGGGCGAGTTTATTGTGGGCTGGCGCGACATGCACCACGTGATCGACGTGCTCTATGACCGCACCAACCCGGAAGAAACCAAGCGGGCCGACGCATGCTTCAATGAGCTGCTCGATGAGTTCGAAAAGCGCGGTTACGCTGTATACCGGGTGAACACCCGCTTTATGGAGCGGGTTGCCCAGAGCTATGGTCCGGTGAAACGTCGCCTGGAGCATACCCTCAAAAAGGCCCTGGATCCCAACAACATCCTGGCCCCGGGCAAGTCCGGTATCGATCTCGACAAGTTCAACGACTGGTAAGCCGACACGCAGGGTGCCACGGTACCCTGCCATAAAAAAACGGCCGGTACGGCAGCCTTTGGCAAGGACTGCTGCGCCGGCCTTTTTTATGGCTGTTGCGGGCGCGGCCTTTGGTGCAGCGCCACCGCCCGGCTGCGCCGGAACGACCGGGCCGTCAGGGTTCTTTTTCGCCGATGGCCGCCGCCGCATGGCGCACGCTGTTCATGAACAGCTGAAGCGCCGGCGTGGGAAGGCTGTCGGCCCTGACGGTCAGCCCGACCGGGCCCAGAGTGTCCCGTGTATCCAGCGGCAGCTCCATCAGCTCGCCTTCTTCTATTTCCCTGGCGACAACCCCCCGGGAGATGATCCAGATGGCATCGGTCTGGCGAATATATTCCTTGCTGAACGAGTCTGAAATGGTTTCAATGCGGTCCTGTGGCAGCCCCACGCCCCGGGAGATCAGGAAGCGCTCTGCCGAGGCGGCGATAATGGACTCCCTGGTGGGGAAGAGCACGTTGAAGTCACGCAGCGCCTGAATATTGAAGGGATCTCTGTCCAGCAGGGGATGGCCGGGGCGGACCACAAAGGTAATGCGTTCCGAATAAAGGTGCTGGAACGAGAGCCCGGTCATCAACTCCGGCTCGGCCAGCCGGCCAACCACCAGATCCAGCTCGCCCACCCGCAACTGCCCCAGCAGCAGGGTGTTGGGGCCGGATACCAGATTAAGGGTCACCTCCATGCCCGCGCTACGGAAATGCATGACGGCTTTTGGCAACATGCTGGCGGCCACGGTGGGCAACACGCCCACGCTGAGGCGCGTTTTGCCCTGCTGCTGGGCCTGTACTATGGATTCGGTGCCTTCACGCAGGGCGGTCATGCTGGCCCCCGCATACCTGAGGAACAGCTCGCCAAACTGGGTCAGTTCAACTCCTTTCTTGCTGCGCTTTAGCAACTGCACGTTCAGCATGTCTTCCAGCTCTTTCAGCTTCTTGGATACCGCCGGCTGGGTCAGCGACAGAATATCCGCTGCCCGGCTCACACTGTTCTGGCGGGCGACTTCAATAAAGCATTGCAAGTGACGGAACTTGATTCGGTTCTCTATCATCTGGGCCTCGGGTGGTGGGTAGGCGGCCGTCGTAACCGGAGCATCGCAAGATTTACCCGGAAAGAGACGGCCGTACCCGTGAGGGGCCGCCTTCGGACGATGAACGGCAGAAGGTATCATGTTACCAAATCGAGTACAGTGACGGACTTCGAGTTGAAGACGCTGCATTTTGTAGAGAGGAGCCATGACCCTGTTATCCCCCCATGCCGCCTGGCTTGCCGCCCTGGAGTCCGGGTTTGCCGACGATGCCGCCCAGCGCCACGCCGTCGAGTGGCTGGAAGGCTGTTACCGCCGCCTGCTGGCGGGGGAGGCCGCGACCGGCGGCGTGTATCTGTGGGGACCGGTAGGGCGGGGCAAGACCTGGCTGATGGACCGCTTTTTTGCCAGCCTGCACAGCGCCGGTGTGCCCGCCCGGCGGCTGCATTTTCATCATTTTATGCAGCAACTGCACAAACGGCTGTTTCAGCTCACCGGCACCGAAGAGCCACTGAAGGTACTGGCCCGGGAAATGAGCGCCGAGGTGCGGGTGCTGTGTCTGGACGAGTTGTTTGTGAGTGACATTGGCGATGCCATGCTGCTCGGCCGGCTGCTGCGCCACCTGTTCGAGCAGGGGCTGGTGCTGGTGACCACCTCCAACCAGCCGCCCGAGGGACTGTATGCGGACGGCTTCAACCGAGCGCAGTTTTTGCCGGCGGTGGCGGCCATGACGGAGCATATGCAAGTGGTGGCGGTACATGGCGAGCAGGATCACCGCCTGCATCCGGGCCGGCCGCAGCAGCGTTACTGGGTGCAGGATGCGAAGGCGCTGGCTGGGGTGTTTGAGCAACTGGCGGGCACGGAGCAAAATTGCGAGCCTGTTATTCTGGGCAACCGCTCCATACCCGTGCTGGGGCGCCATAAGCGGGTGCTCTGGTGCCGTTATGCGGACCTGTGTGAGCAGCCATTGGCAGCCCAGGATTTTATCGCGTTGTGTGACCGGTTTGACCAGGTGCTGTTGGGTGCGGTGCCCCGGCTCAGTTGTGACCGCCGGCAGGCTGGCATTGCCCGGGGCACCGAAGACGGCGCCGTGCAGGTGGCCGCCGGCGATCGTAGGCTGCCGGTGCTGTCCCGCCAGGACGACGGCGTGCGCCGCTTTATCGCCCTGGTGGATGAATGCTATGACAGAGGTATACCGCTGTACCTTGAGGCGGCGGTGCCGATGGAGGAACTCTATCAGGACGGCGCCCTGGCGTTTCCGTTTCGCCGTACCCTGAGCCGGCTAAAGGAAATGCAGTTGGCGCGGTTTGGGGCTGAAAAATAACGGCCAATAGCCGGTTGATAGGCCTGTTGCACAGGCCGCATGAGTCACGATCGTCAGGCGACCAGCCCGCGCTCGCAGCCGGCACCGATACTCATAGAAGGCACCGCTTAACGTGAAACCGAGATGCTGCTGAAATCCCGCCTTGCCGGCCTTTTCAATCTGGCCTCGCGCCTGATCCTGCGCTATCCGGGCGTCGTCGCGCTGTTCGGGTTCTGCTCGGGCGTTGCCAGCTTCGTTCTGGTGGAGCGCCATGCTGGGCTGGCGAAGGTGATCGCGGCGGTGATGCTGGCCAGCTGGCTCTGGCTGATGCTGGAAAACAGCCTGCGCCGCGGCGTGGAGCGCCGGTTCGGCTGGAAGGTCCCGCCTCCACTACTGCGTTACGTCACGCAAATGGTGCATCAGGAAAGCCTGTTCTTCATCATCCCGTTCTTCTTCATCACCACCACCTGGAACAGCGGCCAGTCGGCGTTCACGGTGCTGCTGGGCATCGCCGCGCTGATCTCGCTGATCGATCCGCTGTATTACCAATGGCTGGCGCCGCGCCGCTGGATCTATCTGGCTTTCCATGCGCTGACGCTGTTCGCGGTCCTGCTGACGGCGCTGCCGATCATCTTTCACCTGTCCACGCCGCAGAGTTACCTCTGTTCGCTGATCATTGCCGTGCTGCTGGCCTTGCCCAGCCTGCTCAGCTTCTTTCCCGAATGGAACTGGAAAAGCCTGATCGCTATCCCGTTGCTCGCGCTTAGTGTCGGGCTGGTGGGCTGGCTAGGTCGCATCTGGGTTCCTCCGGCGACGTTGTGGCTGACCGATGTCGCCGTGACCATGAGCATCGACGATGCCTCGCGCAAACCCGGTAACCGCCTGCGCCAGCTGTCCAGCCGGGAACTGCACGACAACGGGCTTTATGCCTTTACCGCGATTAACGCACCGCGCGGTTTGAAGGAGCGCATCTACCATGTCTGGGAGCACAACGGCCGGCGCGTCGACCGCATTCCGCTGGACATAAGCGGAGGGCGCGAAGCGGGCTACCGCGCCTGGACCCACAAGCGCAACTTCCCCGGCAACCCCGAAGGCCGCTGGCGCGTACGGGTCGTGACCGAGGCCGGGCAGATGATCGGCATGCTGCGCTTCGACGTCACGCAGTGAACCGCCATGCCGGTCACGGCTCGAAATCAGACACACTCCATCGCGAAGCCAGGCGGCGGGCATCTGGCTGACCGCCACCATCGGCGTCGCCGCCGGGCTCGGCCACGAGGCCGCGGCAGTGCTCACGACCGGCTTCGCGCTGGTGAGCTTTCTGCTCATGCCACAAAATGCTGTCGCATTTCCGCCATATAACGCAGGCTGGCTTCGGTCGCCGGCGTCAGTGCACGGGTGGCCTCTGGCGTAACCAGCAGATTGCCGTTGGCTTCCCGAGTGATCAGCCTCATTTGTTCCAGTTTGCTCACCTTTCTGCGCACCGTCTCCCGGGCCATGCCGCTGCACTCCGCCACCGACTGAATATTGATGGGCCGTCCCGCCGGGGTGGGCCGTTCGCCGGCCATAAACTGGGCATAGGTCATGGCACTGGCCTGACGCGCGGGCTGAGCACGGGTGCCGATAATGCCCAGGATCAGCATTAAGTCGAGATCGCCGTCAAACTGCTGCCGCAGCTGGATCAGCAGGCCGGTCAATGCCTCCACATGGGCCGGCCAGATGCGTCCGAAATGGGTGGTCAGATGATCGTCATCTATCGCCATGGTTTTTATATCTTTCTGAAAAAAAAGAAAAAACGATGACCCATTCTGGGCGACAGCAACCTTGTTGGCAAGCCGGCTTTGGCCGACACTAACTGACAGCTCAATCTTTTCGACCCCGATTAATGCCAAACCAGACTCAAATAACACAAGAGTGATCATGCCATGGGAATGAAACACGCCTTGGTCGTCCTGCTGGGAGCAGCGGCACTGCTGGCCGGCTGTGAACAAAAAGCGCCGCCGGCCACTGATGAAGAAACCGTGCGCCCGGCGCAAATCATGCAGGTCGGTGCCGGCAGCGGCGACAGCAGCCTGCGTTTTCCCGGCCGGGTACGGGCGGTGCAGCGGGCGGAGCTGGCCTTTAACGTGCCCGGTCGCATTGTCGAGCTGCCGGTGCAGGAAGGCCAGCGGGTGGAGCAGGGCACTCTGGTGGCCCGGCTCGATGGCGAAAACTATCAAATCCGGCTGAATTCCACCGAAGCCGAATACAACAAGGCCCGCACCGATTACAACCGGGTTAACCGCATCTGGCAGCAAAGTCAGGCGGTGGCCCGGGCCGAAGTGGATCAGAAGCGTACCGCCATGGAAGTGGCCAGGGCCGGTTACCTGGCCGCCAAAAAGGACATGGACGACACCCGCTTGCTGGCCCCGTTCAGTGGCGTCATCACCCGCCGTCAGGTGGAAAATTTCAGCAATATTCAGGCCAAGCAGCCGGTGGTCAGCCTGCAGGACACCCAGAATCTGGAAATTGTGATCAGCGTGCCCGAGCGGGTGGTGCGCACCGCCCCCAGACAGGTGGAAGGTCAGGCGGTGTTTGCCGACAGGCCCGAGCAACCGCTGCCGGTGCGGCTGAAGTCATTTTCTGCCGAGGCGGATCCCCAAACCCAGAGCTATGAAGCCGTGCTGGCGCTGGATGCCGAGCCCGGCTTTACCCTGTTGCCGGGCATGTCGGTAGAAATCATGCCTAACGCGGTGAAGCAGGGGCCGCCCGGTCCGGTCACCATACCGCTACGGGCGGTGGTGGCCGGTCCCGATGGCGACACCAGCGTGTGGAAGGTGAACGCGGAGAGCAGCCGGGTGGAGCGCCAGCCGGTGATCCTTGGGCCCATTCAGGGCGACCACGTGGTGGTGAACCAGGGCTTGAATACCGGTGAGCGTATTGTCACCGCCGGCGTCAGTCAGTTGCGGGAAGGCATGAAAGTGCGCCCCATGCTGTCCACTCCCTGAACAAGGATCTGTGCATGAATATTGCCGAACATACCCTGGCCAGGCGCACCATTGCCTGGATGACCTGCCTGCTGTTGCTGGTGGGCGGTTACATCAGTTATCAGAGCCTGGGCCGGTTTGAAGATCCGGAGTTTGTGATCCGTCAGGCGGTGATCTCCACTCCTTACCCCGGCGCGCTGCCGGCGCAGGTGGCGGAAGAGGTCACCGAAGTCATTGAAGAGGCCGTGCAGCAATTGCAGGAGCTGAAAGAAGTGACCTCGGTATCGCGCATGGGTGACTCGCTGGTGAAGGTGGAAATCGACATGCGCTTTGCCCACAGCGCCCGGGAGCTGGAGCAGGTGTGGGACAAGCTCCGGCGCAAGGTGAACGACGCCCAGCGTCAGCTGCCGCCGGGGGCGGGGCCGTCGGTAGTGAACGACGACTTTGGCGATGTGTATGCGCTGTTTTTTGCGGTCATCGGCGAAGGCTTTACCCTGCAGCAAATCAAGGACTATCTGCACGGGCTGGAGCGGGAACTGCTGCAGGTGCCGGGCGTGGCCCGGGTCACGACCCTGGGGGCCCCTCAGGAAGCCATTTATCTGGAAATTTCTGCCGCCCAGGCGGCCCGCCTGGACGTGCCTCTGGGCAACATCTACCAGACCCTGCGTCAGCAAAACGTGATAAGCGATGCGGGCAACCTGCGGATCGGCCCTCAGCGGGTCTATTTCAGCCCCGAAGGCCAGGCCGACTCGGTGGCGGCCCTGGGCAATCTGGCCATTACTTCTCAGGATGGCGATCGAGTGGTGTTCCTTAAAGATTTGGCCACCATTACCCGGGCCGAGAGCGAACCGCCCCGGGCGCTGATGAAGTATGACGGCCAGCCGGCCATTGGCCTGGGCATTTCCCAGGTGGCTGGCGGCAACGTGGTGAACATGGGCGATGCGGTGCGGGCCCGGCTGGCAGAGCTGGACGGCGAACGCCCCATTGGCATGGTGCTGAACGAAGTGTCCTATCAGTCCGACTCGGTGCGCGAGGCGGTGGACGGCTTTGTGGCCAACCTGGCGGCGGCGGTGGCCATAGTGGTGCTGGTACTGGTGCTGTTTATGGGCCTGCGCAGCGGCATCATTGTGGGGGCCGTGCTGCTGCTCACCGTGGCCGGCACGCTAATCGCCATGAAGCTCGACGGTATTGCCATGCAGCGGGTGTCACTCGGGGCGCTGATCATTGCCCTGGGAATGCTGGTGGATAACGCCATTGTGGTGACCGACGGCATTCTGGTGCGCATGCAAAGGGGCGAGCGGGCCGACAACGCCGCTGCCGCCGTGGTGCAGGCGACCCAGTGGCCGCTTTTGGGCGGTACCGCCGTGGGCATTCTGGCGTTCAGCGCCATTGGTCTGTCGCCGACCGACATGGGGGAATACGCCGGCTCGCTGTTCTGGGTCATTCTTTACTCCATGCTGCTGAGCTGGCTGTTTGCGGTGACCCTCACGCCGCTGTTGTGTGTGACCTTGCTGAAAGTGTCACCGGCAGCGGCCAATGCTCCCGAATCGCGTGTGCTGGCCCGTTATCGCGGAATATTGCGCAGCGCGCTGCAGCACAGGGCCATCACCGGCGGCCTGCTGCTGGCGCTGCTGGCCGGGGCCATTTTTGGCTTTAACTGGGTGCAGCCTGGCTTTATGCCCGAGTCGGCCCGGCCCCAGTTTGTGGTGGACATGTATCTGCCTCAGGGTACGGACATTCGGGAAACCGAAGCGGAGCTGTCGCGCATGGGCGACTTTGTGCAACAGCAGGAAGGGGTCACCCATGTGACCAGCTTTATCGGTCAGGGGGGCTTGCGCTTTATGCTCACCTACGGCCCTGAAGATCCCAACACCAGTTATGGCCAGCTGCTGGTGGATGTGGAGGATCCCGGCCACATTGCCGACATGGTGGAAGAGCTGCAGCGGCAGCTGTCCGAGCGGCATCCGCTGGCCGACATCAAGGTATGGAAATTCATGCTGGGCCGGGGCGGCGGCAAGAAAATAGAAGCCGCCTTTATGGGGCCGGAGCCGGCGGTGCTGCGCCGGCTGGCGGAAGAGGCCAAGGCCATCATAGCGAAGGACGACGGTGCCATTGCCATTCAGGACGACTGGCGTGAAAAAGTGCCGGTGCTGCGCCCGGTGGTGGATGAAGTGGCCGCCCGCCGGGCCGGACTGACCCTGGCCGACATCAGCCAGGCCATTAACCGTGCCTTTAGTGGTGAGCAGATTGGCGTGTACCGGGAAGAGGATCAGCTTATCCCTATCATTTCCCGGGCACCGGCAGCCGAGCGCACCAGCGCCGACATGGTGGAGAACGTGCAGGTCTACAGTCCCACCGCCAGGCAATATGTGCCGGTGAGTCAGCTGGTCACATCGGTGCAGCTGGAATGGGTGGATGCCATTATTCGCCGAGTGGACAGGTTCCCCACCATTAAGGCCCAGGCGGATCCGCTGCCCGGTGAGCTTTCCGGGCCGCTGCTGGAACGGCTGCGCCCCGAGATTGAAGCCATGACGCTGCCGCCCGGTTATCGGCTGGAATGGCACGGAGAAGATAAAGCCTCCAAAGAAGCCAATGAAGGGCTTGCCCTGTCGGCCCCCTATGGTTTCAGCGCCATGATACTGGCGGTGGTGGTGATGTTTAACGCCCTGCGCCAGCCGCTGGTGATCTGGCTGACTGCGCCCCTGGCCATTATTGGCGTGACCCTGGGGCTGGTGTTATTCCAGGTGCCATTTGAGTTTATGGCGATTCTCGGCCTGCTCAGTCTGATTGGCATGCTGGTAAAAAACGCCATTGTGCTGGTGGATCAGGCCGATGTCGAGAGAGCCGACGGCAAGCCGGGTTTTGCCGCCGTGGTGGATGCCGCCGTCAGCCGGGCCCGGCCGGTATTTCTGGGGGCCTTTACCACCATACTGGGGGTAGCGCCGCTGCTGATGGATCCCTTCTTCAAGAGCATGGCGGTCACCATCATGTTTGGTCTGGCCTTTGCCACCGTGCTGACCTTGATTGTGGTGCCGCTGCTTTATGTGGCTATCTTTCGCATCAGGCCCGTCGGATCATGAAGGGGGAATGGCAACAGGGCTGGCCGGTTCAGTCCGGAGTAGTCAGGTCGTCAGGTGTTTCACCATCGGTGGTTGCAGAGGCGCAGACGGTACGGTTTCTGCCACTGTCTTTGGCCTGATAGAGCAGCTCGTCGGCCTGGCGCAGGGTGTCTTCCAGCTCGCAGTCTTTGCTCAGGCTGCACAGGCCGATACTGACGGTGATAAGCAGCGGCGGGTGCTCATCACCGACCAGGGGTGTCTGCCGCAACGACTGGTGCAGGCGCTGCGCCGCCTGCCAGGCCTCGGCTTCGGTGGCGCCGGGCAGCAGCACCACAAACTCTTCACCGCCCCAGCGACCGATAATATCGGACTGACGAAACACGTTTTTGCAAACCCGGGCAAAGTGCTCAATGACCCTGTCGCCGGTTTCGTGGCCAAAGTCGTCATTGATGGTTTTAAAATGATCCAGGTCCATCAGCATCAGGGCCGCCGGCGCCCGGCCCCGCTCAATGAGCGCCAGCTCCTGACTCAGGCGCTCCTCGATGGCCCGCCGGTTATACAGGCCGGTGAGGGGATCGGTGGACGCCAGATGGATCAGCTCTTTCTGGGCCGACTGCAGTTGCTCGATCAAGGCGGCCTGGGCCTGTTGAACGCGTATCAGCTCCAGGTTGTTCATCACCTGACTGGCCAGGGCGGTCAGGGCGATGCGCTGTTTCTCCGTCAGCTCCCGGGGCCGATGGTCGAGTACGCACAGGGTGCCCAGGGGAAAGCCCTCCGGACTTTTGAGCAGGGCGCCGGCATAAAAGCGCAAATAGGGCTCTCCGGTCACCAGCGGATTGCAGGCAAAGCGGGCGTCCTGTCGAGTGTCGGGCACGACAAATAACTCCGACTGCAAAATGACATGGGCACAAATGGAGATGTCCAGCGGGGTTTCCCTCACTCCCAGCCCCTGTTCGGACTTAAACCACTGGCGGTGCCGGTCGACGAAGTTGATCACGGCGATGGGCGTATCGCAGATCAACGCCGCCAGCTCGGTGATGTCATCAAACGCCGGCTCCGGGGGCGTATCCAGGATCCCGTAGGCGTTCAGGGCGGCAAGGCGGGCTTCTTCATCCTGGGCGGGGGTGTGGCCGGGCTGGTCAGTAGGACGGGTCATGGTATGTACCGGTTAAGGGTGAATAAGGGCTTGTCGGGCCGCCGGCAATAGCAAGCGGGTGCCATAGGTTCAGCCTTGTTCTGGGCCCAGGGTGGGGCGGCGTGTTTCCCAGTTGCGCCACCAGGGCAGCAGTTGTTCTGCCGGCATGGCCTGGGCGATAAACCAGCCCTGAGCCACATCACAGCCGGCGTTGCGCAGGTAATCCCAGTCGTGCTGATCCTCCACGCCTTCCGCCACCGTGTGCAGGCCAAGGCGATGGGCCATGTCGAGACTGGCGTTCAGAATCGTCCGCAGGGCACTGTTGCGCCAGGCGCTGTGCACGAAGCTGCGGTCTATTTTCAGCTCGGTAAAAGGAATGTCCCGCAGCTGGGCCAGGGATGAGTGGCCGGTGCCAAAGTCATCGATAGACAGGCCAATGCGCTTCAGCCGCAAGCGGGTCAGAATGTCGAGCGCATCCTGCGGGTTGTTCATCAGGTGGCTTTCGGTGATCTCCAGGGTCAGCAGGCCGGGAGCGACGCCGGCGGCCTGCGCCGTCCGTTCAACATACTCCGGAAAATCGAGGCGGACCAGGTTTTTCATGGACACGTTCACGGCCAGCCGCAGGCTGTGCCCCGCATGATGCCAGCGGCGGACATCATCCAGCCCCTGCTTGAGCACGACCTGAAGTAGATCATCAATCAGCCCGTGCTCTTCCGCCACCGGAATAAATTGATCGGGAGTGATCAGGCCGTCCTGCGGGTGCCGCCAGCGCACCAGGGCTTCCACCCCGGTCAGGGCGCCGCTGTTCAGGTCGACCTTGGGCTGGTAGTAATTGCACAGCTGACCGTGGCTGATGGCCTCGGCCAGGGTGACGGCGCTGTAGCTGGAGCGGGCGGCCACGCGATTGCAGGTGGCTCCCGGCAGGCCCTGCAGCAGGCGGTGCAGTTGCTCGCTCGCCACCGGTTTGAACAGGGTGCCGGCCACCCTCAGCCCGTGGCTCAGTGCCAGTCGCTCCGCGCTTTGCAGAATGCGTTCGTCCTCGCCGCTGACCAGCACCAGAATGCCCCGGTAGCCGAGACGGGCCAGCTGACGGATACATTCAATGCCGTCCATTTCCGGCATCTGCAGATCACAAAAAATCAGCTCAACCTCATCAGGCTGCTGCTCCAGCCGGGTAATGGCGTCCGCGCCTCGTTCATAGGGCTCGACATGGGCAAAGCCCAGCCCGTTCAGCTGCCGGCCGATGAGCCGGCAAATAAAGGTGTCGTCGTCAATGACCAGGATCTTCATGCTTATGCTCGGATCGTTGAAGGTGGACAAGTTGTTGCTCTGCGGCCTGCAGGGTGGCTAGCCTCAGCGCCGTCAGGTCGGCGGCGGCCCTGTGCACGGTGGCGCTGTCGCCGTGCTTGGCGGCGTCCTCCACCCTGCTGTAGAGGGTTGCCAGACGCTGGGCGCCGACCGCTCTTGAGGAAGACTTGAGCCGGTGGGCAAGGGCGACAATAGCGGGAAAGTCGCCGGCAAGGCAAGTCTCTTCAAGTCTAACGGCCAGGCTGCCCAGGGCATCGGTATAATCCTGCAGGGTGTCGGTCATCAGCTGGCAGTCATGGCCGAGCATCTGCACCAGCACCTGGGGATCGAGCAGAGCTTCCTGTAGCTTGGTTCCGTGCGCGTCCGTGGTGTCTGGCCGGGTGGTGCCGCGGAGCCAGCGGGCCAGCACCGCTTCCAGGGCGTCCAGCGTTATCGGTTTGGTCAGATACTCATCCATGCCGCTGGCCAGGGCGCGGGCGGCCTCGCCCCGCTGGGCATGGGCGGTCAGGGTCAGAATGGGCAGGCGATGCGGCCCCTGCTCTTCGCGGCGAATGTGTTCGGCCAGCTCATAGCCGTCCATCTCCGGCATGTGCAAGTCGGTGAGCAGCAGGTCAAACGGCTTGTCACGCCACATGGCCAGCGCCTCTCGCCCGTTGTGTGCCGCCTCGCAGCGATAGCCCAGCAAGCCAAGCTGATACTGGATCACCTTGCGGTTGATGGCGTCGTCTTCGGCCACCAGGATCAGGTGCTCCGGCATGGCCCTTCGGTCTGCGGCGGAGGAGGGGAGGACGGATGGCGTTTGTGGATCGGGCGCCGCTGCCGGCCGGGCCGGCAGGGTGACGCGGAACAGGGAGCCCTGGCCAGGCTGGCTTTCCACCTCAATTTGCCCGGCCATCAGCTCGGTCAGGCGCTTGCAAATCGCCAGCCCGAGTCCGGTGCCGCCAAAGCGCCGTGTGGTTGAGCTTTCCATTTGCGTAAAGGGCATAAACAGGTTGTGCCGCTGTGCTGGGGCTATCCCGATACCGTTATCCGCGACCTCCAGCACCAGTTGGGGCGGGCTGCTCTCGGTGAGGCTGAGGTGAATGTCTACCGCGCCCCGCCGGGGGATGGCCTGATGCTCACGGGCCGAAAACTTGATGGCGTTGCCGACCAGGTTGGCAATGATCTGGCGCAGGCGAACGGGATCGCTGTAGATCCAGGCCGACGGACCGGTGGCCAGGTGCAGATCCACCTCTCTGGCGGCGGCCATGGGGCCGAGCGCCCGGCACTGCTCTTCCAGCAAGGCGGTGATCTCGGTGGGGATCATGTCGATGGCCAGCTTGCCGGCTTCGATTTTGGAGAAATCGAGAATGTCGTCGATGATGGTCAGCAGGTTGGTCGCCGAGTCCCGCACGGTTTTGACCAGATCCTGCTGGTAAGGGGTCAGTTGATCCCGGGCCAGCACGTCGACCATGCCGATGACCCCGTTCATGGGGGTCCGAATTTCATGGCTCATGGTGGCCAGAAACGCGGATTTGGCCCGGCTGGCCTGCTCGGCCTGCTCCCGCGCCTGAGTCAGGTTGGCAATCATGGCCTTGCGCTCGCGAATATCGCGCAGGGTGCCGATAAAAAACGGCTCGTCGTTAATCCTGTACTCGGAGACACTCAGCTCCATGCTGACGGCATGGCCTTCCTTGTGCCGGCCGGTAACTTCACGGCTGCTGCCGATGACGTGGCGCTGGCCGGTTTCCAGGTAGCGGGCCAGATAGTGGTCATGCTGCTCCCGCAAGGGGCTGTCCATCAGGCAGGAGATATTGTGGCCGAGCAACGCGTTCGGGTCATACCCCAGCAATGGCTGCACCGCCGGGTTGACCCGGCGAATGATCCCCCGGCTGTCGATGGTAATGACGCACTCCATCAGGTGATCGAGCACCGCCCTGACTTCCTCCTTCTGGGCATGGAGCGCGGCCAGGGCCTGGCCGCGCTCCTTGATGCGCAGCTTGAGCTCGGCATTCAGTTCGGTCAGCCGTTGGGCCGTCTGGTGTTGCTCGGTGATGTCCCGGGCGGTGGCAAACAGCAGCCCGCCCGGCTGGGGCAGCGCCTTCCAGGACAGGCGGCGCCATCCCCCCTGCTTGCAAAGGTAACGATTTTCAAAGGCCAGGGTGCTGATGTCGTTCTGCGCCAGCAACGCCAGCTCCCGGCGGGTGGCTTCCACATCGTCGGGGTGAACAAAATCGAGAATGGGCCGGCTGAGCCATTCCTGCTCGCTCCAGCCGAGCACCTGGGTGAACGCCGGGTTGACGCTCTTGAAATACCCCTCGGTGCTGGCAATGCAGAACAGATCGAGCGACAGGGTAAAAAACCGATCCCGCTGCTCCTCGGCCCGAATGCGGTCGCTGACATCGTTGAGCAGGACCAGTGAGCCCGGCTGCCCTTCGTATTCATAGGCGACGGAGGTCAGCTCTGCCCAGGAATAAGAGCCATCCAGCCGGCGATAGTGCACCACGGCAGACTCCGGCACCCCCTGGCCCTCGGTGCGCCGGGCCAGACGTTCGGCCACCATGGCCTGGCTGTCCGGGTGAATAAAATCGAGCAGCTCCTGGCCGAGCAGCTGGTCGGCGGTGCTGGCCCCGAACATCCTCATGGTGCTGGCATTGACGAACCGGCAGCGGCCATGGCATTGCACCAGCACGCCAAAGGGCGACCATTCAATCAGCCGGCGGTAGCGCTGCTCACTGATGTGCAAGGCGTGCTCCGCGGTGGTGCGGGCGTCCAGCTCGCTGCGCAGCTGGGCGGTGCGTTCTCCTACCTGGCGGCGAACCTCGTGATGACGGCTGGCGCTGCTCAGGGTGGCAAATACCGCCAGCAGGGCGGTCAGCATGGAAAAGCCAAGGAAGACGCGCTCCTCACTGCTGGCACCGGGTTGCCAGTAGGGAACGGTGGGTTGCATGTCCAGTTGCCAGACACGGCCCCAGAAGCGAAAAGTATGGTTCCATTCGGGCTCGATTTGGGCCGGCAGTTCGTCGATCAAGGTGACGGCTCGGGCGCCGGGGGTGATATCGGTAACCCGGGACTGCAGCCCCTGTCGGCGCGCATGAAGCAGCAGGGGAGCAAACAATTGCTGCAGATCGAGGGTTCCCACCACATAGCCCGCCAGCTGCCGGTCTTGCCAGACCGGCATGAACACCAGGGTTACCTGACGGTCGGTACGCGCCAGTGGCAGCAGGCCCGAAGCGATGGGGCTCTGGCTGTCCCGGGCCAGGGTCATGGCCGATATCCGTTGGGGCTCAAAGTGGTGGTCGAGGCCCAGTATTTTCCGGTTGCTGCTGAATGGCTCGCTGAACAGGGTGGGAAAATACTCGGCGCGCGGGGCCGCGGTGGTGAGGTGGCGAGCCTGATCCAGCTCGGTAATCTCAAAGGCGTCCATTCCTTCTGCCCGCACCCCGGCTTCAAAGGCCGCGCGCTGTGCCGCCTCGACCCGGGGGGCCCAGTCCACGGAGACAATGGCCGGATGACTCAGAAAGCTGCTGGTGTACTGACGGAACTCCTCGCGGGTGACTTCCTGACTGGCGCTGAAAAAATGAGCCAGGCCGGTGAGCGGCAGCAGGGTTTCGGCCAGTAGCCTGGTGCCGTTGTTGCTGATCATGTCCATCATGGCGTGATCCTGGTTGCGGGCCCGCAACTCCAGCAGCTGCGCCAGGCCAAGGTGGCCGAGTATCAGCAGCGCCGTGGTGATCATCAGCGGCAGGCTAAAGCGGGCGCTGCCGCTCGCGGGCGCGAGCACGCCGTGGTGCCGCGGCCACAGTAACAGGCTGATGGGCGTAAACAGGAGGATCCCCAGGGTGTCGCCGGTCCACCAGCGCAACCATTCGCCCCCCAGGGCACTTTCCTCAATCCGCCCGTCCCAATGCATGATCAGGGTACCCAGGCCGGAAGAGAGCAGGCAGGTCAGGGGACCGACTCCCACCAGAAACAGGGCCAGCCGCCAGTCAGCGGTGAGTGACGACAGCCTGCCCTGTAAATAGCCGCGGATCAGCCAGGCGGCGAGCAGGGCCTGAAGCGTGGCAAGGGCGGCGCTCATGGCCGGCCACAGCAGGCCATCCAGCGCGGTGTTGAGGCCGTTGTCGATCAGCAGGCCCCCCAGCCAGATGCCGGGCCAGCAACGCCATCCCCATTTCAGCAGCAGGGTGACCGCAACCCCGGCGGCAGGCCAGACCGGTGAGGCATAGCCCGAGGAAACGGTCAGCAGCATTCCCAGTCCTCCCGCCAGCAGGTAAAGCAGGGCGGCAATCAGGTTGCGGCGCAGCAGCCCCCCGTCGGCATGGGGCGGAGCAAGGCGGGGGCTGGCGGGAGTGTGCTTCATGCGGGTACCTGCGACGGCATGAACATCATGGCAGGCCGCGCCGGACGTGCCGCCGCCAGCCCTTTGCATGCAGGAGGGTAAAGGTCCATAGGGTTTGACTCTCTGAAAAAATGCAGGCCGCTTGCCGTGCCCGCGCGCACCTCATGTCTGGCCGCGCTCATCATGCCATTTGGCCGTTAAGCCAAACAGCCTACCTTCAGCGAGGTTTGACGCCAACCGGATAGATGCGAAAATACCGCCTCCTCATGGGTGCTGTTGAGGTCTCGGACAAGCGGGTATCAAGGCAGTGTTTTGCTGGTTAGCGCCTTCAATATCAAAGAGATAAGTTTAATATGCTGCTGATGATCGATAACTACGACTCCTTTACCTGGAACCTGGTGCAGTATTTCGGTGAGCTGGGGCAGGAGGTGGTGGTGCGCCGCAACGACGAAATTGGTCTGGACGAGATTGCCGCCCTGCGCCCATCGGGGCTGGTGATTTCCCCCGGCCCCTGTACCCCGAACGAGGCCGGCGTGTCACTGGCGGCCATCGAGCGCTTTGCCGGTGAAGTGCCGCTGCTCGGTGTGTGCCTGGGGCACCAGGCCATTGCCCAGGCTTTTGGCGGCCGGGTGATCCGGGCCCGGCGAGTGATGCACGGCAAGACCTCGGCCATTCGCCATACCGGCACCGGCCTGTTTGCGAGCCTGCCCGATCCGCTCACCGTCACCCGCTATCACTCCCTGGTGGTGGAAGACGACAGCTTGCCCGCCTGCTTTGAGGTGACCGCCTGGAGCGAACAGGCGCAGGGGGAACGCGACGAAATCATGGCCATGCAGCACCGTACCCTGCCGGTGCACAGCGTGCAGTTTCATCCGGAAAGCATTCTGACCGAAGGCGGCCACCGGCTGCTGCAAAACTACCTGGATCTCCTGTGAAGGCGGGGGCCGGCGCTGTCTTGCCCGTCGGCACCGGCCTGCAACTATAAGTTTTTCTTGTTTTCCCCATCAGACTTTCTCGCTCGCCAGGCGTGCCGCCACCGGGAATAATGGCGGTGAGTCCGGTGCAAAATTCTTTTTCATGCCTGTTTATGCAGCCGGCACGCGCGCGCTGCCGGTCCGGGCTCGACGCCTTGCGAGCTTATGCAAGATAAATGACTACAATTTTTTATCTTGCAAAACAAATGACCATAATTGTAACTTTTTACAGCGACAAGTTGCGGTCACTTTGCAATAATGCTTGCATCTTTACATGGATTTAACTTTTATCGCAGAGCATGCTGCGGTAACCGGAGGAAGAACGCATGTCTGATATGGCTGTTACCCGCGAGACGTTTGATCAGGTGATGGTACCCAATTACGCCCCGGCCCAGAGCATTCCGGTGCGGGGCCTGGGCGCCCGGGTATGGGATCAGCAAGGAAAGGAGTTTATCGACTTTGCCGGCGGCATTGCGGTCAACTGCCTGGGCCACTGCCATCCGGCCCTGGTCTCCGCGCTCAAGGAGCAGGGCGAAAAACTCTGGCACCTGAGTAATGTCTGGACCAACGAGCCGGCCCTGCGCCTGGCCAGCAAACTGGTGGACGCCACCTTTGCCGAACGGGTGTATTTCTGCAACTCCGGCGCCGAGGCCAACGAGGCGGCGCTCAAGCTGGCCCGTCGTTATGCCATTGAGCACTTTGGTCCCGAAAAAACCCAGATCATCGCCTTTCAGCAGGGCTTTCACGGCCGCACCTTCTTTACCGTGACCGTGGGTGGCCAGGCCGCTTATTCCGAGGGGTTTGGCCCCAAACCCGCCGATATCGATCACGTTCCCTACAATGATCTCGAGGCGCTCAAGGCCATCATGTCCAGCCGCACCTGTGCCGTGGTGATGGAGCCGCTGCAGGGCGAGGGCGGCATCATCAGCCCCGACGCTGACTTTGTGAAGGCGGTGCGCGCGTTGTGCGACCAGCATCAGGCGCTGCTGGTGTTTGACGAGGTGCAGACCGGCGTGGGCCGTACCGGCGCCCTCTATGCCTACATGGAAACCGGGGTGACCCCTGATATTCTCACCAGTGCCAAGGCCCTGGGCGGCGGTTTTCCCATCGGCGCCATGCTTACCCGTGCCGACATTGCCGCCTCCCTCAAGCCGGGTACCCACGGCTCCACCTACGGCGGCAATCCCCTGGCCTGCGCCGTGGCCGAGGCCGCCTTTGACACCGTCAATACTCCCGAGGTGCTGACCGGCGTCAAGGAGCGGGAAGGCTGGTTCTGCGAAGCGCTGGCTAAGATTAATGAGCAACACCACTGTTTTCAGGAAATCCGCGGCAAGGGCCTGCTGCTGGGCTGTGTGCTGAACGAGCAGTTCCAGGGCCGGGCCAAGGACTTTCTGGCGGCCGCCTCGGAAGAAGGCCTGATGGTGCTGATCGCCGGCGCCAACGTGGTGCGTTTTGCGCCCTCGCTGGTGATCTCCGAGGAAGAAGTACGGCAAGGCCTGGCCCGCTTTGAGCGCGCCGTGGCCCGGGTGGTCAACGGCTGAGGCGACCACCGCCATTACCGGCGGGGCAGGGGGTGCCCCGCCACTATCATCATAAGGAGTGCTGCATGCTGGTGATAAGACCCATAGAGCAGCGTGATTTTGCCATTCTCAAGCAGATCGCCATCGAGTCCGGCCATGGTTTTACCTCGCTGCCGGTGAACGACGAGCTGCTGCAAAACAAGATCGATCATTCGATGGCATCCTTTGCCAGCCGGGCCGGCGGCAAGGGCGAGTGCCTTTACTTTTTTGTGGCCGAAGACAGCGAAACCGGTGAGGTGCTGGGCACCACGGCGCTGGAGTCGGCGGTGGGGCTGTCGTCTCCCTTCTATACCTACCTGCTGGGCAAGCAGGTGCACAGCTCCCGCAAGCTGGGCATTCATAACGTGGTACAAACCCTGACGCTCACCAACGATTACACCGGGGTCAGTGAATTGTGCACCCTGTTTTTGCGCGAGCCCGCCCGCCAGGGCCTGAACGGCCGGCTGCTGTCGAAATGCCGGTTTTTGTTTCTGGCGGAATTTCCCGAGCTGTTTGATCAGCGGGTGCTGGCGGAGATGCGCGGGGTGTCCGATGACAAGGGCAACAGTCCGTTCTGGAGCTGGCTGCAGGAGCACTTTTTCTCCATGGACTTTCCCACGGTCGACTACCTTACCGGCATCGGCCAGAAGGGGTTTATCGCCGATCTCATGCCCAAATACCCCATTTACGTCAGCCTGCTGTCAAAAGAGGCGAGAGGGGTGATCGGTAAAACCCACGATAAGACCCGCCCGGCCCTGCATTTGCTGGAAGAAGAAGGCTTTTGCTGGCGCGGCTACGTCGACATTTTCGATGCGGGCCCCACGGTGGAGTGCGAGGTGCGTCATATCCAGACGGTCCGCAACAGCCGCCGGCTGACGGTGCAGGTCGGCCATCCGGTCCAGACCGGGCTTTATCTGATCAGCAATACCCGCTTTGCGGAATTTCGCGCCCTGCTGGGCGAGATGGCGGTGAACGAACAACAGGGGCAGGCGGTAATGACCGCCGAGGTCGCACGCCTGCTCGGGGTAGAGGACGGGGATACCGTCAGGGTAGCGGAGATGAAACGCAATGACTGAGGCCGTGCAATACATCAATGGTCAGTGGCTGGCAGGCGCGGGCGAACGGTTTGACTCCCTCGACCCGGCCAAAAACGAGGTAGTCTGGCAGGGAGCGTCCGCCGATGCCGCCCAGGTAGACGCCGCCGTGGCGGCGGCCCGGGCCGCCAGTGCCGACTGGGCCTTTCGTCCGGTAGAGGAACGCCTGGCCGTTATCAAGGCCTTTGCCGGCCTGCTGGAGCAGCACAAGGCGCCGCTGGCGAAACTGATCGCCCGGGAAACCGGCAAACCCGAGTGGGAGGCACTGACCGAAGTGGCCGCCATGAGCGGCAAGGCCACGATTTCCGAAAAGGCTTACTTTGAGCGTACCGGCACCGTGGAAAATCCCATGCCCGGCGCCCGCGCCTTTGTGCGCCACAAGCCCCACGGGGTGGTGGCGGTGTTCGGCCCCTACAATTTTCCCGGCCACCTGCCCAACGGCCACATAGTACCGGCGCTGATCGCCGGCAATACGGTGGTGTTCAAGCCGTCGGAGCTCACCCCCCTGGTGGCCCAGGAAACGGTGCGGCTGTGGGCCGAGGCGGGGCTGCCCGCCGGCGTGCTCAACCTGGTGCAGGGGGAAGTGAATACCGGCAAGGCACTGGCCTCCCACGAGGGCATTGACGGCCTGTTTTTCACCGGCTCGTCCAACACCGGCAAACTGTTGCATCAGCAGTACGCCGGCCAGCCGGGCAAGATCCTGGCGCTGGAGATGGGCGGCAACAACCCCCTGGTGGTGACCACGGTGGCCGATGAAGACGCCGCCGTGCACGCCATAGTGCAGTCGGCCTTTATCACTTCCGGCCAGCGTTGTACCTGCGCCCGCCGTCTGCTGGTGCCCAGGGGCGAGGCCGGCGACCGGCTGCTGGCCCGGCTGGTGGCGGTCAGCAAGGCCATTCGCGTGGGCCGCTACGACGCCGATCCCCAGCCCTTTATGGGCGCCATGATCTCCGAGCGCGCCGCCCGGGGCATGGTGGCGGCCCAGGCTCATCTGCTGGCCTTTGGCGGTCAGTCGCTGCTGATGCTGAAACACCTGCAGCCGGGCACCGGCCTGGTGTCGCCGGGCATTGTTGATGTCACCGGTGTGGCCCAACTGCCCGACGAGGAATATTTCGGTCCCTTGCTGCAGGTGATCCGCTTCAACGACCTGCCCGAAGCGCTGACCCTGGCCAACCGCACCCGCTACGGCCTGTCGGCGGGGCTGCTGTCCGACAGCGAAGCCGACTGGGACTACTTCTATCGCCATATCCGTGCCGGCATCGTCAACCGCAACCGGCCCATCACCGGTGCCTCCAGCGCCGCGCCCTTTGGCGGTATTGGCGACAGCGGCAACCACAGGGCCAGCGCCTACTATGCCGCCGACTACTGTGCCTACCCGGTGGCTTCGGTGGAAGGAGACCATCTGGTCATGCCCGCGACCCTGTCGCCGGGACTGAGCTTTTAAGCAACACAAGGAGACCGCCATGCACACTTCAGTACAGGAACTGTTCGACGCCCTCTGGCAGCATTACCTGACCGTGACCCCCAGCGCGCTGAAAATTCACGATCTGCTGAAGGGCGGTGAGGCCATCGTCAACGATCATGTGGCCTTTCGTACCTTTAACCACCCCAAACTCGGGCTGGAGAAGCTGGCAGCCCCTTTTCTGGCGCTGGGCTACG
Organism: Oceanimonas sp. GK1; assembly: GCF_000243075.1. Lineage (NCBI taxonomy): Bacteria > Pseudomonadati > Pseudomonadota > Gammaproteobacteria > Aeromonadales > Aeromonadaceae > Oceanimonas > Oceanimonas sp. GK1. Next base: position 3,090,188 of record NC_016745.1, on the reverse strand, counting down.
AGCAAAAGGGCGAGTACCACTTTGAGGCCAAGAAGCTCTATGCCCGCCACTACGAGCACCCGGATGCCACCGCGCCCAAGGTCTTTATCAGCGAGCTGCTGCTGGAGCAGTGCTCGCCCGAATTGCAGCGCATCGTGGCCGGGCTTATCGATCAGGTGGACGACACGCTGGCGGAGCGGAAGGACTTTCTCTACTCCGGCGCGCCCTGGCGAATCTCTCATGCGGATTACAAGACCCTGCTGGCGGAAAGTGAGTACGCCGCCTGGCTGGCGGTGTACGGCTACCGCGCCAATCACTTCACCGTGAGTGTGAACCACCTTAAGGATTACGACAGCCTGGAGGCGGTGAACAGTGCCCTCAAGCAGGCGGGGTTCCGGCTCAACGACGCCGGCGGCGAGATCAAGGGCTCACCCGAGGTGCTGCTGGAACAGTCCTCCACCCTGGCCGACACCACCCTGGTGCACTTTACCGATGGCGAGGCGGCCCTGCCCAGCTGCTTTTACGAGTTTGCCCTGCGTTATCCCAAGCCCGACGGTGAGCTTTACACCGGGTTTGTGGCGGCCTCGGCGGATAAAATCTTTGAAAGTACCGATATCGGGCACCAGTAACGGGGCCGCTCAGGGCAGATCGGGCTGCGGGCTGACGGCGGGCGTGCTGCTCCATATCCACAGTCCCAGCCCCACCAGCAACAGCGCCGCCCCCGCCAGGGTCATGAACACGGCGTCCAGTGAGCCGGTGACGGTGCGCAGATAGCCCGCCAGCAGGTTACCCAGGGTGCCGCCCAGGCCGAAGGTCACCATGCAAAGCCCGCTGATCTGCATGGTGACGGTGGAAGAGTAATGCCTGCCCACCCAGCCGGCCACTATGCCCCACATGGGAAAATACATCAGGCCGTAGCCAAAGCCGGCCACCAGGGCAAACCGGGCCGGATCATAGGCAAACGCCAGCTGGCCGAGCGCAAAACCGCCGAAGATGATCAGCAGGGCCACGCCGTGGCCTTTACGGTCGGCCAGGCCGCCGGTGAGCAGGCCGGCCACCATGCCGGTCAGCCCCACCGTGGTCCAGGTATAGCCGCCGAGGCTGGCGGGCAGCCCCAGCTGATCCAGGTAAGTATTGAGCCAGGTGGAAAAGGGCATGGTGGTAAAGCCGGCCAGCAGGCAGATCAGGCATGCCAGAAAGGCGGTTCGCTCGGTAGCGATGGTCAGCAGCAGCCTGGTGGCGGGCATGGCCGGCTCGGCGGCCACTGTGGTGCTGGCGGCAGGCGACCGCAGGCTGCGCAGCAGGCGCCAGGTCAGGGCCACCACCAGCAGACCGGTCGCCCCGGCCAGTTGCCAGGCCTGTTGCCAGCCCAGGGAGGGCACTACCAGCAGGATCAGCAGGCCATTCAGGCCATAACCCCAGGCGGTGCCGCTGGAGACGGTGGAGAGATAGGTCGAGCGCTGGCCCGGCTGAACATGACGACTGATGATCTCCACCAGAGTGCCCCAGCTGATGGCGGCGCTGGCGGCCAGGCAGGTCAGTGCCAGCATAATGAACAACGGGTTCTCAAGGTGCGCCATGGTAAACAGCAGGGCGGTGGAGAGGCTGCCGGTGGTCAGCGCCAGCCGTGCCGTGTTCAGGCGGTGGCCCAGCACCCCAAGCAGCATGGCGCCGGCGAGATAGGCCAGCTGGGTGAGCGCCCCGATGGCGGCCAGGTGCCAGTGGCTGAGCTGGATGGCTTCACGCATCAGCGGCACCAGGGCCGCAAACAGAAACATGCCAAATCCATGGCTGACTACCTGATTCATTCCGAATATAACGGCCAATCTCATCCTGAACACTCCCTGATCCCGTGATGACGCTCTCGTCCGGATATCCTGAATGCTTGCCGTCGTTCGGTAAATCGATGAATATTCATATCTGCCTTCAACAAGGTTGAAAACTCATCATGCGTGACTTGCCCATTACCCTGCTGCGCACCTTTGTGGTGGTGGCCGAAACCCTCAACCTGACGGTGGCTGCCGGTCGCCTGCACCGGGCGCCGTCGACCATCAGCATGCAGCTGAACCGGCTGGAGGGCCTGGTGTCGACCGATCTGCTGGAGCGCGGGCAACACGGCGTGCGGCTAACGCCGGCGGGAGAATTGCTCCGCTCCCATGCCCAGCTGCTGCTGAATCAGCATGATCGCATACTGGGCTCGTTCCTGAATGCCGAAGTGGGCGGAAAGGTCCGGTTTGGCACTCATGATCAGTACGCCACCCGCAGTCTGCCCCCCCTGCTGGAAACCTTTGTGCTCAATTACCCCGAGGTGCGGCTGGAGGTGCAGTGCGATCACCGGCCCCACCATCTGGTGTCGCTGGTGCAGCAGGGAAAGCTGGATCTGGCCCTGGTGGAAATGCCGCTGCGGGCCCAGGGCGGAACGCGGCTCGGTGGTGATGAGCTGGTCTGGGTGCGCTCCCCGGTGCACCAGGTTCACTTGCGGGATCCCCTGCCATTGGCGGTGTTTGTGGAAGGCTGCTACCACAGGGACGCCGCCCTGCAGGCCCTGGAGCTGTGGGAGAAACCCTGCCGGCTTGCCTTTACCAGTCAGAGCCGGGCCGGAATACTGGCGGCGGTCAGGGCGGGGATCGGTGTGGGGGTCATTCCCCGCAGTACCCTGGAAGAAGGGCTGATGGTGGTGGAAGAGGGCCTGCCGCCCTTGCCCAGAACCGACACCACCCTCTTTCTGGCCGAGCAGGTCAACGAGGCCAGCACTCGTCTGGCGAAGATCATTCGGGAAAGCCCGCAGTTTGCCCGCGGCGGGCAGGACATGGCCCGGCTGCTGCACCAGTTTGGCTGAGCGGCCCCGGGGCCGCTTGGCGGATCAGAGGCTGAACTGCAGCTCGGCCCACCACTGGCGGCCGGGCTCGCCGATGCGGCCGGTTACCGGGTTGTCGCCAAGCGGGTAGCTTTCCTGCTTGTTAATAAACTCGCTGTAATCCTTGTCGAGCAGGTTGTCGACGCCGGCGGCCAGCTTGACGGTGGGCGTGACCTGCCAGCCGGCATTAAGGGAAAACACGGTAAAGCCCGCGGACGGCCCGGTGTCCTGGCCAATAATGTTGCCCTGCCCTTCGGCAAAGCGGTGCTGGCTGGCCACGTTGCGCATCAGAAGCGCCAGCTCCTGACTGCCATTGTCATAGCCAAGGCTGGTGTTCAGCTCCAGCGGCGGGGTCTGGCCCAGGGGCAAATCGTCGCTCAGGTTCTGGCCGTGGGTGTAGGACAGATTGGACGCCAGGGTCCAGTTATCGGTAAAGCGCCAGCTTGCCTCGGCCTCGCCGCCAACACGGCGAGCATCCACATTGCGGGCCTGGGGGCTGGTGGTGTTGTCCACCAGAATAAAGTCGTCCACGTAGCCGGCAAACAGCGACACCGAGCCGCTCAGGTTGCCGTTGCGATAGAGCAGGCCGGTATCCAGCTGGTGGTTGGTCTCGGTGTTCAGGGCGGCGGTCTGGCTTTTGTCCCGCTCCCAGAAATCTGGCGCCCGCTCGGCCTGGCCGTAGCCCGCATACCAGATCCAGTTCTGCAGGCGGTGTTCCAGGCGCACAAAGCCGGCATACAGGTCATACTCCTGCTGTTGCAGCGCGGCGGCCACGGCGTTGTTGTGGTAACGGGCCTCGGTGTGATCCAGTCGCAGGCCGCTCACCAGGGTTTGCCGGTCATTGAGCAGCCAGTTGTCTTCCACAAACACGCCGATATTTTCAAAGGTTTGCGTGTCTTTCCAGGGCTTGTTGATATACCCATCGGCGGCGGCCTGGTTCATGCCCATGGCCATGCGCGAGCGGTGGGCATCCTCCAGCCAGTCCACACCCACCTGAGTCTGGTGCGCCCCCAGGTTCAGCTCCGCCAACAGGCGGGCGGTGTTGGTGGTGCGCTCCGGGTTCATGGCCTTGTACATCATGCCTTCCAATGGGCGCAGGCTGTAGTTGTCCATCACGTGATCCACCAGGCTGTGGCCGTATTGCAGCTGTACCTTGCCCAGCCAGGGGGTAATGGCCTGGCGTTCCAGCTTCACGCCCCAGGCGTCCCGATCAAACTGGCTGCCGTCCATGGCCCGGTCGGCGTAGGCGGCTTCGCCCCGGCTGCGATCATAGGACAGCTCCAGCAGGCTGAGTTCATTCGGGGTCAGCCCCAGTTGCACGCTCTGGCTGTCCTTGTTGTAGGCGGAGTTGACCCGGTTGCCGCTGCCGTCCCGGTAGTTGCCGGCCTCATTGTGGTTGGCATTCAGGCGTGTGTAGCCCAGTGAATTGCCGGCGTCGAGACTGGCAAAGGCGTCGACGCGGTCGGCGCTGCCGGTGGTCAGGCCGCCGTCCAGGCTGAAATCCGGGTCAAGGTAATAGCGCGGGTGGCGCTTGAACTGCACCGAGCCGGCCACCAGGCCGGGCCCCTGGGTCACGGTTTGCGGCCCCTTGGTGATCACCACTTCATCAAAAGAGCGGGGGAACAGATAGGCGGTGGGCGGATCCATGCGATGGGCGCAACCGCCCAGCACGTACTGGTTGTCGCTGGTGATGGCCAGGCGCGAGCCCCCCAGCCCCCGCAGCAGCGGGTCGCCGGCCATGCCGCCCTTGCGGGTAATGCTGATGCCGGGCACGGTTTTCAGCAGGCCGGCCCCGTCGGCGGCGGGAATGGGCTGCACCGGCGCACTCGGATCCAGGCGCACCTCGCCGGGGGCACTGAGCGCCGAGGCGGTAATGGTGATGGGGGTGGCAGGGTACAGGGGCGCTTGCTCGGCGGCGTGGGCGGTGGCCAGGCCCAGCAGGGGCAGGCTCAGGGTAACGACGGAATGATGTTTCACGGAATGGTACTGAGTTTGTGAAAAAACGTGTCGCGCAGGGTAAGGTGGGTACCGGCTGAGAACAATGCGGCATATTGTCGCAGCGGCTGGCCATCTTGTTACTCAAAGACGAGCATGGGATCATGGCCGCCGTTTACAAATCACCAAGGAGCCTGAACATGAAACTGGCATTTATCGGACTGGGCGTGATGGGCTTTCCCATGGCCGGCCACCTGCAGCAGGCAGGTCATGAGGTCTGTGTGTATAACCGCAACCCGCAAAAGGCGGCGGACTGGGTGGCCCGTTTTGGGGGCACCAGCGGCGCCACCCCGGCCGAGTCGGCCCAAGGCGCCGACATGGTGATGTTGTGCGTGGGTAACGACGACGACGTGCGTTCCGTGGTGTACGGTGACGACGGCGTATTGGCGGGCATGCAGGCGGGGGCGCTGCTGGTGGATCACACCACCACGTCGGCCAAATTGGCCGAAGAGCTGGCGCAGGCGGCGGGCAAGCAGGGCGTGCGCTTTATCGACGCCCCGGTGTCCGGCGGTCAGCTGGGCGCGGAAAACGGCGCCCTCACCGTGATGATCGGTGGCAGTGAGGCGGACGTGGCCGAGGCGGCGCCGGTGCTGGCGGCCTACGGCAAGAAAGTCACCCGGCTGGGCCCGGTGGGCGCCGGCCAGCGTTGCAAGATGGTGAACCAGATCTGCGTGATCGGTGCGGTACAGGGCATTGCCGAAGGCCTGATGATCGCCCAGAAGGCCGGCCTCGATATTCCGACCCTGATTGAGGTGCTGGCCGGCGGTGCCGCCCAGAGCTGGCAATTGCAGAACCGGGCCCAGACCATGGCCGACGACCGGTTCGACTTTGGTTTTGCCGCCCAGTGGATGCACAAGGATCTGGGCATCTGCCTGGACGAGGCGGCACAGCAGGGGCTCACACTGCCCCTGACCGAGCATGTGCACCAGGTCTACGAGCGCCTGCTGGCCCAGGGCATGGGTCGCTGCGACTCCACCGTGGTGATTCGGGATCTTAAGTCCTGAGCCGGCCCGCAGGCCTTGGCAGAGCCCGGGCCGCTCGGCTATGCTGAGCACTGCTTCGGGCTCCCCCGAGGCGTTTATCCGCGGTTATGTGATGTTTTCCGCAGTTTCCGCACAAAACAACGGCACTTGATAACAGGCCTCAAGCCAAAGGCTTTGCTTGAGCCTCGAATTTGACTAGAGTGGGCAACCGCTTAATGCCAAGTGAGAAAGGATACCCTATGAACAAGACTCAGCTTGTCGATGCAATCGCCGCCAAGGCCGATTTGAGCAAGGCTCAGGCCAAGGCAGCCCTGGAAGAAGTACTCAACGGTATCACTCAGAGCCTCAAAGAAGGTGATCCTGTTCAGCTGGTGGGTTTTGGCACCTTCAAGGTAAACCACCGCGCCGCCCGTACCGGTCGTAACCCGCAAACCGGCAAGGAAATCCAGATTGCAGCGGCAAACGTGCCCGCCTTCGTGGCCGGCAAGGCGCTGAAAGACGCGGTCAACTAAGACGCGACATCAGGACACAGCAAACCCGGCCCAGGCCGGGTTTTTTTAACACTGTGCTTGCCCCGGCGATCATTCGGTTGTTATAACTGAAGCAGGTCCTGTCCCGAACCAGGGAGGCTGTTATGGAAGTGAACGCAATTCGTCAGGTCGCCGTACCGTGGGCCGGCGCCCGCGGACTGACCCCGGGGCTGATGCTCACCGAGCTGCATCAGGATGTCTGGAGTGGCTGCCTGGAGCTGGCCATGGGGGTGCCGTCCGACATGGACACCCCGCCGCACATTGTTTACTGGCTCAGTTTTGGCCATCTCTATGGTTATCGCGTGCTGGAAGGGGCCGACGTGCCCGAGCTGTTCGAGGAAGACGATGGCGACATCGACAGCCAGATCCAGCTGATCACCCCGTCCCGTTTTCTTACCTGGTTTCATCAGGAAACCCAGGGGGCCCACTTGGACGAGGACATTCAGCATTACCGCATTGCCTGCTGGGACTTTTGCGTCGATGTGCTGGCGGCCCAGCCGCCGGACGTGTGTATCAACAAGGAGTAGCATGAAAGGCTTTATTCTGGTCGCCCACGGCAGCCGACGGGCGGCCGCCAACGAGGAAATCGCCGGGTTCGCCCAGCGCATGACAGCCGCCATGAATGGCGGCTTTGATTTGGTAGGCTATGGCTTCTGGGAGCTGGCCGAGCCGTCCCTGGCCCAGGTGATCGACGCCCAGGTGGCCGCCGGTGCCCGGGACATTACCCTGTTCCCCTACTTTCTGGCGGAAGGCAAGCACGTGGTGAACGATCTGCCCTCGGTGCTGGCGGAGAAAAAGGCCCAGTATCCGGGGGTGAAGCTCACGCAACTGCCCCATCTCGGCGCCATTCCCGGTTTTGAGCACTGGCTGGCAGCGCAATTGCAGGGGAATGAAGATTAAACCCCACCCCAACCCTCCCCTTAAAAAGGGGAGGGTGTAAAAAACGGGGCCAATTTGGCCCCGTTTTGCTTTCGGCGTGTCGCCTCGGCTTATTGCTGCTCCCGCGCGATCGCCCGCCAGGCGATGTCGTTGCGGAAGAAGACGCCGTCCCACTGAATCTGGCGAGTCAGCTCATAGGCATTGGCCTGGGCCTGGCTGACGGTGCTCCCTAAGGCGGTGGCGCACAGCACTCGGCCGCCGGCGGTGACCACGTCGTCACCTTTGAACTGGGTACCGGCGTGAAACACCTTGGCGCCCTCGGTCTCGGCGGGAATGCCGGTGATGGCGTCCCCCTGGCGGTAGGCGCCGGGGTAGCCGCCGGCGGCCATCACCACGCCCACGGCGGCGCGCTCGTCGAACTCGGCGGTGACCTTGTCCAGCCCGCCTTTACAGCCGGCCAGACAAAGTTCCACCAGATCGGACTTGAGCCGCAGCATAATGGGCTGGGTTTCAGGATCGCCAAAGCGGCAGTTGAACTCGATCACCTTGGGCTGACCGGCCTGGTCGATCATCAGGCCGGCGTAGAGGAAGCCCTTATACACATGACCTTCTTCCGCCATGCCGCGCACCGTGGGCATAATGACCTGCTCCATGATGCGCTCATGGATTTCGGGCGTCACCACGGGGGCCGGGCTGTAGGCGCCCATACCGCCGGTGTTGGGGCCGGTATCCTGGTCGCCTACGCGCTTGTGATCCTGGCTGGTGGCCATGGGCAGTACGTGCTCGCCGTCTACCATCACGATGAAAGAGGCTTCTTCGCCTTCCAGAAACTCCTCGATCACCACCCGGCTGCCAGCATCACCAAAGGCGTTACCCGCCAGCATGTCGCGTACCGCGTCTTCGGCTTCGGTCAGGGTCATGGCCACGATCACGCCCTTGCCCGCTGCCAGGCCGTCGGCCTTGATCACGATGGGGGCACCCTGCTGACGGAGGTATTCCAATGCCGGCTCCACTTCGGTGAAGTTCTGGTAGGCGGCGGTAGGAATGCGGTGGCGGGCCAGAAAGTCCTTGGTAAAGGCCTTGGAGCCTTCCAGCTGGGCGGCGCCGGCGGTGGGGCCGAAAATGGCCAGGCCTTCCGCTTCAAAGGCATCCACCACACCGGCCACCAGGGGCGCCTCGGGGCCGACGATGGTCAGCTCAACCTGCTCCTGTTTGGCAAAGGCCAACAGGGCCGGAATGTCGGTGGCGGCAATGGCCACGTTGGTGAGGGCCGGTTCCAGCTCGGTGCCGGCGTTGCCCGGCGCCACAAACACCCGGCTCACCTTGGGAGACTGGGCGGCTTTCCAGGCCAGGGCGTGTTCACGACCGCCACCGCCAATAACCAATACGTTCATGGTTGCTTCCTCGTTTAGCCGATCAGTGCCGGAAGTGGCGCATGCCGGTAAACACCATGGCCATGCCGTGCTCGTCGGCGGCCTGGATCACTTCTTCGTCGCGCATGGAGCCACCGGGCTGGATCACACAGCTGATGCCGGCGGCGGCGGCGGCGTCGATGCCGTCACGGAAGGGGAAGAAGGCGTCGGACGCCATCACCGAACCTTCCACTTGCAGGCCTTCGTCGGCGGCCTTGATGCCGGCAATTTTGGCAGAGTACACGCGGCTCATCTGGCCGGCGCCCACACCGATGGTCTGGCTGCCCTTGGCATAGACGATGGCGTTGGACTTGACGAACTTGGCGACCTTCCAGCAGAACAGCAGGTCTTTCAGCTCTTCCTCGGTGGGCTGGCGCTTGGAAACTACCTTGAGGTCGGCCATGTCCACCATGCCCTGATCCCGGTCCTGCACCAGAATGCCGCCGTTCACGCGCTTGATATCGAGCCCCTTGGTCTGGTTGCTCCACTGACCGCATTCCAGCAGTCGCACGTTCTTCTTGTCGGCCACGGCGGCTTTTGCCTCGGCGCTGATGGACGGGGCGATGATCACTTCCACAAACTGGCGCTCGATAATGGCGCGGGCGGTGGCTTCGTCCAGCTCGCGGTTAAAGGCGATGATGCCGCCAAAGGCGGAAGTGGGATCGGTCTGGTAGGCGCGATCGTAGGCTTCCAGCAGGTTCTCGCCCAGGGCCACGCCGCAGGGGTTGGCGTGCTTGACGATGACACAGGCCGGCTCGTCGAATTCTTTCACGCACTCAAGGGCCGCGTCGGTGTCGGCGATGTTGTTGTAGGACAGCTCCTTGCCCTGCAACTGGGTGGCGGTGGCCACGGACGCCTCATCCACGTTGTTTTCCACGTAGAAGGCGGCGCTCTGGTGGCTGTTTTCGCCGTAGCGCAGATCCTGCTTCTTGGTGAACTGGTAGTTGACGGTGCGCGGGAACTTGGAGCCCTCGGCGGCCTCATGATAGGCCGGTACCATGGTGCCGAAGTAGTTGGCGATCATGCCGTCGTACTGGGCGGTGTGCTCAAAGGCGGCAATGGCTAGATCGAAGCGGGTGGCCTGGGTCAGGCTGTTGCCGTTGGCATCCAGCTCGGCCAGCAGGCGATCGTAGTCGCTGGCATTGACCACAATGGCCACGTCGTTGTGGTTTTTGGCCGCGGCGCGCACCATGGTGGGGCCACCGATGTCGATGTTCTCGATGGCGTCTTCCAGCGTGCAGTCAGGCTTGGCCACGGTGTTGGCAAAAGGATAGAGATTGACCACGACCATGTCGATGGGCGCAATGCCGTGCTCGGCCATGATGGCGTCGTCCTGGCCGCGACGACCGAGAATGCCGCCGTGTACCTTGGGGTGCAGTGTCTTGACGCGGCCGTCCATCATTTCCGGAAAACCGGTATAGTCGGATACTTCGGTCACGGGCAGGCCTTGCTCCGCCAGCAGACGGGCGGTGCCGCCGGTGGACAGCAGCTCCACGCCACGGGCGTGCAGCCCCTGGGCGAATTCCACAATGCCTTGTTTGTCGGACACACTCAGCAGAGCACGGCGAATGGGTCGGGCAGTTTCCATTATGTTCTCGTTCCTTTAACGATTCATCGGGGGGTTTGGTAAAATCGGCGAAAGGACACCACCGGCTTTACCAAACCGCCTGGTACGCCAGAACGGAGGCGGCATATTCTACCCGTTTTTGCCGCCTTCTGCCGGACTATTTGGTTTGGTGTCGAGAGGTTTTACGTCTAATTAATACCGTCCGCAAGGAGAAGTAAATGTATCGCATCGGCGAGCTGGCCAAGGCCTTTGGCATCAAGACCGATACCCTGCGTTTTTATGAAAAGGAAGGGCTGCTGGTGCCCAGTCTGCGCACGCCCACCGGTTACCGGCAATACAGCGAAGACGACAAGAAACGCCTGCATTTTATTCTGCGCAGCAAGAAGGTGGGCTTTTCCCTGAAAGACATTGAAGAGCTGCTGGCCCTGCGCATCAGCAGTTGCCAGGTGACCTGCCGGGAGGTGAAGGCGGTGGCCGACACCAAGCTGGCCGACGTGGAAGAGCGCATTCGCGAGCTGGAGCAGTTTCGCCGCTCGCTGCGCCAGCTGTCCGACGCCTGCTGCGGCGGTCAGGAAAGCGCCGAGCACTGCTCCATTCTGGAAGCCCTGGACGGCCGGCTGGAGAATACCGACAATAACGCCCGTTAATGTCCCCCTGAAAAGGGCCGCAGCTTGCGGCCTGTCTTTGCTTTGCCTGCAGAAATGGTAGGCGCCGCTTTAGCCGGCGCAATGATGCAGACATCTGAGTTAAAGGCGTGCGTTGCACGCCCTGCCGGCTGAAGCGGCAGCTACGGCGTTTTCTTCATTTTTCAACACGGGAGATTTTTAATGCGACACCACCTGGGGTGGGGACTGAGCGTGACTCAGTGGTTTGTGTTTTTGCTGGCCAACGCCCTGGCGCTGCCCATCGTGCTGGGGCAGGCCTTTGGTCTGGACAGTGCCGAGGTGGCGGGCCTGGTGCAGCGCACCCTGCTGGTGGTGGGCCTGAGCTCCGGGCTGCAGGCCTGGCTGGGGCACCGTTATCCTATCGCCGACGGTCCCGCCGGCTCCTGGGCCATCGTGTTTGTGGTGATGGCCTACATCGGCCGTGAGCAGGGGTTTGATAGCTTCGACACCCTGCGGCTGCTCTCCGGCGGCGTGCTGGTGGCGGGGCTTATCATGCTGGTGCTGGGGCTGGCACGCCAGGTGCACCGGCTGCTGTTTCTGTTCACGCCGCTGGTCACCGGCTGCTTTATTCTGCTGCTGGTCATTCAGCTGGCCGGGGTGTTCGTGCGCGGCATGGTGACGGATCCGCGTACCGGCACCATGAGCCTGCCGGTGCTGCTGATTGGCCTGCTGGTGTTCCTTGGGGTGCTGCTGTGCTCCTTCAGCCGCCACAACCTGCTGCGCACCTATGCGGTGCTGGTGGGCATCGTGCTGGGCTGGGCGGCGTTCTGGCTGTTTGAGCTGTCGCCGGCAACCCCAACCGAAGGCGCCGGGCTGGCGTTGCCCGAGCTGTTCGCCTGGGGCCTGCCCCGGCTGGATGCGGGCATGCTGGTGGTGGCGGTGCTGTTTTCCCTGCTGCTGTTTTCCAACCAGATAGCGGCGGTGACCGCGGTCTCGGCAGTGGTGCGTGAACGCCAGCGTGACGATCACGCCGTGATCAACCGCAGCAGCTGGGCGTCGGGCATCAGCCACGGTCTGGCCGGCAGTTTTGCCACCATTGCCGTGGTGCCGTTGCCGGTAACGGCCGGCTTTATTCAGCTGAGCGGGGAAGACCGACGCGCGCCCTTTATTCTGGCCTGTACCCTGCTGGCCCTGGTGTCGTTGTTTCCGAGTGCGGTGGGGGTGTTGTCGCTGTTGCCGGCGCCGGTGGCCAACGCGGCGCTGCTGGCCACCTTTATCAAGCTGGTCAGCCTGGCGTTTCAGCTGATTACCAAACACGGCATGGACAACCGCGCCAGCACCATAGTGGGCGTGGCGTTGTTACTGGGGGTGGGCTGCATGTTCCTGCCTGCCGGCCTGTACCGGCATTTCCCCAGCATGGCGCAATACCTGCTGGGCAACGGCCTGCTGACCGGCACCCTGCTGGCATTGGCCATGGAGCAGCTCTGGCCGAAAGTGAAAGGGCATTAATCAAGGGCGACAAAAAGCTGTCACTCCGGCGAAGGCCGGAGTCCAGGGCCAGCAACTCTGCCGGCTGCAGAATGGATTCCGGGTCTAGCCCGGAATGACAAAGACAGGGATGTGTTGCCCCGGATAAACCGGGGCCTACAGAATTCCAGTCCCCAGTCCCCAGTCCCCAGTCCCCAGCCTTTTACCGCACCACCAGCACGGCGCAGTCGGCGTGGCGCACCACCTTGGACGAGTTGGAGCCCAGCAGGTAGGTCTCGGCTCCCGGGCGGGAAGCGGGCATGATGATCAGATTCACTGCCAGCTTTTTGGCCCGGGCCAGTATGGTGTCGTACACCACGCCGTGGCGGGTTTCCAGCCGGCCGCGGTGCTCGGCGGGAATATGATGCTGCATAAACTCCTCCAGCCGGTCGCGAATGGCCTGATCCTGCTTTTTCAGCAACTCTTCCGAGTAGAAGGGCGCGGCGGCGTGATGTACCCGGGACGGGTTCACGTACAGCAGGTGAATGCGGCCTTCGGGGTGGCACAGCCGCAGGGCCGACTCCACCACCTGGGCGTACAGATCCTGGTGCTCAAAGTCGAGCGGCAGCAGTATTTCCTTGAACATGAGTCGTTACCCCATCAGTTTATTGGGCAGCCAGGTCACGATTTCCGGCACCAGCATGCACAGGACAAGCACGCCCAGCTTGAGCATGACAAAGGGCAGAATGGACTTGTAAATATCCATCATGGTGACCCCGGGAGGGGCGATGCCCTTGAGGTAGAACAGCGCAAAGCCGTAGGGCGGGGTCTGCACCGCGATCTCGATATTCAGAATCATCAGAATGCCGAACCAGATGGGGTCATAGCCCAGGCTCACCGCGATGGGGGTGAACAGGGGCGCGCAGATCAGCACGATGATCATCTCGTCGATGATAAAGCCGAGCAGCAGCATCACCACCTGCATCATGATGATGATGACGATGGGCGGCAGATCCAGGCCGGCGGCAAAGTCGGCCACCATGCCCTGTACCCCCATCAGCAGGTGAAAGTTGCTGAATACCGAGGCGCCCAGCACGATCCAGATGGCCACGCTCACCAGCAGCGCGGTTTCGGCGCCGGAGCGTTTCATCATGTTGAGCTTGAAGCGTTTGTAAATGATGGCCAACAGCAGGGCGCCGACCACGCCGATGGCGCCGGACTCGGTGGGGGTGGCAATGCCGCTGATGATGCTGCCCAGCACCAGCACGATAAGCCCCAGGGCCATAAAGCCGTCGCGCAGGGTAATCAGCTTCTCCCGCCGGTTCTGGGGGACGGTGTCCAGGGCGTGGCCCAGGGGGGCCCGTTCCGGGTTCAGCCGGCAGGAGATCACCACATACAGCACCAGCACGGTGATGGAGATCAGCGCCGGCACCAGGGCCCCGATAAACATCTTGCCCACCGAATTCTGGGTGGTGGAGCTGAACAGTATCATGGGAATGCTGGGCGGAATGAGAATGCCGAGGCCACCGCCGGCCATGATCACGCCCAGGGCCAGCTTTTTGTCGTAGCCGCGCTCCAGCATGGGGCGCAGGGCAATGCTGCCCGAGGTCATGATGCCGGCCCCGATAATGCCGACCATGGCGCCGATCATCGAGCAGACGCCGATCACGCTGATGGCCAGGGATCCCCGAATGCGGCCAATCACCAGCTGGCTCGCCTTGAACATGGCATCGCCAATACCGGAGCGGGTCAGCAACTGACCCATATAGATGTAGAGGGGAATGGCCAGCAGCACAAAGCTGAACAGGGTGCTTTCAATGGTGGTGGGCACGATATTGAAAATGCCGTCGCCCCAGGTGGCGTAGCCCAGCAGCATGGCCACGCCGCCCAGCGCCAGGCCCACCTGGGCACCCATGATAAAGGACACCAGCACGCCCAGCAGCAGCAGGCCGGTGATCAGTTCAATACTCATTGTTGTTCTTCCTCGCTCAGCAGCGGTTCGCCGGTCACCAGTTGCCAGGCGTCCTTGATCATGTCGGCGGAGAGCTGCAGCAGAAACAGCACGGCCGCGGCGGTCACCATGATCCAGAAATGGGAAATGGAAGGCGCCCATTCCGACTGGCGGGTATAGCCGAATTCCAGGGCTTCCACCGCCTTTTCCCAGCTTTTGGTGGCGATCACCAGCAGGAAAAAGCCACCCAGGGTGTTGGCCAGCAGGTCAAAGGCGTTTTTCCAGCGCTGAGACACCGCCAGATAAACGATGTCGACGTTGATGTGGGATTTTTTCAGCTGGGCGTGGGCGCCGCACAGGGCACCGATGTAGCCGAACAGAAACAGGGAAACGTCATAGGCCCAGAGGGTAGGGCGGTCGAGCACGTAGCGGGAGAACACCTCAAAGGCGACGGTGCCCGCCAGCAGCGGCAGCGCCAGGGAAATGGTATGACTGGTGGCCGACACCAGCCAGCCGGTGGCCTTGCACCAGATACTAAGCAGTGTTTTCATCATCAATCCGGGTGAGTCAGGCAGACTGCCCCGCGGTGCGGGGCAGTGATAAGGCTTACTTCAGCAGTTCTACCAGGCGGGCGCTGTACTTGTCGGTCTGGCCGTAGTGGGCCCATACCGCTTCGGCGGCGTCACGCCATTTGGCTTGATCGGCCTCGGAAGCGGCGGGGCTCCAGGTCATGCCCAGCTGTTCCATGTCGGCCACGGCTTCCTTCTCCCACAGGGCGGATTTCTCGGCCTGCTGTTGGGCATGCCATTTGGCGGCGTTGCGCACCACGTCCTTCAGATCGTCCGGCAGCTTGCTCCAGGCGTTCTTGTTGACCAGTACCGGCAGGGCCTGGGCGCTGGACACCGGCAACGGGTACATGAACTTGGCCACTTCGGCGAAGTTGCCGTCGCGGTGGTCGATCAGGTTGGAGCCGATGGTGCCGTCAATCACGCCGGTGGCCAGACTGGTGTAGGTTTCCCCCCAGGCCAGGTTGACCGGTGAGGCGCCCAGTTCACGGAAGAAGCGGCCATAGGCGCCGGGGGCACGGATTTTCAGGCCCTTGAAGTCGTCAATGGACTCGATTTTTTTCTTGGTGATGACGTAGACGCCGGGCTGAAAGTAGGGATCCAGCCACACCAGATTGTGACGGTCATAGGCTTCGGTCAGCACCTCACTCCAGCCCTTTTCGTGAAACAGCTGGTTCAGCTCTTCCAGGCTGCCGTCGGAGCCGGGCAGGCCCACTTCCACCACGCCGAAGGGAATTTCACCGGCGTGCATGGGCTGGAAGGGCGCGGCCATGTCCAGCAAGCCGGACTTGGTGGCGCTGATGATGCCTTTGGTGTCGACGCCTTCGCCGGCGTAGAGCATGTTGATCTTCATGCGGCCGTTGGAGTCGGCTTCAATCTTGTCGGCAAAAGACTGATAAACGTCGCCAAAGGCGGTGCCGCGGGAGTAGAGGTTGGTAAAGCGCCAGGTCACGTCGGCGGCCATGGCTTCCATGGTGGCCCCCATGCCGGCCACGGCAATCAGGGAAGCGGCAATCTTGGTGCGGGCAGAGCTCCAGAGTGTGTTCATGTGGTTAGTCCCTTGTGTTATCACGTTCCATTGGCGTCGGGCCAGGCCCGAAGCGGGTGTGTTAGCGGTGAGCAGTCTGCGTCAGGTTAACGTCCGGTTAAATTCACGGGAATTCAACTTAGGTTTGATGACACTCAAACAAAAAGCGGAAAACCCTTATGTATACAGTGGTTAGCACCGTATTTGAGTATTGATGCAGCAGAATTTGTGGCGGGAACTGTGAGTGTGATCATATTGTTATGGCCGGCAGGCTGCCGGCCAAAGGCTCAGGAACGGGTCAGCTGTTCTTTCAGCAGCTGCAGGAACAGCTGGCGCAACCGGCTCTGGCGACCGTGGCTGCGGGTGATGGCGGAAATGCCCAGCAGGTGGGTTTTCTGGCGGGGCAGCAGGGGCCGCAGGCGGCCGCCGTCCACCCAGCGCCGGGCGTAGCTTTCGGGCAAAAAGCCGATGTACTGGCCCGAGAGGATCAGCGCGGCCCGGGGCTCGTAGTGGTAGGCGCGCCCGGCCAGCTGCAGGCCCGCATGCTGGGCGCTGGTTTCCGGGTTGGTGTGAATGCCCGGGTGAATGAGCTTGAACTCGGGCAGCCGTTCGGCAATCACGGCGTCGTCCTGCTCGGCAAACAGCGGGTGGCGATCGCTGCAATACAGAAAACAGCGCACCTGATAGAGATGATGGTAATCCAGCCCTTCCAGATCCCGGTGGTAGTGAATAAAGCCGATGTCGGCGTCGTCGCTTAGCACGCGGCGCTCGATCTCGCCCATGTAGGCCACGTCCACGCTCACGTTCACATCCGGCGCCTGTTCGCCCAGGGCGGCGAACACCTCCACCATGGAAAACTCGTCTTCCAGCCAGATGCTGTCACTGGACACGATTTTAAGCTCGCCGCTGAGCTGCTCGTGCAGCTCGTTCACCGTGTAGCGGAACTCTTCCAGCCGGCTGAACAGCCGCTTGGTCGATTCGTAAATCACCTCGCCGTCGTCAGTGAGGGAAAAGCCCGAGCGGCCCCGGCGGCACAGTTTGAGCTTGAGCCGGCTTTCTAGGTTGGCCATGTGTACGCTGATGGTAGAGCGGCTGATGTTCAGCTCGGTCTCCGCCGCCGAAAAGCCGCCGCATTCCACCACCGTCTTGAACAGCTTCAGCAGGCGGATTTCATAGTCACCGATCTGGCCCAGCACGGGCCGGTTGGTCTGGCTCATAGTTTGAACTGCTTCAATGTATATGTTGATAGGAGATGATTTACCCGACTTTGCGCTCACGGCTAGCATGTTGTCAAACCATGGCCCGTGCCGTTGTGGCGCCGCTCACGGCAAAACCTGAAGAGGGGACTTACGGGCAGGACGGAATCAACATGAGGCAGCCAATATGAGCATTTCTGCAGTCAACAGCATCCTGGTAAGGGAAAGCGGCCATATCGACGGTCGCTGGTGTCAGGCCGAGAGCGGCGCCACCATCTGCGTTTACAACCCCGCCAACGGCGAACCCCTGGGCCAGGTGCCCGACATGGGCGAAACCGAGACCCGTGCCGCCATCGACGCCGCCAGCCGTGCCCTGCCGGCCTGGAGTGCGCTCAACCCGAAAGAGCGCGCCCGCCTGCTGCGGGACTGGTTCGACCTCATTATCGAGCACAAGGAAGACCTGGCCCGGCTGATGACCCAGGAGCAGGGCAAGCCGCTGTTCGAAACCCGGGGCGAGGTGCTGTACGGCGCGTCCTACATCGAGTGGTACGCCGAAGAAGCCAAGCGCGCCTACGGCCGAGTGTTCTCCGCGCCCACCGCCGACAAGCGGGCGCTGAGCATTCAGCAGCCCATCGGCGTGGTGGCGGCTATCACCCCCTGGAACTTCCCCAACGCCATGATCACCCGCAAGCTGGCGCCGGCCCTGGCGGCGGGCTGCACTACCGTGGTCAAACCGTCGGAAGAAACCCCGTTTTCCGCCCTGGCGCTGATGGCCCTGGCCGAGCAGGCGGGCATTCCCAATGGCGTTATCAACATGGTCACCTCCAGCCAGGCCGCCGTGGTGGGCAATGTGCTGACCAATGACGCCCGCGTTCGCAAGCTGTCGTTCACCGGCTCCACCCGGGTGGGCAAGCTGCTTTACGGCCAGAGCGCCGGCACCGTGAAAAAGCTCAGCCTGGAGCTGGGTGGCAACGCGCCCTTTATTGTTTTTGACGATGCCGACCTCGATGCTGCCGTCACCGGCGCGGTGATCTCCAAGTTCCGCAACGCCGGCCAGACCTGCGTGTGCGCCAACCGCATTCTGGTGCAGGATGGCATTTACGATGAATTCATGGCCCGCTTCAAGGCCGAGGTGGAGAAGTTCATGGTAGGCAACGGCCTCGACGCCGCCACTACCCTGGGGCCGGTGATCAACAAGGCTGCCATCGACAAGATTGCCGGCATGGTGGATGCGGCCCTGACCGAGGGCGCCACCCTGGTGACCGGTGGTCGCCGGCACGAGGCCGGCGAGCTGTTCTACGCTCCCACCATTCTGGGTAACGTGACGCAGCAAATGGCCATTGCCAGCCAGGAGATCTTCGGTCCGGTGGCGCCGGTGATCCGCTTTGCCGATGAGGCCGAGGCCGTGGCCATTGCCAACGACACCCCCTACGGCCTGGCCGCCTATTTTTATACCGAGAGCCACAGCCGTATCTGGCGCATTGCCGAGCAGCTGGAATACGGCATGATCGGCATTAATGAAGGCATTCTGTCCAACGAAATCGCCCCCTTTGGCGGCGTGAAGGAATCCGGCCTCGGCCGGGAAGGCTCCGCCGAAGGCCTGGCCGATTTCATGGAAACCAAATACCTGTGCATGGGCGGCATTCGCTGAGCCGCGACCAAAGGAGACTTATCATGAGCAAGAACCAGCAACTTCAGCAGCGCAAGGACGCCGTCTTTGCCCGCGGCATGGGCAACATGGCGCCGGTATACGTGGATCACGCCAAGAACAATGAAATCTGGGACGTGGAAGGCAACCGCTTTATCGACTTCGCCGCCGGCATCGCCGTGGTCAACACCGGTCACAGCCACCCGCGCATTGTGGCCGCGGTGAGCGAGCAGCTGCAGCGCTTCAGCCACACCTGCGCCATGGTCACCCCTTACGAAAGTGCGGTGGCACTGGCCGAGCGACTGGTCAAGCTGGCACCGGGAAACAGCCCGAAAAAGGCCATTTTCGTTACCACCGGTGCCGAGGCGGTGGAAAACGCGGTGAAAATTGCCCGCGCCCACACCAAGCGCAGCGGCGTGATCGCCTTTAACGGCGGTTTTCACGGCCGCACCAACCTGGCCATGGGCCTGACCGGCAAGGTTGCCCCCTACAAGGCCGGCTTTGGTCCCTTCCCGGGCGAGATCTATCACCTGCCGTACCCGAACGCCTACCACGGTGTGACCGAGGCCCAGTCCCTCAAGGCCCTGGACGAGCTGTTCCACTGCGATATCGAGCCGGGCCGGGTGGCGGCGCTGATCATCGAGCCGGTACAGGGCGAGGGTGGTTTCTACCCGGCGCCGCCGTCTTTCCTGCAAAAGCTGCGTGCCCTCTGCGATCAGCACGGCATCGTGCTGATTTGCGACGAAATCCAGACCGGTTTTGCCCGTACCGGCCGACTGTTTGCCACCGAGTACGCCGGCATCGAGCCGGATCTGATGACCATGGCCAAGGGCATTGCCGGCGGTTTCCCGCTGTCTGCCGTGGTGGGCAAGGCGGACATCATGGACGCCGCCAACCCGGGCGGCCTGGGTGGCACCTACGCTGCCTTCCCGCTGGCCTGCGCCGCCGGCCTGGAAGTGCTGAACATCATTGAAGAAGAGCAGCTGTGCGACAAGGCCTTGGCCCTGGGCGAGCTGATGAACAAACGCCTGTCCGAGCTGCAGGCCAAGTATCCTCACCATATCGGCCAGGTGCGCAACCTGGGCGCCATGGTGGCGATGGAGCTGGTGCACAATGGGGATGTGGATCAGCCCAACCCTGAACTGACCAAGGCCGTGGTGGCCAAGGGTATCGAGAAGGGCGTGATTTTGTTGTCTTGCGGTGTACGCGGCAACGTCATTCGCTTCCTGCCCGCCCTGACCTCACCGCTGGAAGTGGTCAGTGAAGGTCTGGATCTGCTTGAGCAGGTGCTGGCCGAGCTCGTTTGAGCCGGTAGATACGTCGATGTCAAATCATTTGGCGGGCCTGGTGCCCGCCTTTTTTATTGCCGGCTCCAGATGACAGTAATGTCATGGGGATGTCAGCCTTTCGTCAGTGCCCCCTTGTTATGCTTTCGCCATTGACCAAGCCCACTCATCCTGAGAGGAAACACAATGCGTAAGTTCAGCACCCTGATGATTGCCCTGACCACCACCCTGATGCTGCCCCAGGCCGCCTTGGC
The DNA here is from genome assembly GCF_000243075.1 of Oceanimonas sp. GK1. Taxonomy (NCBI): domain Bacteria; kingdom Pseudomonadati; phylum Pseudomonadota; class Gammaproteobacteria; order Aeromonadales; family Aeromonadaceae; genus Oceanimonas; species Oceanimonas sp. GK1. The sequence goes on along the minus strand of NC_016745.1, from coordinate 3,069,986 downwards.
ACTGGATGCCAAAACCCCGGCCCGCGTCTGCCTGAGCACCGCCAATATGGGCACCGACGGCGTCGACCTGCACCAGGCGAAACTGGCCGCGCGCCGCGCCGGCGACATCGGCAGTGGCGCACCACAATGTGTTCCTGCCCGAGTGTTTCTCAATGGCGGCAGCAACGGAACCGATGGTGTGGACCGTTTACGGGAGCGGATGACAAAGCAAGCGTCCGGCGGTGCAGCCGATCCGGGCTTCGAGGCCGAGGTCTACTTCTCCAAGAACACCAACGGGACCGATGGCGTCGATCTGCTTCAGCGCCGGCTGGCCGGAGACGCCTGAAGGCGGTTTTCCCCGATATCTGCACCGCGCAATAAAGTGGTTGACCTTACCGTGGCGGTAACCCCAATACTGGGCACTGACCATCACACTGATTGAGGAAACCACCATGATTACCCTGACCGTTCCCGAGATGACCTGTGGCCACTGTGTGGGCGTGATTTCCGGCATTCTGACCGAGCTGGATCCGGACTGCGAGCTGAACTTTGAACTGGCCACTCACAAGGTGAGCATCAGTTCCAGCCTGCCTCGTGACGCCATAATCGAGGCCCTGAGCGACGCCGGCTACGACTGCGAGTAACAGGGAGGCGGCCATGACGACCCAAACAGCGAAACTTCGTCTGTCCATTGCGGGCATGAGCTGCGCGTCCTGCGTGTCCCGGGTAGAAAAAAGCCTGAATGCGGTGCCGGGGGTGCGTTCGGCCAGCGTGAACCTGGCGTCCAACAGCGCCGAGCTGACGCTCGACCAGGATACGGCCGCGGGCGAGCTGGTGGCGGCGGTGGAACAGGCCGGCTACCAGTGCCCGGTGGAGCGGGTGGAGCTGGTGATTGGCGGCATGAGCTGCGCGTCCTGCACCGGCCGGGTGGAGAAGGTGCTGGGCCGGCTGCCGGGGGTGCTGTCGGCCACTGTCAACCTGGCCGCCGGCCGGGCCTATGTGGAATTGCTGTCCGGCAGTCAGGACATGAGTGCACTGGTGGCGGCGGTGGAAAAAGCCGGCTTCAGTGCCGAGGCTGCCGAGGACGCGTCCAACGCCGATGAGCAGGACGGCCGCGAGCGGGAGCAGCAGTCCCTGAAGCACGCCTTAATGATGGCGGCGGTACTGACCCTGCCGGTGTTTGTACTGGAAATGGGATCCCACTTTGTGCCTGGCATGCACCACTGGATTGAACGCACCCTGGGGCAGTCCCTGAACTGGCAGCTTCAGTTTGTGCTGGCCACCCTGGTGCTGTTCGGCCCGGGGCTGTTGTTTCTGAAAAAAGGGCTGCCGGCCCTGCTGCGGGGCGAGCCCGAGATGAACTCCCTGGTGGCCCTGGGCGGCCTGGCCGCCTGGGGCTATTCCACCGTGGCCACCTTTGCCGGTCACTGGCTGCCGGAAGGCAGCCGGCAGGTGTATTTCGAGGCGGCGGCGGTGATCGTCACCCTGATCCTGCTGGGGCGTTTTCTCGAGGCCCGGGCCAAGGGCCGCACCGGCGAGGCCATTCAGAAACTGCTCAGCCTGCAGGCGCCCACCGCCCGGGTAGAGCGGGACGGCAATACCGAAGAGGTACCCCTCGAGCGGGTCAGGGTCAGGGACCCTGTGCGGGTGCGCCCGGGGGAGCGTATTCCGGTGGACGGCACCGTGATGGAAGGCAGTTCCTGGGTGGACGAGTCCATGCTTACCGGCGAGCCGGATCCGGTAGAAAAAAGCCAGGGCAGCGAGGTGACCGGCGGCACTGTCAACAACAAGGGCTCGCTGCTCATTGAAGTCACCCGAGTGGGCAAACAGACAAGGCTTTCGCAGATCATTCGCATGGTGGAGCAGGCCCAGGGGGCCAAGCTGCCGATACAGGCGCTGGTGGATAAGGTTACCGCCGTCTTTGTGCCGGTGGTGATCAGCCTGGCGCTGCTGACCTTTGCACTCTGGTGGTGGCTGGGGCCAGAGCCGGCGCTCAGTTTTGCCCTGGTCAACGGCGTGGCAGTGCTGATCATCGCCTGCCCCTGCGCCATGGGGCTGGCCACGCCTACGTCCATCATGGTGGGCACCGGCCGGGCCGCCGAGCTGGGGGTGCTGTTTCGCCGGGGCGAGGCGCTGCAAAGCCTGCGCGGCGTCAGGGTTGTCGCCTTTGACAAGACTGGCACCCTGACCGAGGGCAAACCCGAGCTGACCGACCTGGAGACCCTTGACGGCGTGGACAAGGACAGCGTACTGGCGCGCATTGCCGCGGTGGAGCAGCGCTCCGAGCATCCCATTGCCGAGGCCCTGCTGGCGGCGGCGAAAGAGCGCAACCTCAAGCTGCCCGAGGTGAGCGAGTTTGATACCGTCACCGGCATGGGCGTGCAGGCAAAGGTAGACGGTGTGCGGGTTGAGGTGGGGGCGGACCGTTACCTCAAGTCCCTGAAGATGGATCTGTCAGACTTTGCCGACACCGCCGCCCGGTTGGCCAGCGAGGGTAAAACCCCGCTTTATGCCGCCATCGACGGCCGGGCCGTTGCCATTCTGGCCGTAGCCGACCGGGTGAAAGAAGGCACGCCCGACGCCATTGCCGCCCTGCATGAGCAGGGGCTGAAAGTGGCCATGATCACCGGTGACAACCAGGGCACCGCCGACGCCATTGCCCGGCAACTGGGCATTGATGCGGTGGAAGCCGAGGTGATGCCCGACGGTAAGGTCGAGGCGCTGGAACATTTGCGCAAGCAGCACGGCACCGTGGCCTTTGTGGGGGACGGTATCAACGACGCCCCGGCACTGGCCGCCGCGGACGTGGGCTTGGCCATCGGCACCGGCACCGACATCGCCATTGAGGCGGCACAGGTGGTGCTGATGCGCGGGGATCTGCGCGCCGTGCCCCAGGCGCTGGCCATCAGCCATGCCACCCTGCGTAACATTCGCCAGAACCTGTTCTGGGCCTTTGCCTACAACGTGGGCCTGATTCCGGTGGCCGCCGGCGTGCTGTACCCGGCGTTTGGGGTGCTGCTGTCGCCCATGCTGGCCGCCGGTGCCATGGCGCTGTCCAGCGTGTTTGTGGTGAGCAATGCCCTGCGGCTGAAGCGCTTTTCACCGGCGGGTTAAGCCAGATACCGGGTCAAGCCCGGTATGACGTAAAAATGCCGTCATGCCGGCCTTCGAGCCGGCATCTTGTTAAGTTTGGCCCCGCTCATGCGGGGTCACTTAATGGACCCGAGTTGCTACAATGTGCGCTTTCTCACAAAACAGGATTCCGTTATGACAACTCTGGGTACCCCCCTCTCGGCCACTGCCACCCGGGTTTTGCTGTGCGGCGGCGGTGAGCTGGGCAAGGAAGTGGTGATTGAGCTGCAGCGCCTGGGCGTGGAAGTGATAGTGGTAGACCGCTATGCCCACTCGCCGGCCATGCAGGTGGCGCACCGCTCCCACGTGATTTCCATGCTCGATGGCGCCGCCCTGCGCGAGGTCATCGAAAAAGAGCGGCCGCACCTGATCGTGCCCGAAATCGAGGCCATCGCCACCGATACTCTTGGCGAGCTGGAGCGGGAAGGCTTTACCGTGGTGCCCACCGCCCGGGCCACCCAGCTCACCATGAACCGGGAAGGCATTCGCCGGCTGGCGGCGGAAGCGCTGAATCTCGCCACGTCCCCTTACCGCTTTGCCGGCACTCAGGACGAATTCCGCGCCGCCGTGTCCGAGATTGGTCTGCCCTGTGTGGTCAAGCCGGTGATGAGCTCCTCGGGCAAGGGCCAGAGCACGGTGAAAACCGAGGCCGACATCGACGCCGCCTGGCACTACGCCCAGGAAGGCGGCCGCGCCGGCGGTGGCCGGGTGATAGTGGAAGGCTTTGTCGAGTTTGACTACGAAATTACCCTGCTTACCGTGCGCCATGCGGGTGGCACCGGCTTCTGCGCCCCTATCGGTCATATTCAGGTGGACGGCGACTACCGGGAGTCCTGGCAGCCCCAGGCCATGAGTCCGGCGGCGCTGGCGGCGGCCCAGGCGGTGGCGGAAAAAGTCACGACCGCCCTCGGCGGCCGCGGCCTGTTTGGCGTGGAGCTCTTTGTTCGCGGTGACGAAGTACTGTTCAGTGAAGTGTCGCCCCGGCCTCACGACACCGGCATGGTGACGCTTATCTCCCAGAACCTGTCGGAGTTCGCCCTGCACGCCCGGGCCATTCTCGGCCTGCCCATCCCCGCCCTTCGCCAGTACGGCCCGGCGGCCTCGGCGGTGATCCTGCCGGAAGGCAGCTCCACCCAAACCACCTTTGGCAACCTCACCGAAGCCCTGGCCGAGCCCGACACGGATCTGCGCCTGTTCGGCAAGCCGGAAATTCACGGCCGCCGCCGCATGGGTGTGGCATTGGCGTTAGGTGACAGCATCGACGACGCCCGGGACAAGGCCCGCCGCGCCGCCGCCGCGGTTAAGGTAGCGTTTTAAGTTCTTAATCGTCTGTAGGTACGAGAAAACGTCGGCCAAAGGAACCACTTCGCGACACGCTTCAAGCCCCTCCCTGGGGCGCTCGACAAATGCATCTGACCGCCATGGATGGCGGGAATGCCGAAAATGCAGGAGCAACTTTTCGGCCATGGCATTTGATCGGTCGCGAAGCGGCCACCTTCGGCCTCCTTTATAGAGGCCGGCACCATCTGTTTGTAGACTCGCCCTAATCCCTAATCCCTAATCCCCTTGCACTTACAACCACACCCCCAGCAGCATAAAGGCCGGGATCAGCACCAGCAGCGGGCAGCGGAATACCCGCAGCGCCAGCAGCCCCAGCGCCGCCGCGGCCAGGGCCGGCGCGCCGGTGACACTGGCCACAAACACCGGCTGATACAGGGCCGCCAGCAACAATCCCACCACGGACGCATTCACCCCGGCAATGGCCCCCGCCATGCGCGGGTTGGCCGCCAGCGACTGCCAGCCGTTCAGCAACGCCAGCAACAGCAAAAAGCCCGGTAAAAACACCCCGAAGGTGGCGATGAGAGCCCCCAGCAGCGGGCTTTGCGGCAGCAGCTCGGCGCCGAGAAAGGTGGCCAGGGTGAACATGGGGCCGGGCATGGCCTGGGCGGCGGCATAGCCGGTAAGAAAGGCTTCACTGGAAAGCGAATCCGCCAGCAGATTCTGCAGCAGCGGCAGTACCACGTGGCCGCCACCAAACACCAGGCTGCCGGCCTGGTAAAAGTCGGCAAACAGGCGCGCCGAGCCATCCCGGGCCAGTACCGGCAGCAGCAGAAACAGGCCGGCAAACAACAGCAAAAACGGCCAGTTGACGGCAGGAGAGCGTCCTGGCTCACCGCTGTCACGGCGCAGCCAGAGAGCGCCGACGACGGCCGCCGCCAGCAGCGCCACAAACTGGGCCGCCAGCCCCGGCCACAGCCACAGCCCGGCGGCGGTACCCACCGCCAGGGTGAGCGGCAGCCGCTGGCGGCAGAACTGACCGGCCATGGTCAGCACCGCATCGGCCACCACCACCAGGGCAAACAGTTTCAGGCCGCTGACTACCGCCGAGGTGACCGGCGAGTCGGCATAGTGCTGGCCCAGCAGTGCCAGGGCCAGCATCAGCGCGAAGGAGGGCAGGGTAAAGCCGAGAAAGGCGGCGATGGCCCCGCCCAGGCCGGCGCGCTGATACCCGATGGCAAAGCCGAGCTGGCTGGAGGCGGGGCCCGGCAGAAACTGGCACAGGGCCAGGGTGGCGGCAAAGCGGTCTTGCGGCAGCCAGCCCAGTTTCTGCACGAAATGGCGCTGAAAATACCCGATATGGGCGGCCGGCCCGCCAAAGCTGACCCAGCCCAGCATGAAGAACTGCCAGAATACCGAAAGCATAAAATAAGCCTGTTCCATGAATGGGAGCGCCATGATACCGCAGCCATGATGACACTTCATATGGCGGTGGCCGGGCGGGCTGGAACGGTAATTGCAGAACGTGCCGCCATTACCGCAATTCCGGGCAATGGCCTTCCGGCGCCCGGGCAGCAAGGCAGGCGGCCTCAGCCGCCGTGGAGGAAGCAGGCAGTGAACAACAAGCGGCACACCGGACCCGGGCTGGCGGGCAGTACCAGCGGAAAAGTCCACCCGGCGGAGGAAGCGGCGTTTCCTCCTTATGACTTTTTTCACCGGGAAACGCCCCGGGAGCAACAGCGTGAACGGCTGGTGCCGGCCCTGGAAGCGTGCCGGGACGGTTGGCGCCGTCGGCTGGAGGCCATGCTGTATCGCAGCGAAGTCGGCCTGTCCTGCCGGCTGCAGGACTCTGCTCCAGAGACCGGGGACAGCCTGTATTTCGCCATGGATCACCAGTGGGACGGCCGCTGGCAGCCTTCTGCCGCCCTGCATATCGACCATGACACCCTCTACCGGCTGGCGGAAATGACCTTTGGCGGCCAGCCGCAACAAGGTCGCGGCCCGCGGCGGCCCTTGTCCGAGACCGAACGCCGGCTGGGTGCCGGCCTGCTGACCATGCTGGCCGGCGATGTGGTGGCACGGATATTGCCAGAAGCCGTGCCGGGCGCCGGACGACTGTTGCCGGCCAACCCCGATTTCACCACCGAGACCCGGATTGCATTCCAGGTCCGGCTGGCGGAGCAAAGCCTGGACTGGGTGCTGGCCTTGCCTCGGTTGCAGCCGCCCTCGTCCGAAGAGGCCATGCCCGCCATGCAGGCGGCGCTGGGCCAGACCCTGAACGCCAGCCTGCCCCGGCTGTGCACCCGGCTGAGTGTACCGCTGGCCACCTTTGATCTGCCCCTCTGGCGGCTCAGGGAACTGCAGGAAGGGGAGGTGCTGCCCATCAACCTGTTGCCCGAAGTGGTGGCCCGGGCCGGCGAGCAGCCGGTGCTGAAGGGACGGGTGGCCGAGCGCGACGGCATGCTGGTGTTTGCCAGCCACGGATTCATAGACTGAGCAGTTACGGAGCGGCTAATGACCGACACACAACAAGACAATGGCCTGTTGCTGGGAGATGACCTCGACAGCCTGTTCAACGACGCGGCCATGGAGCCTGAAAGCGCGGCCATGGAGGCCGCTGACCGCCGGGATCTGGGCTATTTTCAGCAGTTGCCGGTCAAGGTCACACTGGAAGTGGCCAGCGCCGAGGTCAGCCTGGGCGAGCTGATGCAGGCGGGCGAGGGCGCTGTGATTGAACTCAACAAGATGGCCGGCGAACCGCTGGACGTGCGGGTGAACGGCACCCTGCTGGCCCAGGGCGAAGTGGTGGTGGCCAACGGCCGCTACGGCGTGCGTCTGACCCGCATTTTCAACCGGCAGGCGAGCCAAGACGGCAAGCATGAAGCGTAACTACCGGCTGGCATTGCTGGCGCTGGCCCTGTTGCCGGGGCTGGCTTCGGCCGACATGCCGCTGCTGACGGTGACCGGGCCCGACGGCGACACCGAATACAGCCTGAAAATCCAGATTTTGCTGCTGATGACTGCGCTGGGCTTGTTGCCGGCGTTTTTGCTGATGCTCACCAGCTTTACCCGCATTATCGTGGTGCTGGCGGTGCTGCGTCAGGCTCTTGGGTTGCAGCAGAGCCCCCCCAACCGGGTGCTGATCGGCATTGCCCTGTCGCTGACGTTGCTGATCATGCGGCCGGTATTGCAGGACATCTATCACCACGCCTTTGTGCCTTATGACAATGGCACCATTGGTTTTGAGCAGGCACTGATGACGGCAAAAGCGCCGCTGCAGACCTTTATGCTGGCCCAGACCCGGGAAACGGATCTGGAGCAGATCCTGAATATTGCCCAGGAGCCCACCGATCTGTCGCCGGAGGAAGTGCCCTTTGAGGTGCTGATCCCCGCCTTTGTGCTGAGCGAGCTGAAAACCGCCTTTCAAATCGGCTTTATGCTGTTTATTCCCTTTCTGGTGATCGACCTGGTGGTGGCCAGCGTGCTGATGGCCATGGGCATGATGATGCTGTCGCCCCTGGTGATTTCGCTGCCCTTCAAGCTGATGCTGTTCGTGCTGGTGGACGGTTGGTCCATGACGGTGGGCACCCTGGCCCGCAGTTTTGGAGGCTGAATGACGCCCGAGCAGACGGTGGACATCATCAGCCAGGCGGTGCTGACCATCATCGCCATGGTCAGCGTGCTGATCATTCCCGGCATGGTAGTAGGGCTGGTGGTGAGCATTATTCAGTCGGCCACGCAAATTCAGGAGCAGACCCTGAGCTTTTTTCCGCGGCTGCTGGTGACCCTGTTGATGCTGATCTTCGCCGGCCACTGGCTGCTGCGGGAGCTGATGGAGCTGTTCGACATGCTTTACACCCTGATCCCCGGAAGCCTCTGATGACACCCCTGCTCAGCCTGACCACCCCGGAGCTGATGGCCTGGATTGGCAAAGGCTGGTGGCCCTTTTGCCGGCTGGCGGCGTTTTTCTGGGTGTTACCGCTGTTCGGCGATGGTCATCTGAGCCCGCAAATCCGCTTGCTGCTGGCCTTTGCCCTGGCCATGGTGCTGATGCCGCTGCTGCCAAAGGGGCCGGAAATTGACCCCTTTTCCTTTGCCACCCTGGTGATCACCCTGGAGCAGTTGCTGTTCGGCGCCCTGCTGGCGCTGATGCTGCAGCTGCTGTTTACCGTGGTGACCATGGCTGGCCAGATATTATCGATGCAGATGGGCCTGGCCATGGCGGTGATGAACGATCCGGTCAATGGCGGCTCGGCGCCGCTGCTGGGCCAGTTGCTGTGGATTTTTGTGGCGCTGCTGTTCCTGGCCTGGAACGGCCATCTGCTGGCATTGGACGTGATTGTGGAGAGCTTTCGCCGCTGGCCGGTGGGGCACAGCCTGTATGAGCTGGATCTTTCTGTATTGATTCACCTTGCCGGCTGGATGTTCGGCGCCGCCCTGCTGCTGGCCTTGCCGGCGGTGATCGCCATGCTGCTGGTCAATATCACCTTTGGCGTCATGAACCGCAGCGCCCCCTCGCTCAATATTTTCGCCCTGGGCTTTCCCATGACCATGATGCTGGGGCTGGTGTCCTTGTTGCTGATGCTGGCCAACCTTCCCCAGCGCTACCTGGAATTCAGTCAGGACGTGTTTGATCTCATGCGTCAGTGGAGTTCGTAAATGGCCGGGCCGGACTCCTCTCAGGACAAAAGCGAACAGCCCACGGAGCAGCGCAAGCGCAAGGCTCGGCGCGAAGGCCAGGTGGCCCGTTCCAAGGATCTCAACACCCTGGTGCTGTTGCTGCTCGGCGGCCTGGTGCTGTGGTGGCAGACCGCGGCGCTGGGGGCGTTTTTCCGCCGGCTGTTTACCCTGGCGATGGAGCTGCCGGCGGCGGCCACGCAAGAGCCGGCACGCATGCTGGAGCTGCTGGAGCAGGCGCTGATGGCGACTCTGTGGGCCTTGCTGCCGGTGTTTCTCACCATCTCGGTGCTGCTGGTGCTGTCGGGGCTGGTGCCCGGCGGCCTGCTGTTTTCCTGGGATAGCCTGCAGCCCAAGCTGAGCCGGCTCAATCCGCTGTCCGGGCTCAAGCGCATGTTCTCCAAGCAGACGCTGGTGGAGCTGTTCAAGTCCATGCTCAAGGTCAGCCTGCTGGGGGGCACGCTGGCGGTGCTCTTGGTCAGCCAGTGGCAGCGGCTGGTGTTTCTCGGCCGCATGCCGCTGGAAACCGGCTTTGGCCAGGGGCTGGGGCTGCTGGTGCTGGCGGTGCTGGCGCTGTGTGTGGCACTGGCGCTGATTGCCATTATCGACGTGCCTTTTCAGCAGTGGTCCATGACCCAGAAACTGAAAATGACCAAGCAGGAAGTGAAGGAAGAGCAGAAAAACACCGAGGGCCGGCCGGAGATCAAGCAGCGCATTCGCCAGATTCAGTTTCAGATGGCCAGTGGCCGCATCGAGCAGCGGGTGCCGGAGGCCGATGTGGTGATCGTCAACCCCACTCACTACGCGGTGGCGCTCAAGTACGATCCTAAGCGCGCCGAGGCGCCCTTTGTCATCGCCAAGGGCAGCGACGCCCTGGCCACGCGCATTCGCGAGCTGGCCCGGCTGTACGACCTCGACATCATCAGCCTGCCGCCCCTGACCCGGGCCCTGTATTACTCCACCCGGGTGGATCAGCAGGTGCCGGCGGGCCTGTACAGCGCCGTGGCCTATGTGCTGACCCATGTGCTGCAGCTGAAAGCCTGGCGCGAGGGCAGAGGGCGCCGTCCCGGTACCCTGCCCGAGTTCCGTATTCCCGAGAAATACCAACATTGAGAGGTGAAGTGTGAACTGGAAAGGCCTTGATCGCCCCTATATGGCCGTGCCCCTGCTGCTGATCGCCGTGCTCGCCATGGTGATATTGCCGCTGCCGCCCTGGCTGCTGGACGCGCTTTTTACCTTCAATATCGTGCTGGCGATCCTGGTGCTGCTGGTGGCGGTGTCGGCCCGCCGGCCCCTGGACTTTTCGGTGTTTCCCACCGTGCTGCTGGTGGCCACCCTGATGCGGCTGACCCTCAACGTGGCCTCGACCCGGGTGGTGCTGCTCAGCGGCCACGAGGGGGCGGGAGCGGCGGGCAAGGTGATTGAAGCCTTTGGCGAGGTGGTGATCGGCGGCAACTACGTGGTGGGCATGGTGGTGTTCGTGATCCTGATGATCATCAACTTTGTGGTGATCACCAAGGGCGGCGAGCGGATATCGGAAGTGGCGGCGCGCTTTACCCTGGACGCCCTGCCGGGCAAGCAGATGGCCATTGACGCCGACCTTAACGCCGGCGCCATCGATCAGGAGCAGGCCCGCCACCGCCGGCAGGAAGTGGCCCGGGAAGCCGACTTCTACGGCTCCATGGACGGGGCTTCCAAGTTCGTGCGCGGGGATGCCATCGCCGGCCTGCTGATCCTGTTCATCAACCTGCTGGGCGGCTTCATGATCGGCATGTTCCAGTATCAACTGAGCGCCGCCGAGGCCTTCCAGCGCTTTGCCCTGCTGACCATAGGGGACGGCCTGGTGGCCCAGATCCCCTCGCTGCTGCTGGCCACCGCCGCCGCCATTATCGTGACCCGGGTCAACGACGACAGTGACATGTCGTCCCAGGTGGGCCAGCAACTGCTGGCGTCGCCCAAGGTGGTATGGACCGGCGCCGCCGTCATGCTGATCCTGGGGCTGGTGCCCGGCATGCCGACCCTGGTGTTTCTGCTGTTTGCCGCCGTACTGGGCTACGTGGCCTGGCGTCTGCAGCAGTCCCGGGCCACTCAGGCCGATCCCCTGGAGCAGGCCGAGACCCTGCTGGCCCGGGAGCAGGATACCGCGCTCGGCTGGCAGGATCTGCCTGCGGTGGATCTGCTGACCCTGGAGCTGGGCTACCGGCTGGTCAACCTGGTGAATGAGGAGCAGGGCGCGCCCCTGCTGGGCCGTATTCGCGGGGTGCGCAAGAGCCTGTCGGAGCAGGCCGGCTTTCTGCTGCCCGAGGTGCGGGTGCGCGACAACCTGCAACTGTCGCCCCAGGAGTACCGCATCAAGCTGGCCGGGGTGGTGATGGCCAGTGGCAGCGCCGACGGCGAGCGTATGCTGGCCATCAACAAGGGGGAGACCTACGGCGAGGTGGACGGCGAGCTGACCCAGGATCCCGCCTACGGCATGCCGGCGGTGTGGATCGAGCCGGGCAACAAGGCCAAGGCGCTGAACTACGGCTATGCGGTGGTGGACTCCGCCAGCGTGGTGGCCACCCACGTCAGCAAGCTGATGCGCGAGCACCTGCCGGAGCTGCTGGTGCTGGATGACGTGAGCCGCTGGCAGGAGCGGCTGCAGCAGCAGGCGCCCAAGCTCGCCGAGCTGCTGGCCGAGGCGGTGCCGCCGGTGCTGCTGCTCAGGGTGTTCCGCTACCTGTTGAAGGAGCAGGTTAGTCTGGCGGACGTGGTCACCATCGCCACCGCCCTGGTGGAAGGGGCCGAGATCACCAAGGATCCCGTGCTGTTGGCGGCGGATGTACGTTGTGCTCTGAAGCGGGTCATTGTCCGCCAGATCATGGGAGAACGCGGCGTGTTGAGTGCCTTTACCCTGGCCGACACCCTGGAGCAGACCCTGCTCGGTGCCCTGGGCCAGGCCCAGCAGCAGAATGCCAAAACCAGCATCGACAGCTTTCCGGTCGAGCCCAATTTGCTGTCCCAGCTGCAGCAGAAAATGCCGGCGGTGGCCGAAACCCTGCAGGAGCAGGGCGTGCCGGCGGTGCTGCTGGTGATGCCCCAGTTGCGTCCGCTGCTGGCCCGTTACGGCGCCGTGTTCGCCAAAGGCCTCAAGGTGCTGTCCTACAACGAGGTGCCCGAGCACATTCAGATTGACGTGGTCGGCACCCTGGGCTGAGGAGGCCGGCCCCGGGGAAGCCCGGTTTCCTGAGGCCAATACCCCCAATAAAATCAAGGACAGGGTTGCAAAGTCCTTGTTTTTTTAGTCAAATATTGACGCACAGAAATACGATTGCTGATGACAAGGGCAAACTGCGTGAAAGCGCAGGACGCAAAGCTTCCGGTCTAAGGGAACCATGTTCCTAGGATAGCGGGGCCGCCAAGGCAGGTTACCTTCCGGCGTTTCGCCACCTGTAAAACCTTTCTCAGCGTTACTTCACATCCTGGCCTGGTGCCGGGCCGGTACTTTGTGCCGGCAGTAAATGACAAGAAGCAACATGAACAACCTTGCAACACTGAAAGGCATGGCCTGCCTTGGTGTGTTGCTGGGCAGCCCCGGGGTCGTCGCCGATTACGCGACCGATCTGGATCAGGCTGCCTGGCGCGCCGAACGCACGGCCTCCCGTTGTGTGCTGGAACATGCTATCGAGCAGGTGGCCACCGCCCGTTTCAGCGCCAACGGTAAAGCACCCCCGGTGCTGGAAGTGAACTGGCACGCCCGGGGCATACAGGGCGGTCAGACCACCCTGTCGGTGGTGTCGGCCCCCTGGCAGCCGGCGACCGAGCAGCCCCTGGCTCAAAGCCACTGGCAGCGCCAGCAACTGCGTTTTGACCAGCACATTCCCGAGGCGCTCCATGCCCTGGCCGACGGCCGCTGGCTGGCCATTTCCGCACCGGGCAACCCCCACCGGCTGGTGATCTCCGGCATTCATTTTCAGCAGGCCCACAACGACTTTCGGCTGTGCCGGGGCGAGGGCGGTGTGGATCGCGCCTTTAACGGCGAGCGTCTGACCCTGCACTTTCAGAGTGGCACCCGGGCGCTGAGCCCGGAGCAGCGCCGGCAACTGGCGGCCCTGGCCGCCCATATCGGTGAGCGCAAACCGGCGTCCCTGCTGCTGGAATCCCATACCGACAACCGCGGCGACGAGGCCCTGAACCTTGAGATCTCCCGGCAACGGGCCGAGCGCGTGGCCGATGAGCTGCGCCGCTTCCATCCTGCGCTGCCGATGGCCATTCGCGCCTTTGGTGAAGCCTATCCTGCAACCGACAACTCCACCCCCGCCGGCCGTTACCAGAACCGGCGCGTCGTTATTTCTCTTATCAAGGCGGAGCAAGCATCATGAACATGGGGACTCAGTCTTCTTCTTTGCTGTGGCTGATTTCAACGGGCGGCCTGTCCGATGTCTGTCACGGGGCCCTGCTGGCCGAAGGTTACCGTATCGAGCCCATGACGGTGCTGTCCCGCAGTGAGCACAAACCGGGCGTGATCCTGGTGGACAGCGACACCGGCCCCGGTTTTGCCGGGCACATTCAGACCCTGGTGAGCCGCTTTCCCCAGGCGGTGATCCTGGCCATGGTGGAACACGGAGAAAGCGCCCTGGCCGGCGAGGCCCTGCGCGCCGGCGCCAGCGACTATGTGCTCAAGCCGTTTCAGCCCAGCCAGCTGCTGCGGGTGCTGGGCCAGAGCCTGGCGCTGCGCCACAGCACCGGCGACATGGTGGTACGCTCTCGGGCCGGCCTGCAGGTGCTGCAGCTGGCCTACCGGGCGGCGCAAACCCCGGCAGCGGTGCTGATCGGCGGCGAGTCCGGTACCGGCAAGGAGTGCCTGGCCCGCTACATTCACCAGGTGTCCGACCGCCGTGACGGCCCCTTTGTGGCGGTCAACTGTGCCGCCATTCCCGAAAGCATGCTGGAGGCGGTGCTGTTCGGTTACAGCAAGGGCGCCTACACCGGCGCGGCCCAGGCCCAGGCGGGCAAGTTTGAGCTGGCCAACGGCGGCACCCTTCTGCTGGATGAAATTGCCGAAATGCCCCTGGGGCTGCAGGCCAAGCTGCTGCGGGTGCTGCAGGAAAGGGAAGTGGAGCGCCTGGGCAGCCACCAGAAGGTGCGGCTGAATGTGCGCATCGTGGCGGCGAGCAACAAGGATCTGCGCGAGGCGGTGAGTGCCGGGGAATTCCGCGAAGATCTGTTCTACCGCCTGGACGTGCTGCCCCTGGGCTGGCCGCCGCTGCGCGAGCGGGTCGAAGACATCATGCCCCTGGCCCGGCATTTTCTGCACAAATACGGCGAGGGCGAGTCGTTCCGCTTCAGTGCCGACGCCGAGCGCGCCCTGCTGGGCCATCCCTGGCCGGGCAACATTCGCGAGCTGGAAAACGTCATTCAGCGAGCGCTGATCCTGGCCCGCAGCGCCATTATTGACGTGGCCGATCTGATGCTGCCCGGCGCCGCCCGCCCGGCCAACAGCCTGATCACCCTGAGTCAGCCGGCGGCGGAGCCCGCTGCCGAAGGGCTGCAGGCCAGCCGTCAGCGCGCCGAATTCGACTACGTATTGCAGGTGCTGCGCCGGCACAGCGGCCACCGTTCCCGTACCGCCGAAGCCCTGGGGCTGACCACCCGGGCACTGCGCTACAAGCTGGCCGCCATGCGTGAGCAGGGCATTGACATCGACCGCGCCACAGGAGCCTGACCATGACCATTTCCCCCGAAAGTGCCCAGCAGGCCATGCTGGTGCGTCTCAGCCAGTTGCAGCAACAGGCCCAGGGCGGCACCGCCATTACTCCGTCGGCGGAGCCGGGCTCCTTTGGCGAGCTGATGAAAACCACGGTGCGGGCCATCAACCACGAGCAGGTACAGGCCTCCGGCCTGATGACGGCGGTGGAAACCGGCGCCAGCGAGGATCTGGTGGGCGCCATGCTGGCCAGCCAGAAGGCGGGCCTGAGTTTTTCCACCCTGGTACAGGTGCGCAACAAGCTGATGACCGCGTTTGACGACATCATGCGCATGCCGCTGTAAGGAGCATTCATGGCACAAGCAAGCACATTGCTGGCCGCCGGCCAGCCGCTGAAGGCGGGGTTTGGCAAGGCTCAGGCGCGCTGGCAGGGGCTGTCGGCCCATCATCGCCAGGTCCTGCTGCTGGGAGGGCTGGCGCTGCTTATCGCCGCCGTTGTGGTGGCCTTGTTGTGGCAGGCCGGGCGCAGTTTCGTGCCCCTGTACGGCAAGCAGGAGCTGTATGACCAGGCGCGCATCGTCGAGGTGCTGGAGCAGGATCAGATCCCCTTTCGGCTGGACAGCCACAGCGGCCAGATCCTGGTGGAAGAAAGCCAGCTGGGGCCGGTGCGCATGCGGCTGGCGTCCCAGGGGGTCAAGGCGATGCTGCCCGCGGGCATGGATGAGTTGGCGCAAGGTACCGGGTTCGGCACCAGCCAGTTTATGGAAACCCGCCGCTACCGCCACGCCCTGGAAGGGGAACTGGCGCGGACCATCATGGCCCTGGACTGGGTGCGTCAGGCCCGGGTTCACCTGGCCATGCCCGAGCGTACCCTGTTTATCGGCCGGGCCGAGCAGGTGCCCACCGCCTCGGTGATGCTGGACGTGGTGCCCGGCCACCAGCCGGATCCGGCCCAGGTGGAGGGCATCGTCAATCTGGTGTCCGGCAGTGTGCCGGGTATGACCCGGCAAAAGGTGTCGGTGATTGATCAGAGCGGCCAGCTGCTCAGTGACGAGCTGGCCATCAACGGCCAGAGTCGGGGGCTCAGCCTGCGCCAGGTGGAATACAGCCGCCAGCTGGAGCAGCAACTGGCCCAGCGGGCCCGGGACATGCTCTACCCGGTGCTGGGCGCCAGCAACTTTCGCGTGCAGGTGACCGCGGATCTCGACTTCAACGCGGTGGAGGAAACCCGGGAGAGCCTGGATCAGACCCCGGTGCTGCTCAGTGAAACCGGCAGTGAAAACCGGACCCAGAACAGCCTGGGGCTGGGCATTCCCGGGGCGCTGTCCAATACCCCGCCCCGGGGGGATGCCGAGGGTGACGAAGCCGAGAGCAAGGACAACCAAAGCCGGCGTGAGCAGCGGGAATACCAGCGCCAGTTCGACAGCGGCCGCTCGGTGGTGCATACCCGCTACCAGAGCGGCCGCATCAAGCAGTTGAGCGTGTCGGTGCTGCTCAACAAGGGGGCGGCGCCAGAAGGAGGCTGGGATCAGGGACAGCTCGAACAGCTGGGGCAAATGGTGCAGGGCGCCGTGGGGTTCAGCCCGGCCCGGGGTGACCGTTTTGCCCTGTCGAGCTTTGACTTCGCCCCTCAGGCGGTGCTGAGCGAGTTTCCGGAACCGCTGGCCTGGTGGCAGCAGCCGGAGATCCAGACCTATGCCCGCTACCTGCTGGGCGCCTTTATGGTGCTGGCGGTGCTGCTGCTGGGGGTGCGTCCGCTGGTGCGTCATTTGGGTACCAACCAGAAGGCGGCGGCCCTGCGGGAACTGCAGTCGACCCTGCCGGCGGCCACCGACATGGATGCCGGCACGGCGCGGCTGGCGGGCAACACCGGCACCAGTGAACGGGCCGGCCCCCACACCACGCTGCCCTGGCAGGCGGACGAGCGCGAGTGGCAGCTGCCGCCGCCGGGCAGCGAGCTGACGGTGCAGGTGACCCACCTGCAACTGCTGGCGGAACGGGAAACCGACAGGGTGGCGGAAGTCATCAAGCACTGGATAAAAGACAATGACTGAGCAACTGACCGAACAGGCCGCGGGCCTGAGTCTGAAAGAAACCGAAAAGGCCGCCGTGCTGTTGCTGAGCATGGGCGAGAACGCCGCGGCGCGGGTGCTGCAGCGCCTCGACCGGGACGAGGTCAACAAGGTGACCACCGCCATGGCGCGGCTCTCGGGCGTCTCCGCCGAGTCGGCCCGGGGCACCTTGCAGGAGTTTTTTGATCTCTACCGCCAGCAGAGCGGCATCAACTCCGCGTCTCGGGAATACCTGGAGCGCACCCTGGATCTGGCGCTGGGCGAAAAACTGGCCCGAGGCCTGCTGGACTCCATGTACGGCGACGTGGTGCGCCGGGAAATCCAGCGCCTGCAATGGGTGCAGCCCGAGCTGCTGGCGCGTTTTCTGCAGCAGGAGCACCCCCAGATGCAGGCGGTGATCCTGGCGTTTCTGCCCGCCGACTCCGCCGCCGCCGTGCTCTCCCTGCTGCCGGCGGACAGCCACGACGAGCTGCTGCTGCGGGTGGCGAACCTCAACGAGGTGAGCGAGTTCGTGGTGGTGGAGCTCAAGGCGGCGCTGACCCGCTGCATGGAATTCGTGGCCCACAATGCCGGTGCCCGGGTCGACGGGGTGCGCCAGGTGGCGGACATCGTCAACCGTTACCAGGGCAACCGCGGCCAGCTGATGGAGTCCATCAAGCTGCACAACGCCGACAAGGCCAGTGACATCGAGCGCAACATGTACGACTTTACCAGCCTGGCCCGGCAGACCCCGGAAACCCTGCAGCGCATTGTGCAGGATCTGCCGCTGGAGGTGCTGGGGCTGGCGCTCAAGGGCGCCGAAAGTCCGGTACGCCGGGTGTTGCTGGAAGCCATGCCCCGGCGCATGGCCCAGCAGATGGAGCAGGACATGCTGCGCCAGGGCGCCGTGGCCGTGAGCCGGGTCGAAAACGCCCGTCAGGAGGTGATGAACCTGGTGCGCGAGCTGGTCGAACAGGGCGAGCTGGAGTTCCAGCTCTATGAAGAGCAGGTGGTGAGCTAGTGACACGACACACCAAGGGCGCGCTGGCCTACCGCCGCTACCGCTTTCCGCCCCTGTACGGCGAACCTTCGCGGCATGAGGCGACTGAGCAAGAAGAGCCCGCCGCCTACAGCCAGGGGCTGGAGCAGGGTTATGAAGAGGGGTTTGGACAGGGCCATGCCGCCGGCCTTGAACGCGGCCGCCAGGAAGGGCTCCGGCTGGGGCTGGAGCAGGGCACCGAGCAGGGCCGCCAACAGGGACTGGCCCAGT
Organism: Oceanimonas sp. GK1; assembly: GCF_000243075.1. Taxonomy (NCBI): domain Bacteria; kingdom Pseudomonadati; phylum Pseudomonadota; class Gammaproteobacteria; order Aeromonadales; family Aeromonadaceae; genus Oceanimonas; species Oceanimonas sp. GK1. Next base: position 3,051,913 of record NC_016745.1, on the reverse strand, counting down.
TGCGGGAGCTGCAGCACAGCCTGGCCGAGGAGCTGCGCCAGTGGCAGAGCGGCGCCGAGCAGCAGTGGCAGCAGCTGTCGCTGTCGGCCCTGCGCCAGCAGCGGGAGCAACTGTGCGAACTGGTGGAGCAGGTGGCCCGTCGGGTGATCCGCACCGAGCTGACCCTGAATCCGCAGCAGGTGCTGGCCATTGTCGAAGAAGCCCTGGCCGGCATCGATGCCCGCACCCAGGAACTGCAGCTGTTCGTCAATCCCGATGATTGCGCCCGGCTGAGGGAGATAGGCATTACCGAGTGCCAGGGCTGGGCGCTGCATGAGGATGCGGCATTGGCGCCGGGGGACTGCCGCATCGAGACCGAAACCCTGACCCTGGAAGCCCTGACCGAGGAGCGCCTGCAAAAGGGCATGGCGCGGGTGGCCCAAAGCCTGGATGGCGCTGATGAGCCTGCTTGAGCACCGGTTGCAGCTGGCCCGGGCCGCGCTCAGCGAGGAGCTGGATATCGGCCAGGTCTACGGCCGGCTGCTCAGGGTCACCGGCAACCTGCTGGAAGTGTCCGGCTGCCGGTTGGTGCTGGGCCAGCGCTGTTGCATCGACACCGACGGCGGCGGTGAGCTGGAAGCGGAAGTGGTGGCCCTGGATCGGGAGCAGGCGCTGTTACTGCCGCTGACGTCGGCTTCGGGCCTCTATACCGGCGCCCGGGTGCGACCGCTGGCCGGCGAGGATCGGCTGGCGGTGTCAGCGGCGCTGCTGGGGCGCATCGTCGACGGCCTGTTGCGCCCGCTCGATGGCCGGCCGCCGGCCCAGGGCCAGCCGGTGCCCTGGCAGTGCGCGGCGCCCAATCCGCTGTTGCGCCGCCGGGTGAGCGAACCATTGGACGTGGGGGTGCGCGCCATCAATGGCCTGCTGACCCCCGGCAAGGGGCAGCGGCTGGGGCTCTTTGCCGGCCCCGGCGTGGGCAAGAGCGTGCTGCTCGGCATGATGGCCCGCTACACTCGGGCCGACGTGGTGGTGGTGGGGCTGATTGGCGAGCGGGGCCGGGAAGTGCGGGAATTCATCGACGACTGCCTGGGCGCGCAGGGCCGGGCCCGGTCGGTGGTGATCGCCGCCCCCGCGGATCAGAGCCCGCTGATGCGGGTGCGGGCGGCGGAAAGCTGTCACCGGGTGGCGGAGCATTTTCGCGATCAGGGCCAGGACGTGCTGCTGCTGATGGACTCGCTCACCCGTTACGTGCAGGCCCGGCGGGAAATCGGCCTGGCAGTGGGCGAGCCGCCGGTGGCCCGGGGCTATCCGCCGTCCGCCTTCAGTGCCCTGACCGGGCTGGTGGAGCGGGCCGGCAACGGCGAGCAGCCGGCGGGCAGCCTCACCGCCTTTTACACCGTGCTGGCGGAAGGGGACGATCAGCAGGATCCGGTGGCCGATGCGGCCCGGGCCATCCTCGATGGCCATGTGGTGCTCAGCCGGCAGCTGGCGGAGCAGGGCCACTATCCGGCCATCGATATCGGCGCTTCCATCAGCCGGGTGATGAGCAAGGTGGCCGGCCCCGATCACCTGGCCCGGGCGGTGCAGTGCAAACGCTGGTTCGGCCTCTACCAGCAGGTGCGGGAGCTGCTGCCCCTGGGGGGCATTCAGAGCGGTAAAAGTCAGGAAACCGACGAGGCCATTGCCCGCTACCCGGCCCTGGCCGCCTTTTTGCAGCAGGGCGAGCTGGAGCCGGTGAGCCTGGCAGAGACGTTACAGCAGCTGGCCGAACTGACCGGAGACACTCGTGCGCAACCATCTGATTAATCAGCAGCGTGAACAACTGCACGGCCTCATTCAACAGCGCGACAAATTGAATGAACGGGCCGAAAAACTGCAGCAGCAACATCAGGCCCTGGAGCAGGCCAGACGTGGCCTTGCCGGCGTGCCGGCGGCGGCCAGCCCGGTCAGCCTGTTGAATCAGGGGCTGATCCGCCAGCAGCTGAATACGGTGATTGACGGCCACCGTCGTCAGCTGGCGGCGGCACAGCAGGACAGCGAACGGTTGCAGCGGCTCAGCCGCCAGCAGGCGGGCAAGGTAAAGGGGCTGGAGCTGCTGGAGCAGCGCCGGGCAGACACCGCCCGCCGCGATGCCCAGCGGCGGGAATGGGAAGCTCAGCTGGAATGGTGTTGTCGAACCGTACGCCATGTTTAAAGCGGCATATATCGACCGTCGCCTGGTCATACCGGCCTTTGAGCCGGTATTTTTCTGCGGATCCCGGTTACGGTGGCAGAGCTCCCTGTATCGACTCCGGGTCAAGCCCGGAGAGACGGCCTTTGGGGTCAGGCCGGCTGATACACCGCGTCGGTAACGCCCAGGCGGTGCTCCAGCCACTCCTTCTGGCTGGCCAGCAGCCGGCCGTTGCCGTCGTTCAGGGCCCGGCACAGGCGCGCCTGTTGCAGCAACGCCTGCCAGAGTTCGCCGAGCTGGCCGGACAGGGGGGCGGGCAGCTTGTGGCAGAGCTGCTCGGGCGAGGCGACGCCCAGCTCGGCCAGCAGGGTGTCACGGCGGGCGGCGAGTTCGGCCAGCTGCCCGGTGAGTGTGGTTTGTTGCGGGTTGTGGCTGAGCAGGCCCTGATGATCCTGGCCGGTCAGCAGCCGGGCCTGATGTTGCAGCAGCCGGTGCAGGTGTTCATACCCCTGGCGCTCCTGTTGCAGCGTTTGCCAGAGTTGCCTGAGAAGAGCCCTGCTCATCGCCGATGCAGCTCCACGATGGCCCGGGACAGCGCCTCCAGATCCAGCGGCAGTTCGTCATTGGCGATGGCCTGGCGCAGCCGGGCGACCTTGTCCATGTCGACCTCGGGCATGGCCTTCAGGCTTTCCCGGGCCTGTTGCACCATGCCCAGCTCCGGGCTGAGCTCGGTCTGGCCCGGCTGGCCGGCGGCCCCGGACTGGGTGAGCGGGCCCCGGGGTTTTTCCTGGCTGGAAACCAGGGTCAGCGGGGTGGTGCGGTGAGGGCTGATTTTCATCTGAGTATCCATTGTGTTTGCAGCTGTCTGTGAATAACGACCGGCGTTGCCGGCATCTTTAACGCAGGCTTTGCACCCGGTTTTCCGCCACCACCCGGGCCTGGATCACCTTGCCCGAGTCCGCATTGCGCACCCGCACCAGCTCGCCCAGGCTGCCATTGCCCAGGGCGGTGCCCTTGGTGGTGATGGCAAAGCCGTCCCCCACCGCCTCGATCACCACCAGTTCCTTTTTCTTTACCAGCCACAGCGGCGCCAGCAGCGCCGGATACAACGGCTCGCCCGCCGGCAGATCCCGCAGCAGTCGTTGCTGCGGCGGCCGCTGGCCGCTGATAAAGCCCCGGTGCAACCGCTCCAGGCTCAGGCTTTCCAGCCGCACCGAGGACGGCGTTATTTCCTGCTCCCGGCGCAGGCGCTCGGCGGCCACCCACACCGGCATGCGCACCTTGACTTCTACCCGGGCGCGGCTGGTCCAGCCCGGCTGATCCGGGCAATGAACAAGATAGGGCACTCGGCCCCAGGGCTCGCCATCGGCCTGGGCCGGTTCAAAGCGCAGCGGCACCGTGCACGGGGGCAGGCGGGACGCACCGGCGGGCAGCCAGGGACTGAACTCGGCCTGGTAGGGCAGCCAGTCCTGCTCGCCGGCGTGGGCGGCCAGCCGTTGCCCGGCGGCGCGGGTCAGCTCATCGGCCAGCTCGGCCTGCACGGAACAGGAAGCAACCAGCAACAGCAGCCAGGTCCGTTTTCCGGGGGGAAGGTGACCTTCCCGAAGACGCCGGTAAAGGGCGGAAGTTAATATGTAAATATATGAAAATATTGGCATTTAATTGATGGCACAAATCTTGTAGGTCGATGCGGAACCAATGTGAGCAACTGGAAAGGTACAGCAAATGGCACTGGGGTTCGACAAGGCGCTGGGCGTTCATCCGTATGCATTATCCCTCAGGATGGACAGAACGCAATTACTGGCCGGCAATCTGGCCAATGTGGATACCCCCGGCTACCAGGCCCGGGATATCGACTACAAGGCGGTCTTGCAGCACACCGAAAACGCCCTGCGCCGGGGGGCGGAGCGGCCGGGCATGGCGGCCGAGAGCCTGTACCGGGTGCCCTACCAGCCGTCCCGGGACGGCAACACCGTGGAGCTGTCGGTGGAGCAGACCGCCTTTGCCGAAAACGCCATGGATTTTCAGACCAGCCTGACCTTTCTGAACCTCAAGTTACGCGGCCTGCAACAGGCCATAGAAGGACGTTGATTATGTCGTTTCGCGGAGTGTATGACATCGCGGCCAGCGCCCTGCAGGCGCAGACCAGCCGCATGAACACGGTGGCCTCCAACCTGGCCAACGCCGGCTCGGTGGCCGCCAGTGAAGACGAGGCCTACCGGGCCATCAAGCCGGTGTTCGCCACCCTCTACCAGCAAACCCAAGCCGGCGAGCTGGCCGGTGCCAGGGTCAATATCGCCGGGGTGCTGCCCTCGGATCGCCAGCCCGAGCAGCGCTATCAGCCGGATCATCCCCTGGCCAACGCCGACGGCCATGTCTATTACGCCGGGGTCAATGTGATGGAAGAAATGGCCGACATGATGTCCGCCTCGCGCAGTTTCGAGTCGGCGGTGGAAGTGATTGGTCGGGTCAACAGCATGCAGCAGGGGCTGCTCAACCTGGGGCAGCGTTAATCATGGCACTGGCAAGTATCAACGGGTTGGACAATGCCGGCGCCGGCCAGAAGAACGCCATTGCACCGGCGGGGGAGGTGAGCAGCCTGCGCAGCGAGTTTCTGCAGATGATGGTGGCCCAGATCAACAATCAGGATCCCCTCAATCCTCTGGACGGCACCCAGTACGTAACCCAGCTGGCCCAGTTCAGCATGGTGGAAGGCATCGAGCAGATGAAGGTGCAGGGTCAGCAGCAGGCCACCCTGCTCGACACCCTGCAGGTGCTGGGCAGCACCTCGCTGATGGGCAAAAAGGTCACGGTGCCGGTGCAGTCCATCAGCCTGAGCGAACCCGAACGTCTGAGCGGCACCATACCGGTGCCGGCGGGCACCGGGCAGCTCTCTCTGGAGGTGTACGACCAGCAGGGCAAGCGGGTGCACCAGCAGGAATGGCATTCGCCCACCGGCGAGCAGACGTTTGCGCTGGCCGAGCTGCCGCCCGGTGACTACGAGTTCAGGGTCACCGCCACCCGGGAGGGCAGCCGTCTGTCCTTGTCACCCTATCTGGAGCGCACCGTGGAAAAGGTCAGCCTGCCCGCCGGGGGCGGCGACATCATGCTGGGACTGGCCGGAGTCGGCCAGATGTCATTGTTCAAGGTGACCGAGTTCGGTCAGTCCTAACGGAAGGAAGTCAGTTATGTCCATGAGTATCGGCCTGAGCGGCCTGCGGGCCACCAGCCAGTCGCTGGGGGTGATCAGCCACAACATCGCCAACGTGTCCACCGCCGGCTTCAAGAGCGCCCGGGCGGAGTTTGCCGCCGTGTACGGCGGCGGTCAGCCGGGCGGGGTGGAAGTCAATAACGTGTCCCAGAACTTCGAGCGGGACGGCGACGTGGTCAACACCGGCCGGGCCCTGGATCTGGCCATTTCCGGCAATGGCTTTTTCATGACCAGCCTGAACGGCCAGACCGCCTTTACCCGGGCCGGCACCTTCAACCGGGACGCCGACAACTACATCGTCAGCGGCAACGGCATGCGCCTGCAGGGCTACATGACCAATGAAGCGGGCCAGTTGCAGCAGGGGGTGATCGAGGATCTGCAGGTGGACGGCGCCGGCCTGCCGGCCCAGGCCAGCACCAACCTGGCCTTTACCGCCAACCTCAAGGCGGATGCCCAGACCATAGACCCGGCGGTCACCCCCTTTGATCCGGCGGATGCCGGCAGTTACAACTTTTCCCAGTCCATCGAGGTGTTCGACTCGCTCGGCACCCGTCATGTGCTGACCCAGTACTTCGTCAAGACCGCCGACAACAGCTGGCAGGTGCATCGCCAGATGGATGGCGCTGCCATGGGCGCGCCCCAGACCATGACCTTTGACACCGCCGGCAAGCTGACCTCGGCCACGACCGTGAACCTGACCCACCCGCTGGCCGCCGCCGATCCCCTGAACATTACCCTGAACCTGGCCGGCTCCACCCAGTACGCCGGTGAGTTCAGCGTGTCCCGCAACCAGCCCGACGGTTATACCGCCGGGGAGCTGGCGGGCCTGCGCTTTGAGTCCAACGGCGACATGTATGCGGTGTTCACCAACGGCCAGGATCAGCTCAAGGGCAAGGTGGTGATGGCCGACTTCGCCAACCCCAACGGCCTGCGCCAGGGCGACAACACCAGCTGGTACCAGAGCTTTGCCTCGGGCGCCCCGGTGCTGGGTGAGCCGGGCACCGGCACCCTGGGCAGCCTGACCGCCGGCGCCTATGAAGGCTCCAACGTCGAACTGACCGGCGAGCTGGTCAACCTGATGACCGCCCAGCGCAACTATCAGGCCAACTCCAAAAGCATCAGCGCCGCCGACAAGATGACGCAGGTGCTGTTCAACTCCTTCTGAGGCCGCTGAATGGATCGTTTGCTTTATACCGCCATGTCCGGGGCCCAGCACGCCATGATGGCTCAAGGGATCCGCGCCAACAACTTGGCCAACGCCAACACTCAAGGGTTTCGCGCCGACTACGAGCAGGCCTCGGCCCGCTTCCTTGAGGGAGACGGCCTGCACACCCGGGCCCTGGCCCAGAGCCTGCCCGCCGGCACCAACCTGGCCGCCGGGCCCTTGCAGCAAACCGGCCGCGATCTGGACATCGCCATTCAGGGCGACGGCTTTATCGCGGTGCAAAGCGGTGAGAACGAAGCCTATACCCGGGCCGGCAACATGCTGGTCAGCCCCGAAGGCGAGCTCACCATTAATGGCCACCCCGTGGTGGGCGAGGGCGGCGCCCTGGTCTTGCCCGAATTCAGCCAGCTGGAAATTGGCAGCGACGGCACCGTCAGCCTGACCCCGCCCGGGGGCGGCGCCCAGATTGAGGGAGGCCGCATCAAGCTGGTACGGCCCGAGGACGGCCAGCTGAAAAAGGGCCTCGACGGGCTGTTTTACGCGGATCAGCCCGAGCCGCTGGCGATGGATGAGAACATTGTGCTCAAGCAGGGCTATCTGGAAGGGGCCAATGTCAACGTGGTGGAGGAGATGGTGCAGACCATGGCCCTGGGCCGGCAGTTCGAGCTGCAGGTGCGGGCCATGAAGACCGCCGATGATCAGGCCCGGGCCGGTGCTCGCCTGATCCGCGGCAGCTGACCCCTCAGTCATTCAACACAGTCAACAGGATAAACAACCATGCATGCAGCCTTGTGGGTAAGCAAAACCGGTCTCAGCGCGCAGGACGCGCGCATGACCGCCATTTCCAACAACCTGGCCAACGTCAACACCGTGGGTTTCAAGCGGGACAGAGTGGCCTTTGAAGATCTGTTTTACCAGGTGCAGCGTCAGCCCGGGGCGGCGGCGGATCAGCAGAACCAGATCCCCACCGGTATTCAGATGGGCAACGGCGTCAAGGTGGTGGGCACCCAGAAGGTGTTTACCACCGGCAATTTTCAGAACACCGGCCAGGAGCTGGACATGGCCATTGTCGGCCAGGGCTTCTTTCAGATTGAGCGTCCCAACGGCGAGCTGGTCTACACCCGCAACGGCCAGTTTCACCGCAATGCCGACGGCCTGATGGTCAACGCCGAAGGCCTGCCGCTGGTGCCCCAGATTGAGATTCCGGAAAACGCCATCAATGTCACCGTGGGCGCCAACGGCATCGTCACCGCCACCCTGGCGGGCCAGGCCGAGCCTCAGGAGCTGGGCCTGATCACCCTGGCCAATTTTTCCAACCCGGCCGGGCTTGAGGCCATGGGCGGAAACCTGTATCGCCAGACCGGCGCCTCCGGCGAGCCGATGGAAGCGCAGGCCGGCGACGATGCCCTGGGCACCCTCAAGCAGGGAACCCTGGAAGGCTCCAACGTCAACGTGGTGGAGGAAATGGTGGACATGATCACCACCCAGCGCTCCTACGAGATGAATGCCAAGGTGGTGTCGGCAGCCGATCAGATGCTCAAGTTTGTAAGCCAGGCGCTCTGATGAACACACGCCATGGCACCTGGGCGGCCGTACTGTTGATGCTGAGCGGCTGCACCACCTATGAGCTGATCCCGCCCGAGCCGGGGGAAGACGATTGGGCGCCGACCCTGGCCCAAGGGCCGGTGCAGCCGCCGGCCCGGGACGGCAGCGCCTTCAGCAACCGCACCATGATCGCCCTGTTTCAGGACAGGCGCGCCTTTCGCGTGGGCGACATGCTGACGGTGGTGCTGCAGGAACGCACCCAGTCCAGCAAGAAGGCGGACACCAGCCTCGACAAGAGCAGCAGCATTGATATTCCGGTACCGCTGGTGGGACGCAAGCTGCGCACCAACCTGACCGCCGAAGCCAGTGCCGACCGGGACTTCAGCGGCTCGGCCAGCACCAGCCAGCAAAATACCCTGTCCGGCTCGATCACGGTGACGGTGGCGGAAGTGCTGCCCAACGGCGTGCTCAGGGTCAAAGGGGAGAAATGGATCCGGCTGAATCAGGGCGATGAATACGTGCGTCTGCAGGGGCTGGTACGCATGGATGATATCGACAGCCACAACCGGGTGCCGTCCCAGCGCCTGGGCGATGCCCGCATCACCTATGCCGGCCGCGGCGCCCTGGCCGACACCAACCAGGCCGGCTGGCTATCGCGCTTCTTTAACAGCAGCTGGTTCCCTCTCTAGGAGCTGAGAATGAAATATTCGTTTGTGATCATGCTGTGCCTGATGCTCGGTGCTATGTCGGCGCCGGCCCGGTCCAGTGAGCGACCGCTGCTGGATGTGGTGGACGTGCAGGGCATTCGCGACAACCAGCTGGTGGGCTACGGCCTGGTGGTGGGGCTGTCGGGCACCGGCGATCGCAGCCAGGTCAAGTTCACCGGCCAGTCGATGACCAGCATGCTGCGCCAGTTTGGCGTGCAGCTGGAAGAGGGCACCGATCCCCGGCTCAAGAACGTGGCGGCGGTGTCGGTGCACGCCACCCTGCCGGCATTGGCGGGGCGCGGCCAGACCCTGGACGTGACGGTGTCCTCCATCGGCGACGCCAAGAGCCTGCGCGGCGGGACCTTGCTGCTGACCCCCCTGCGCGGGGTGGACGGTCAGGTCTATGCGGTGGCCCAGGGCAACCTGGTGGTGGGCGGACTCAAGGCCGAGGGCAACAGCGGCTCGTCCATTACCGTCAACGTACCGACCGCCGGCCTCATTCCCAACGGGGCGCTGATTGAGCAGGAGATACCGTCTAACTTCGTCAGCGAGCCGGTGGTGACCCTGAACCTGAAAGAGGCCAATTTCCGCAGCGCCCGCAACGTGGAGCTGGCCATCAACCGGGTGTTCGGGCCCGATGTGGCCCAGGCCACCGGCCCCCGCGCCATTGAGGTGAGGGCGCCGTCCGACGCCCGCCAGCGGGTGACCTTTATGTCGATGCTGGAAGACATTCGGGTGGAAACGGGGCCCAAACGGCCCAAGGTGGTGTTCAACAGCCGCACCGGCACCGTGGTGGTGGGGCAGAACGTGCGGGTGCGGGCGGCGGCGGTGAGCCACGGCGATCTGACGGTGACCATTACCGAGCGTTTTAATGTCAGCCAGCCCAATGCCCTAGCCCAGGGGGAGACCACGGTCACGCCCGAGTCGGATCTCAAGGTGGAGCAGGAGCCGGGCAAGATGTTTGTCTGGCCCGAGGGCACCGAACTCAATGAAATCGTGCAGGCGGTCAACAGCCTGGGTGCCAAGCCGGATGCGCTGATGTCGATCCTGCAGGCGCTGGACGAAGCCGGCGCCCTTGAGGGCGAGCTGGTGGTGTTGTAACGGAGAGTGAAAACGTCATGAAAACCGAGCAGAGCCAGTACCTGAACTGGCAGGGGCTGGAGCACATCAAGCGCCAGTCTCCCCAGCAGGGCCTGGAGCAGGCCGCCGAGCAGTTTGAAGCCATGTTTCTGCAAATGGTGCTGAAAAACATGCGTTCCGCCACCGATGCCCTGCGGGATCCGGACAGCCCTTTTGCGCCGGGCCCGCAGCAGGCGATGATGCGGGACTGGTACGACGGCCAGATCGCCATGAACATGGCCTCTCAGGGACAGACCGGCCTCAGAGAGCTGATGGTCAGCCAGCTGGGACAGCCGTTAAAGAGTGCCGCCGGGGCGGTCGTTAGCAACAATGAGACTTCCCTTGCCGCCTTCAGCCAGCCGCTGCGGGTGGCCAAACACGGATAATGTGAAATGGCGATGATCAACAATGGCCTGTCGGGGCTGCTGGCGGCCCAGACCGCGCTCAACACCATGAGCCAGAACGTGGCCAACGTGAACGTGCCCGGCTACAGCCGCCAGGAAGTGCAGCTGGCGGCCCGCCAGACCGGCTTTGGGGTGATGGGCGGCAGCGGTGTACAGGTGACCGGCCTGCGCCGGGTGGCCGACGACTTTCTTACCGCCCAGCTGTGGCGGGCCGAATCCGAGGCCGGCCAGCGCCGGCAGGTGAGCGATTACCTGGGGCAGATGGAAACCGTGCTGGGCAGTAAAGACAGCAGTCTGCTGCCCGGGCTCAATCAGTTTTTCGCCTCCCTGCACGGGGCAGCGGAAACGCCCCAGAGCCTGGCCCCGCGCCAGCAGATCATCGCCTCGGCCGAGGCCCTGGCCCAGCGTTTCAATCATTTGAGCTCCCAGCTCGATGCCCAGGAGCGGCGGGTGCTGGATCAGCTCGACGCCTCCAACAGCCAGGCCAACAGCCTGCTGGCCCAAGTGGCCGAGCTGAACGAAAAAATCAAGGCGGTGGGCGCCCGGGGCGGCAACGTCGGCGTGCTGGAAGACAGCCGCGACGAGACCCTGCGTCAGCTGTCGGGGCTGGTGGAAATCCGCTCCTCCCGCCAAGCCGACGGCACCATCAACGTCAGCCTCAGTCAGGGGCAGCCCCTGGTGCTGGGCAACCAGGCGGCGCAGATCAGCCGCGACGATACGCGAGTGTCGGTGCGGTTCAGTGGCCAGGACTATCCCCTTAACGGCGACATCGGCGGCAGCCTGGGCGGCCTGATGCTGCACCGGGCCGAGCAGTTGCAGCCGGCCCGGGAGGAACTCGACACCCTGGCCGAAGGGCTGGCCAGCCAGATTAACCAGCAGCTGGCCCAGGGGGTGGATCTCAACGGTCAGCCCGGTGCGCCGCTGTTCAGCTTTACCCCCGACGATGGCGCCGGCAGCCTGAGGGTCAGCGACGGCTTTACCCCCGAGCAGCTGGCGTTGTCCGGCAGCACCAGCCCGGGGCCGGGCAACAACGACAACCTGCAGGCCCTGCTGGGGCTGGAGGACGGCAGCTACGAGCAGTATCGCGGTCTGGTGGGGGACTTGGCCATTACCAGCGCCCAGTGGCAGGCCGACGCGGCTGCCGCCGGCAATATCCGCACCGAGGCCCAGGCCCGGCGGGACGGGGTAAGCGGCGTGAATCTGGATGAAGAAGCCATGAACATGATGAGCTATGTGCAGAACTACCAGGCCAATGCCAAGGTGATCGGCACCGCCGACCAGCTGTTCAACACCCTGCTCAACATGATTTAACGGAGGCGACATGCGCGTCAGTACAGGACAAATTCAGCGGATCATGATGCAGAGCATGCAGCAGGGCGGTGCCGACTACGGCAAACTGCTGCAACAGATGGGCAGCGGTGACCGCATTCTCAAACCGTCGGACGACCCGCTCGCCACGGTGCGGCTGCAGGGCATCGACAAGGAAATCAGCGCCATCGCGCAGTACGAGAAAAATGCCGTGCAGGTACAGAGCCGGCTGGGCCAGCAGGAAACCCAGATCGACGCCATGAAGGACATACTGCTGCGGCTGCGGGACATGACGGTGGAAGCGGGCAACGGCACCTACAACCTGGCCGAGCGCCAGGCCCTGACCCAGGAAATGGAATCCCTCAAGGCCACCCTGCTGGATCTGGTTAATGCCCGCAACGAGGAAGGTCACTATCTGTTTTCCGGGTCTCAAACCGAGGTGCCGGCGGTGGTGGAAACCGCTCCCGGCGTGTTCGCCTACCAGGGGGATGACTACCAGCGTCAGGTGGCCATCGCCAACGGCGTGACCGTGGCTGCCAACGATACCGCCGAAGGACTGATGTTCAACGGCGGCAACCTGTTGCAGGACGTGCACGGCTTTATTCAGCTGCTGGATACCGCCACCGGGGATATCAGTGCCTCGGTGGCCGACATGCTCAACAGCCTGGACAAGGGCATCGGCAACCTGACCCGCACCCTTACCGACATTGGCGGGCGCATCAACGGCCTGGAGCAGGTGGTGGCCACCCATGGCGAGATGAAGGTGTTTGGCCAGGGCCTGCACAACGAGCTGTCGGCCCTGGATTACGGCGAGGCGGCCATGAACATGCAGCAGATGCTGCTGGCGCTGCAAAGCAGCCAGCAGGCCTTTGTCAATGTGAACAAGCTGTCGCTGTTCAGCGCCCTGTAAGGAAACACCATGCAACTCGCCAGTACCCGCCCGGGCGCGGTACAGACCTCACTGGACCCCGCCGGTGGCATTGCCGCCGCACCAGTGCTCACCGGCCAGGCCGACGGCAAGCCTCCCCTTGCCGCGTTCGCTGGCGGACTGTCGGCGCCGGGGCGCTTTCAGCAATGGGGCAAGCTCAGCCAGGCCCAGTCGAGCGTGGCCCGGTTGCAGGCGGCGGAGCAGTCATTAAGCCAGGCCTATCAGCAGTTGCGCACCCTGGCCCAGCGCCTGCAGGCTTCCGCCATCAGCGGCGAGCAGCAGCAAAAATGGGGCGAGCAGCTGACTCGGCTCAGTGAACAACTGCAACAGCAGGGCCGGCTCGATGCCCGGCTGCAGCCCAGGGCGCTGGAAGGCAATGCCGCCCGCCATCGCTTTCAGCTCGACAAGGTGGACCTGCTGGGCGTGAAGGGCAGTCGCGAGCGCATAACCCTGCTGCTGGCGGGCCAGCAGCAGGCCATGGGCATTACCATTCGGCCCGGCCAGCGGCCGGCCGATACCCTCGTCCAGCTGAACCGGCATTTAAAACCCCTTGGCATCAGTGCCGAGGCGGAGCAGGGCCGAGTGCAGCTGGTGGCCACCGATAGGGCCGAGGCGATATTGCGCCAGCCCATTCTGATGCAGGGCGAGGGCATTCGCGTGCCGGCGGGCGAGCCGGTACTGATCAAGCCCACGCCCGAGCCCGATGCCCTGGCGCCCCTGCAGCAGGCCGCCCGCAAGGGGGAGCTGGCCAGCGAGCGCGAGCACCTGCAGCGGGTGCTGAGCCGCATTCAGGATTACAGTACCCGTCTGCAGGAGCAGCGCCGCTTTATTCTGCAGCAAATGGCCAATGAGTGGCCGGCGGTGCCACCGCCTTCCGGCGAGGCACCACTCGGCAACCGCGGCAGCCCCTTTGAAAAGCTGGTGTCGGCCCTGGTGGCCCAGGCCAACGTCGCCCGCCATAACGCCGTGGCGTTATTACGCAAGGAATAGGCTTCGTTCGTAGGCAAAGCAACAGCAGGGTTACCTCCACCGACACGCTTCGAGCCCATCCGTGGGACGCTCGGCAAATGCTGTCCGTGGCATGTGACGGTCGGTTACGGTAATCCCTGCTGTCGCTTTGTGAAAGTCCGGCATTGTCGGCCGTTACCTTCATTTTTTGTTACGTTTTTCCCCTCACCCCTTTCGTTTTCCCCCTCACAAAAATTTTTATTTTTTCTTTCAAGTTGCCCAAATCAGCCGCCGTTTTAAAAGAGTGAACCAAGCCAATCATGCTTTTAAAAAGGAAACGATCATGGGCCTGTCAATTCATACCAATTACACCTCGCTGGTCACTCAGAACACCCTGAACAGCACCAACAAAATGCTGGGCACCGCCATGGAGCGCCTGGGCACCGGTTTTCGCATCAACTCTGCCGCCGACGACGCCGCCGGCCTGCAAATTGCCGTGCGTCTGCAGGCCCAGACTAACGGCCAGGGTGTGGCCATGCGCAACGCCCAGGATGCCATTTCCATGATGCAGACGGCCGAAGGCGCACTAGATGAAATGACCAATATCACTCATCGAATGAAAGATCTGGCCACTCAGGCCGCCAACGGAACAACTGGTACTGCTGAGTTTGCTGCCATTAATGCTGAATACAACCAGCTTGGCGAAGAGCTTGCTAACATCATGGCTAATACCAGTTACGGTTCCGGTACCAAGCTTCTGGACGGTACCACTGGCAAATTTGCGGCTGCCGCTGTGAATTTTCAAATTGGTGCAAGTAATGCCGAGACCCTAGCTGTAGATACCACTGCTGAAGTTGGTGCTCTTGCTACTGCCGTCGGCGCGACCTGGACTGCAGCGACCATGTCGGACCAGGCAACTTCCCAGGCTGAAATCACCAAAATGGATACTTTGCTGAACAATATTGGTACAGCTCGAGGAAAATTTGGTGCCTATATCAACCGTCTGGAGCACACCATTACCAACCTGGGCAATATGCGTGAGAACGGTGAAGCCGCCAAGGGTCGTATTATGGACGCCGACTTCGCGTCCGAAGCTTCCAATATGTCCAAAAACCAGATGCTGATGCAGTCCGGCATGTCGGTGCTGAGCAACTCAAACCAGATGAGCGGTCTGGTGATGTCGCTGCTGCGTTAACCGCGGCCCCCTGTAGTACGGGGCCCATGGCCCCGCGTTGTGTTCTTTGCTTTTTGCCGGGGTTTCCCCGTGCGTTTTCTTTCTTTGCGGCCCTGATGGGCCGCTTTTTTATTTCCGCCGTTCCCGGCGTTTTATTATTCAAGTCACCCGCTGCCGCTGTCGTTGTTCGAATACCAAGTACACAAACAATGAATCATTGCGGAGGTGGCGATGTTTGGAATGAACGGAATGGATCCGTCCTCGATGGCGCAGATGCTGATGTCGGCGGAGCGGGCTCCCCTCGACGGCCTGCTGCGCAGCCAGCGAAGCCAGCTGAGCGCCCAGAAAGAGGCTTACGGCCAGATCAAAGGCAAGCTGCAGGCGCTGCAGATGGCGATCAAGGAGCTGACCAGCGGCACCGGCCTTAGCAGCCAGTCCGTCGGCTTCAGTGCCGAGGGCTATGCCAGCGCCACCGTCAAGGCCGGCGCCGCCAACGCCGATTACCAGCTCTATGTAAAACAGCTGGCGCAATCCGATCAGTATTCCCTGGCGCTGGACGAGAACTGGACGGTGCCCACTCAGGGCGTGCTCGACATTACCCTTGACGGCCAGACCCTGAGCCTGGATCTGTCGACCCTGGACTCCGCCAGCGGGCTTACCGGGCTGCGGGATGCGATCAACCAGGCGACGGACAACAGCGGCGTGCAGGCGTCTCTGGTGCGGGCCGATGGCCAGACCCACCTGATGCTGACCGGCAGCAAGACCGGCGCCAGCCAGGCCATGACCATCAACCTCGGCGGCGGCAACGGCGAGGCGGCCTTTACCGAGCTGCAAACCGCCATTGGCAACAAGACGCAACTGGCCAGCGCCCAGGATGCGGTGATCGAGCTGGGCGGGGCCGGCGGCCTGCAACTGAGCAGCACCACCAACACCTTTGACGGCCAGATAGACGGCCTCAACCTGACGGTGAGCAAGGCCCATGCCCAGGATGAATTCGGCAACTATACCGATGCGCCGCTGGGGCTCAGCGTGGCCACGGATCAGGCCGCCATTGAGGAATCCCTCAAGGGTATAGTGGACGCCTACAACGCCCTGGTGGGCGAGGTGCAAAAGCACACCCAAAGCAAGGAAGGCAGCAGTGCGGCGCTCTCCGGCGACAGCATGGCCCGGGGCCTGTTGGGGCGGCTGCGGGGCACCCTGTCCAATCCACCCGACGGTGTCAGTCTGGCGGAGCTGGGCATCAAGACCGACCGCTACGGCAAGCTCTCCCTCGACACCGCCGCCATGGCCAGGCTGCAGGAAAGCCGGCCCGGCGCCCTGGAAGACGCCTTTACCGGTGCCGGCGGCCTGCTGACCCGGCTGGAGGCCGACACCAAACCCTATCTGGATCGCAACGGCACCCTGGTGCAGCGGGATCGCAGCCTGCAGAGCGGCCTGGATCGCATTGCCGACCGGCAGGAGGCCCTGGACAGCCGCATGAACAAGGTCTACCAGCGCTACCTGGGCCAGTTCACCCGCATGCAAACATTGGCACAGCAAATGCAACAGACCATGTCCATGTTTTAACCGAGCCAGGAGCTGACCATGTTTGATGCCGATTCCGGCCTTGATATTTACCAGCATACTCACACCGATGCCCGGGCCGCCCAGGCCTCGCCCCGGGAGCTGGTGCTGATGCTGATGGACGGACTGATGGACGAAATCGCCCGGGCCGAGGGCCACATCCTTGCCGGCCGGATTGAGCAAAAGGGCAAATCCATCGCCAAAGCCATTGATATTATTGGTGGTCTGGACAGCTCTCTGGACATGAACAACGGCGGCGAGCTGGCCCTCAACCTACATGCGCTGTACGACTTCTGCGGCCGCCAGCTGTTCAGCGCCAGCGTCAACAACGACGCCGCCCTGTTGGCGCCGGTCAACAAGGTGCTGGCCGACCTGCGGGACGGTTGGCAGGGGTTGGGCAGCGAGGTGCCCGCATAATGGAAAAGCGGAATCCGGTCAGTCCCCCGGCGGAAAACCCTGTTCCCCCTGCGCCGTCCGCGGCCTGCGGACGTGCCGAGCTGGGCCCCATTTTCGCCCGCCTGCTGATGCTGCAGCAAAGCACCGCCCAGGCCTGCGAGGCGGGCCAGTGGGGCTGGCTCAGCGAACTGGACAAACAGCTGAAAAAGGCGCTGGAAGAGCTGGCTCCCTACCGGCACCAGCTCAACGCCCGGCAGCGGGACCTCTTGCAGCGTTTTGCCGAGCAGTACCGGGCGCAATGGAGCCGGGTCAGGCTGCAGGCCGAGGCGCTGGACTCGCAACTGGACCAGCTGCGCCAGCAGCACCAGGGCACCCTGGCCTACGACTGGGTCAGCCAGCTGGAGGACGAGGCGTGATGCCATTGCCCGCGGCCCGGGCCGTTGCCGGCCTGCCCGCCGTGGCCGGCGAGCGAATTCTGTCCGGCGAGGGCAAGGGCGGCTTTGCCGGCGTGGCCGAACGCACCGGCCTGGGCCTGCAGGCGACGCCGCCGGTCGGTAAAGAAGCGGCCGCCGAGGCCGCCCCTGCGTCACTCGCCTCGGCGAATGCGACGGCACCGGACGGCCGCCGGGAGCAGACGGTTAATTCGAGCACAGCCCTGCCAAGTGCCGCCATGGAGGGCAGCAGTGTCACGGCGGAGGAAGGCGACCGCGACGCTCAGTCCGGTGCCGACCCGGGTGGCGATACCGGTGCCGAGGCTCAGGTGGTGGCGACGCTGTCGTTGCCGGCCCAGGGGAACGCTGAGCCCGCCGCGCCCCTGTTGAGCCACCGGCCGGTCGCCGAGGCACCGGTGCAGTTATGGCGACTGCGCGAGCAGGCCCGGCCCGACGCCGGCCCGCCCTCGCTACGGCAACAGGCCCAGCCCGATGCGGGCACGCGGCCTGAGCCCCGTCTGCCCGAGCTTCGTCTTCCCGAACTCCGTATGCCTGAAGCCAATGCCCTGCTGCTGCAGCGCCTGGGCGGTGGGCCCTTGTCCCGGCCGGACGCGGCCGCCGGCCAGGCGGCTTATGCCGATCCGACGGCGGTGTTTGCCACTGCCCTGGCGGCGGTGCGCACGGCACCGGCGGGCAGTCACGAGTGGGCGCCGGTGTCGGTGCAGTCCGGCGACAAGGCGGCCATCGGCGAGCAGTTGCTGCTGGCCCTCAAAGACAAGGTGGAGCTGCAGCTCAACCAGCGGGTGCAACAGGCCCGTATCAAGCTGGACCCGCCCGAAATGGGGCGGATGGAGCTGACCGTCCGGCTGGAAGGGGAGAGGCTGCATGTGCAGATCAACGCAAGCCATGCCGGCCTGCGCGACGCCATTACCGCCCAGGCCGACCGCTTGCGCCAGGATCTGCTGGCCCAGCACGGTGGCGGGGTGGAGGTCAATGTGGGGCAGCAAGACCGCCAGGACAGCGCCCCCCGCTTTCATGACGACATTCATATCGGCGCGGCATCCGCCGAGCCGGGTGACGACAACCCCGCCGGGGCCATGGGCCTTGGCTGGATTAACGCCCTGGCCTGACAGAGGAAACCAATCAAGTGGCTAAAACATCCCGTTCTTCCCTGAAGATGGCACTGCTGTTGCTGGCGGTGCTGCTGACCGGCATAGGCGCCGGTACCTTTGTGCTGGCCGATTACCGTCAAACACTGCAAGCGAAAGGCTGGCTGGCGCTGTTTGAATCGGCTCCCGAGCCCGAGCCGGTCACCGAGCCGCAATTTCAGCCATTGGAGCAGTTTGTGATCGGCCTGCCTGGTGCCGAGCGCAATCACTACATGGTGCTGGAGCTGGCGCTGATGAGCCGGCGCCCGCAGCAGCTGGCGCTGTGGGAAGGCGTGTTGCCGGCCCTGCGCAACACCACCCTGAGTTATTTCAGCGGTTTTGACCACGATCAGGTACAGGCGCAGTTGCAGGACATGAGCAAGTTCGAAAGTGAGCTGCAGCTGGCCCTGAACCAGCGGCTGGAGGGCTATGGCTATGCCCCTTCGGTGGAAGCGGTGCTGATCACCAAGCTGGTGATCCAATAGGAGGCGGCCATGTTAGTGGAACCGGACTGGAGTCGGGATGCCGCCGCGCCCGCGGTGAGCGCGGAGCAGGAAAGGCACTGGCTCAATCAGTACCTGCCGCTGGTCAAGCGGGTGCTGGGGCAGCTCAGGAATCAGGTCAATACGGTGATGGACGCGGACGATCTGGCCCAGATTGGCATCATGGGGTTGCTGGAAGCCATTCGCCGTTACGGCGGCCCGCCCGACGAGGGGTTTGCCGGCTTTGCCTTCAAGCGGGTGCGCGGCGCCATTCTCGATGAGCTGCGTCGCCACGACTGGCGGCCCCGTCAGCTGCGCCAGCAAAGCCACCAGTGCGCCCAGGCGGAACGGGAGCTGATGCGCCGGCTGGGCCGGCGGCCCACCGAAACCGAGCTGGCACAAACCATGGGCGTGACCATGGACGAGCTGCGCAACATCGTTTACGCCGGGCAGATGGCGGAGATGGAAAGCCTGCAGGTATTGCTGGAGCACGGTCACGAGCCGGCTCAGGACGAGGCTCTGGACCGGCTGGAGCAGCAGCGCCAGATCCAGGCCCTGCTTACCCGGCTGCCGGCCCGGGAGCAGCGGCTGATGTCGCTGTATTACCAGCATGATCTGAACATGAAGGAAATCGCCCTGGTACTGGATTTGACCGAATCCAGGGTGTGTCAGCTGCACAAGCAGTGCCTGGCGTTGTTGAACCGGGAATTTGCCCAGGGTGGAGAAAAATAATGCAGAAGCTGGTAGGTATCGCCGTCATTCTGGTGTGTGTGTTCGGTGGTTTTATCATGGCCAACGGCAAGCTGGCGGCGCTGTGGCAGCCGGCGGAAATCGTGATCATTCTCGGCGCCGGCCTGGGGGCGCTGATCCTGGGCAACTCCACCGCCGTGCTCAAGGGCATCTGGCAGCAGCTCAAGGCCATTGGCGGCGGCCAGAAAAACGATGGCGAGCTCTATCGCCAGTTGCTGCCACTGCTGCACCAGTTGCTGCAGGAAACCCGGCTGAAGGGCCTGAAGGCGCTGGACGGTCATGTGGAGTCACCCGGTTCAAGCCCCTTGTTCGGCCGCTATCCATTGGTGGCCGGCCATCCGGAGCTGCTGGGGTTTATTATCGACAACCTGCGTATGCTGGGCATGGGCAAGCTCAGCGCCCATGAGCTGGAAGCCCTGCTGGAGCAGGAGATCGACGCCCTGGAAGAAAGCATGCTCAAGCCGTCCCAGGCGCTGGCCAAAACCGCCGACGCCATGCCCGGTTTCGGCATACTGGCGGCGGTGATGGGCATCATCATCACCATGCAGCACCTGGACGGCCCGCTCACCTACATAGGGGTGCACGTGGCCGCGGCCCTGGTGGGCACCTTTCTCGGTATTTTCGCCTGTTACTGCCTGCTGAGCCCGGCCAGCAACGCCATGGAGCAGTGGGTCAGCCGGCGCATTACCGCGCTGGAGTGCGTCAAGGCGGTGCTGGTTTCCCATGTGGGCGGTAAGTCGCCGCTGCTGGCGGTGGATGCCGGGCGCAAGCTGATCGAGCAGGACATCAAGCCCGGCTTTATCGACATGGAGTCCTGGGTGAGTGAAACCGAAGCGGAAAGCCCCTGATGCGTGATCACGGAACCATCATCGTTAAACGCAAGTCGCGCCACAAGGGCGAGGGCAGTCATGGCGGTGCCTGGAAGGTGGCCTTTGCGGATTTTGCCCTGGCCATGATGGCGCTGTTCATGGTGCTGTGGATACTGGCGGTGTCGAGCGAGCAGGAGCGGGAAACCGTGTCCAGCCAGCTGCGCGACTACTCGGTGTTTGACGGCAGCACCAGCCCCTACCTGCTGGGGGGCACGCCCTTTCCGGTGGACATGCAGGGCCAGCCGCTGGCGCAGATCCCGGGCCAGGCCACCGCCTTGCAGGATATTTCCCTGGCCACCGAGCCGCTGCAAAGCCCCGCCGAGCTGCGCCCGGGCCGGGTGGAGAGCGAACAGGACAAGCGCCGGCTGGCGGTGCTGATTGGCGAGCTGGCCGAGCGCCAGGGCATGGAAAACAACCTGGAGCTGGATGTGGTGCCCGAGGGCCTGCGCATTCGCATTCACGATCAGGGCGACAGGCCCATGTTCACCCGGGGCAGTGCCCGCATGGAAAAAGAGTTCGAGCGGCTGCTGCACACCCTGGCGCCGGTGTTCGAGAAGGTGGAAAACCGCCTGGTGATCTCCGGCCATACCGATGCGGTGCGTTATGCCAGCCAGCATTATTCCAACTGGGACCTGTCCGGCGCCCGGGCCCAGAACGTGCGTCAGTTGCTGGAGCTGGCCGGGGTGCCCCGGGAGCGGGTGCTGCAGGTGGTGGCCATGGCCGATCAGGCGCCCTTTGACCGGGACAATCCCACCTCGGGCAACAACCGCCGGGTGGAGCTGCTGCTGCTGAGCCGGCAGGCGGAGCAGTTGCTGCAGGCGTTGTTTGAGGCGGGGCTGCCCGAGGGTATTTTCAACAAGCAGCAGCAAAGTGCCCGCCTGGCCGCCGACGCGCCACCGGTGGCGATCATTCAGTAAGGGCGCCAGCCCGGTGGCGCTTCCCGTCTGAAGACGGCGCCCACTTCCCCAAACAGGCCGCCGGCGCCGGACAAGTCCAGCCCGGCGGCCTGTTCCGTAAACAGCGGCTGGGCGCTGATGGTCACCAGCCGCTGTGCCCGGCGATGACCGGTCGCGGGGAGCAGGACTGACACCTCGTGCTCCGCCGGCAGCCAGTTTCCCTTCAGGGCCAGGTTCTGGGCCTTCAGCTCCGTGACCGTGACGCCCAGCCGGCTGGCCAGGGCGGACAGTGACAGGGGCCCTTTCACCCTGTGCTCGGTCAGTACTGCGCGACCGGCGGCCGGTTGCCCCAGCAGCTTCTGCACCGCCAGAAAGCGGGGCACGTAGCGGCGGGTTTCCTTGGGCAGCGGCAACTGCCAGAAATCCCGGCTGCCGCTGCGTTGCATGGCCCGGCGCACCCGACCTTCCCCGGCGTTGTAGGCGGCCAGGGCCAGCAGCCAGTCGCCGTCGAAATAGTCATGCAGCCAGGCCAGGTAGGTGAGCGCCGCCCGGCTGGCGCTGAGCGGGGCCAGCCGGCCGTCGTAATTGTCAGCGACCAGAATGCCAAAGCGTGCGGCGGTGGCTGGCATCAGCTGCCACAGCCCGGCGGCGCCGGCGGGCGACAGGGCCCCGGGCAGCCAGGCGCTTTCCACCACCGGCAGCCAGAGCAGGCGGGCAGGCAGGCCCCGGGCGCGCAGCAGCGGCAGCAGGTGCGGAAGCCAGGGTTCCGCCCGGGCGCGGCTGCGCTCCAGGTAGGCCGGATGGCGGCGCAGGTAGTCGAGCTCACGCTTGACCTCGGGGCGG
The DNA here is from genome assembly GCF_000243075.1 of Oceanimonas sp. GK1. Lineage (NCBI taxonomy): Bacteria > Pseudomonadati > Pseudomonadota > Gammaproteobacteria > Aeromonadales > Aeromonadaceae > Oceanimonas > Oceanimonas sp. GK1. The sequence continues at coordinate 3,029,877 of NC_016745.1, read as the reverse complement.
GCGTACAGCCCCTCGTCAAAGGAAAAGGCCAAGGCGGGCGGCGCCCATAGCCCCAGCGCCAACAGGAAAAATAGGGTTCTCATGGCACAGGCGTAGCAAATAGCGTACCCGGTTTTACTTTGTTCGCCTGGCGGCCGTTTTATAGGGCGGAAGACGGAGCAAAGGAGGCCTTATGCGCCACCCTCAAGGGCGTTGCTCGCGCCTCGGGCGCCAGCTGCACAAACTGACCCTCTACCTTATCGTGCTGCAGCCGCTGCTGCTGGCCGGCTACGCCCTGCGCGCCTCCTGGCTGGGACTGGGGGAGTTTGCCCTGGTCAGCCTGCTGCTGCTGGGTTATCAGTGGGTGATGGGCCGGCTGCTGTTTTTGCAGGCCCGGCGCAGCAACGACGGCTACCTGATCTATCCAGTGGTGGGCGCGGCCTTGCTGCTGGCAGTGTTGCTGATGCCGGCGGCATTTTCCGGCTGATGTTGATTTGAGTCAAACAATCCAAGGGTTGGCAATGCGCCCCATGCCCCCCTCACATATAATCGCCGCTTTGGAAACAGGGAGAGTTCCATATTATGGTCGACAATCCGACCACCATTCGGCGGTACCTGCTTAACCGTACCCTGCAGTTTTCCGTTATCGGCTTTCTGTTGCTGCTGCTGGTCGCCAATCAGGCCTACCAGAGCAGCGTGCGGGAAAGTGCCCGTCAGGTGGCGGATTCGGTGGCCCAGACCACCTTCAACTCCATGTACGCCATCATGAGCCAGGGCTGGAGCCGCGCCCAGCTGGAAACCTTTTTGCTGCAACTGGAAAACGGCAATCGCGGCGACGGCTTTCATATCGGCCTCTACCGGGGCGAGCTGGTGAGCGAGCGCTTTGGTGCCATTACCCAGCAGCCGCCGGACGAGGCCCTGCTGCAGGCCGTTGCCAGTGGTGACATTGCCGCCCTGGACAGGGGTGAACACCTGCGCTACCTCTACCCGCTCAAGGCGCGCCAGGAGTGCCTGGCCTGCCATGCCAATGCCAGCCCGGGAGACACCCTGGGGGTGATCTCCGTGGAGCAGGACTTGTCGGCCCAGCTGCGCATGGCCAACCGCAACCTGCTTTACTACCTGCTGCTGCTGTCGCCGCTGCCCCTGCTGTTTGCCTTCTGGGCGGTGCGCCGGGTCAGCCTGCACATCAATGACTCGGTGCAGCACCTGTCCCGCAGCATCGCCCAGGTGGAAAGCCTGTCGGATTTGTCGCGGGTGGGCAGTGAGCGGCGGCAGTTCCGCTTCAGTGAGATGAACTCTATCTTTGGCCAAGTGGAGCAGCTGGCCGACAAGCTGCGCAATATTGCCGTGGACAAGGATCTGCTGGAATTCGAGATCCGGCTGCTGGAAAAATTCGTGATCACCTCGGAAGTGGTGCGCGACTGGCGGGAATACGTCAATGTGCTGATGCTCGACATCAACCAGGTGCTCGACATCTACACCATGTTTTCCATTTTCAAGGTGGACGACGAGCTGTTTGATCTGGAAATTTTCTGGCTCTATACCCCCACCACCGCCACCCGGGTCATGATGGAGCAGGCGGTGCTGGCCCGGCTGCGCAGTGGCGATACCCCCTTCAGTCACGGCGAGTTCACCCTCAATCACAACGTGGTCAACAAGGATGAGGCCCACAGGGTGGAGCTGGCCGAACAGGACATCGAACTGCAGACCAAGTCGTTGCTGGTGGAGGCGCCCAAGATCGGCGGCATTGTCGGCATCGGGGTGCAGGCCGACATCGTCAAGGACAAGACCAAGGTGCTGGTGCTGGAGAGCATTCTGTCCACCCTGCTGAATGTGGTGGGCTCGGTCAAGGCCATCTACAAGTACACTCGGGATCTGGAGTACTACGCCACCCGGGATCCCCTCACCAACCTCTATAACCAGCGCATGCTGTGGGAACTGCTCGACTATGAGCTGGACCGCAGCCGCCGGCACGACTATTCGGTGGCCATGCTGCTGCTTGATCTCGACAACTTCAAGTCGGTCAACGACGGCTACGGCCATGCCTGCGGCGATCGTCTGCTGACCGAGCTGTCGATACTGTTGAAGAGCCAGCTGGGCAATGGTGACGTGCTGGCCCGTTACGGCGGCGACGAGTTCGTGATTGTGCTCACCGAGGCTGGCATGGAGCGGGCCCGGGACGTCAGCGAGCGCATTCTGGCGGCGGTGGACGGCTTTGGCATGGAGCACGATGGCGGCCAGATCCGAGTAACCTGCTCGGTGGGCGTGGGTATTTACCCCGACCATGCGGACAACGCCAAGGAACTGTTTATGTTTGTCGACAACCTTATGTACCGGGCCAAGAGCCAGGGCAAGAACCGGGTCTGCCTGCCCGGTGAGCAGGATGTGGCCGACATTTTTCGGGACATGAGCGAAAAAACCCAGCTGGTGGTGCAGGCCATAGAGCAGCGCACCCTGCTGCCGGTGTTTCAGCCCATTCTTCCCCTGGCGGAGGGCGCTCCCATGGCGGTGGAGGTGCTGAGCCGTATTCGCCTGGCCGACGACACCCTGATGAACGCCGGCGAGTTTATCGAGATTGCCGAGGCCATGGGCAAGGTGCACCTGCTCGACTACATCGTGATGGAAAAGGCCTTTGCCCAGGTGCGGGACACCGGTTTTAACGGCCTGGTGTTTATCAATCTGTCGCCCCGGGCGGTGCTGGTGGGGGACTTCCTCACCCGGGTGCGGGCCCTGGTGGCCGGCTACGGTATTTGCCCGGAGCGGGTGGTGTTTGAAATCACCGAGCGGGATACCATCAAGAGCATGGTGCTGCTGGAGCAGTTTGTCCGGGCCCTGAAGGATTCCGGCTTTTTACTGGCGATCGACGACTTTGGCTCGGGGTTCTCGTCCTTTCATTATCTCAAGCACCTGCCCATCGATTTTGTGAAAATCGAGGGGGAGTTTATCGCCAACATGGCCCACGACAGCCGGGATCTGGCCTTTGTCAGCAGCATTACCCAGCTGGCCAGACAACTGGGGGTGAAAACCGTGGCCGAATACGTGGAAAACGAGGCGGTGCTGGACATGGTCAGGGCCACCGGCATCGATCATGCGCAAGGATTCCACATGGGGCGGCCGCATCCGCAGCTCAGCACCTGGATGGAATGAACCTGGTCGCCGGCGGCGGCTATACTGTTGGCGTGGTGTTCACGGTTAAGGATGCAAATGATGACGATACGACGACAGTGGGTGTTATGGATGGTGGCGCTGTTCACCCTGGCAGGTTGCAATACCTTTGCCGGTGCCGGCAAGGACATTGAGCGGGGCGGTGAAGCGGTGCAGGAAGCGGCGCGGGACGTGCAGGAAAAACTGTAACCGCCCCGCTCTTCATCACCGGAACATGCCGGGGCCTGGGCCCCGGCATGTTATTTAGTCGTTTTTACCCTGTTCCTCTATACGGCGGGCCCGGGCCATCACCGGGCTGTCCACCATGTGTTCCTGCACTGCCACCACAGCCCCGCTGCTTTTTCGCTCGGCGGCCAGCACTCGCTCGGCCCAGAGCCGCTGGGCCGCCGTGGGCGCCAGGGCCTGGATGGCGGGCGTCACCTGGCGCGGGTGCACCAGCAGCACGCCGCCAAAGCCCAGCTTCATGCCCTCGTGCACATAGGCCTGCAGGCCGGCATCGTCGTTAAAGGCGGTATAGACGGCGTCCAGCGGCGCGGCCAGATCGTGAACCCGAGACACCACCACCAGCTGGCTGCGAATGGGCAGAAAGGGCGTCTGATCCTGCGGTTCGCCCGCCGGCGGCGGGTAGTCCATGGCCAGATCCAGCGCCATGTCGAGCTGGCCGAACAGCAGCCGGGCCACGCCATGGGTGCTGGCAATGTCGTCGAGCCGGGCCAGGGCCCGGGCCGACTCGATAAAGGGCAGCAGCGGTTTGTCGGTGACGTTGGCCAGCTCGGCCAGGGCAGCGGGATCTTCCGCCTTGGGCACCACCACCGCGGCCACGGCGTCGGCGCGGCACAGCGCCATGTCCTGATTGAACCAGGGGCTGCCGGTGCCGTTGATGCGCACCAGCACCGAGGCCGGTGGCTGTTCCGTTAACCAGCCGGCCAGTGTGGCTCGGGCGGCGTCCTTTTCCGCCGGCGGCACGGCATCTTCCAGATCGATGATAACGGCGTCGGCGCCACTGCTCAGGGCCTTGGCAAACCGTTCCGGGCGGTTGGCCGGAACGAACAGCAGGGTCTGCAGCGCATTGATGTTCATAGAAAACTCCATTTAACCCGTCGCCAGAGCGAAGCGATGTGAAGGAGCCTTCTGTTTAGAACAAACAAGGCCCGGCTGCAAGCAGCGCGGGCCTTGTATTCATAACATCATGCAAACGCTCTGGTTCGGCATTGCTGTAGCTGTCGCTTTAGCCGACAGGGCCTGTGCAACAGGCCTTTAAGACACAGTGGTCTTCAGGTTTGCGCCAGCTAAAGCGGCGCCTACAGCCGTAAATTTGAGTATCACAGACTCTGGTGCGGACCGAACACTTCGTAGTGCAGTTGCGCGTCGGCGATGCCCCAGCCGGACAGGGTCTCTTTCACCATGGCCATAAAGGGCACCGGGCCGCAGAAGTAGTAGTGGGCACCGGGCTGGCTGATGGCCTCGCGCAGCTTGCCAAGATCCATCAGGCCGGTGGCGTCAAAGTCTTCCGCGGGGCGATCATGTGCCAGCGGAGCCCGGTACCAGGTGTGGGTTTCCAGGTTGGCATGGGCCTGGCGGCGGGCCTGAATGTCTTCCTTAAAGGCGTGCTGGGCGCCGTTTTCACAGGCGTGCAGCCAGTGAATGGGGGCGGCGTGCGCCTGGTTCAGCAACTGGTCGAGCATGGCCCGCATCGGGGTCAGGCCCACGCCGCCGGAGATCAGCACCACCGGCGTGGCGGGGGTCACCTCCATAAAGAAGTCGCCGGAAGGCGGCAGCACCTGCAGGGTATCGCCCTCGTTCACATGGTCATGCAGAAAGTTGGAAGCCACGCCGCCCGGCTCGCGCTTGACCGCAATGCGGTAGTGTTCGCCATTGGGAGCCTGGCACAGGGAATACTGGCGGTATTCCTTGTGCTCAAGCCGGTCTGAGTCCAGGTGCAGGTTGAGGTACTGGCCGGGCTTGAAGTCGACCACGGCGCCGCCGTCGGCGGGGGCCAGCAGAAAGCTGGTGATGTGCTCGCTTTCCTGGCGTTTTTCCTTCACCACAAAGGCCCGGGTGCCGCGCCAGCCGCCGGTCTGAGTTTCGTTGTCTTGATAGATCTGCTCTTCCCGGCCAATAAAGATCTCGGCCAGGGCACCGTAGGCCTTAGCCCAGGCATCGATCACCTCGGGCGTGGCGGCGTCAGGGGCCAGCTCCTTGATGGTTTCCAGCAAATGATGACCGACGATGGCGTATTGCGCGGGCTGAATGGCAAAGCCGGTGTGCTTGTGGGCAATGCGCTCCACGGCGGCACTCAGCACGGCGGGATTGTCGATGTTTTTGGCGTAGGCCAGCACGGCGGCAAACAGGGCGGCGGGCTGGCGGCCGGTTTTCTGGTGACTGAGGTTGAACACATCCTTCAGCTCGGGATTATCGCGAAACATTCGCTGGTAAAAATGTTCGGTAAGGGCGGTGTTGGCCGACTCCAGCAGGGGAACAGTGCTTTTCACGATTTCAATGGTGCGAGCATCCAGCATGAGAACCTCGTTGGTTGGGTTAAGTTGTATTCATAATGTTACTTATTGGGGCGAAATAATATAGTCACATTTGAAATGCATCAATGAATTTTTGCATTTTTTGTGCACCAGACTCGAGCTGGCGGGCCGCTGCCGGTATGATTGCGGCCATTGCGCGCAAGGAGTCTGCCAAATGTCCTCATCACCGGTTTTCAAGCAAGTCATTTCCGCCATCGATCAAATCAACCGCCAGGATCCCAACCGGCAGGTCCATGAGGGAAAAGACTGGCCCAAAGAGCTGCTCTACAGCGAGCGGATGACGCAGCAACTCCATGACTTTGCCCCTGATGCCGGCGAGTTGCTGCACATTGCCGCCCGGGCCCAGCATGTTCGCCGCTGGGCCATTCCCCGCAGCGATTACCCCATGGATCGAAGCGGCTACCAGCGCTGGCGCAGCGAGCTGGCGCAATATCATGCCGAACTGACCACGCAGCTGATGGCAGAGGCGGGTTACGGTGAGCAGGCGCAGCAGCGGGTGAGCGGGCTGTTGCTGAAAAAGCGGCTCAAGCAGGACACCGAGGTGCAGCTGCTGGAAGACGTGATTTGCCTGGTATTTCTGCGCTATTACCTGCAAGACTTTGCCGCCCGGCACGACGAGGACAAGGTGGTGGACATCATCGGCAAAACCTGGCGCAAAATGTCGGAAAAAGGCCATCAGGCCGCATTGGCACTGACGTTGCCTGCGGCCGTGCAGGCCCTGGTGGGCAGGGCGCTGGCCGGCTGAACATAGCCTTAGTGCTATATGCGGCATACGCAAACTGTATTTATTTTAAATTTGTTAACGGTGTTAATTTTTTGTTGTGCATCGGGGCCGGTGCACCCTTGACAGGATGTGAGCGAGAAGGGGAGAGGATCCGATGAATGCCATTGTACTGGCGATTGTGGTGATGGTGGGCCTGTGTCTGGCCCGGGTGTCGGTGGTGTTTTCACTGGTGGTGGCTGCCCTGGTGGGCGGGCTGTGGGCCGGCATGTCGGTGGAGCAGGTGATTTCGGCCTTCAACGACGGGCTGGGGGGCGGCGCCACCGTGGCCTTGGCCTATGCCACCCTGGGGGCCTTTGCGGTGGCCTTGTCGCGCACCGGCATTACCACCATGGTGTCCGACAAGGCGCTGGCCTGGGTGGGAGCCCGGCGGGATGCGTCTCAGGGCGGTGCCGGCCAGGCCGGCGGAGTGAAGTGGCTGCTGTTTGTGGCGCTGATCCTGGTGGGGGCGGCTTCCGGCACCGTGGTGCCGGTGCACATTGCCTTTATTCCCATTCTGGTGCCGCCGCTGCTGGGGCTGATGAACCTGTTGCAGCTGGACCGGCGCGCCGTGGCCTGCGTGATCACCTTCAGCATTACCATCATGTACATGACCACGCCGGTGGGCTTTGGCACCATTTTCCTCAACGACATTCTCACCAGCAGCGTGAACCAGGCCGGCGAGGAGCTGGGCATGCAGGTGACCACCGCCATGGCGCCCAAGGCCATGCTGCTGCCGGCGGCGGGCATGGTGCTGGGGCTGCTGGTGGCGGTGCTGTTCAGCTACCGCCGGCCCCGGGGCTATGTCTCGCCGCTGAACGAGGTGAAGGGGGAAAAGGCAAGCCGGCCCGCGCTCAGCCGCAAGCAGCTGGTCATGATTGGCGTGGCCATTGTCGGTGCCCTGGTGGTGCAGCTGAGCACCGGCTCCATGGTGCTGGGTGGCCTGCTGGGCTTTGCTTTGCTGTCGATGAACGGCCTGTTCAAGTGGAAGGATCAGGACGATGTGTTCACTCAGGGCATGCGGCTGATGGCGCTGATTGGCTTTATCATGATCGCCGCCTCCGGCTTTGCCGGGGTGATGAAGGCCTCCGGCGCCATTCCCGAGCTGGTGGCGGGCTCCGGCGCGCTGATTGGCGACAACCCGGGACTGGCGGCGCTGGTGATGCTGCTGGTGGGGCTGTTTATTACCATGGGCATCGGCTCGTCGTTTTCCACCATACCGATCATTGCCGCCATTTACGTGCCCCTGGCCATCAGCTTTGGTTTCTCGCCCCTGGCCACCCTGGCCCTGGTGGGCACCGCCGGCGCCCTGGGCGATGCGGGCTCTCCCGCCTCCGACTCCACCCTGGGGCCCACCGCCGGCCTGAATGCCGACGGCCAGCACGATCATATTCGTGATTCGGTCATTCCCACCTTTATTCACTACAACATCCCCCTGGTGATCTTTGGCTGGATAGCGGCCCATGTGCTGTAACGCAGGGCCCGGCGACATGATGCCGGCCACCACTCAGCGTGCCGGGCTCTGCCCGGCACGCGGGTTTACCGGCGCCGGTAACGGGCCAGCTCGTTCAGCAGCCAGTCCGGGTCATCATGGGGCAGATCGTGGCCGGCCCAGGGGTGCTCGTGAAGATCGGTGTGCCAGTAGCGAGCCAGGGCATGGCTGCAACGGGCGTCCACCAGGCGATCGCCCCGGCTGCACAGGATCAGAGGGCGGATGCCGGCTGGCCTGGGGGGCACCCGGTAGCGGGCGGCGGCCCGCAGCTGGCGCACAAAATTGCCGTGGGCGACCGGGTATTGGTTGGCGTAGTGACGCCAGCGTTGCAGGGTGGCGTGGCGATCCTGCCGGCGGGCGCAGGTCAGTCGGTACACCAGGGCCTCCCGCTGAGCCCTGGGCAACAACAAGGCCAGCAACAAAGGGGGGAGGGCGGCAGGACGCAGGCGCTGCCAGAACGGACTGAGCCCGCTGCTCGAGTTCACCAGCACCAGACCGGCCACTTCCCGAGGGTAGCGGGCGGCCCACTCCGCGGCGATCATGCCGCCCATCGACAACCCCAGCAGGTGAACCGGCGCGCCCGGCCCGGCCTCGCTTCTCAACTGCTCCAGCATGGCGGCAATCGAGACCGGGCTTTGTTGCCGGTGGTGAACGCCGTTGCCGGGCAGCTCCAGGCAACGCACCGGCTCTCCCACCCGGGCGGCCAGCCGCTCGGGAAAATCTCCCCAGTGGCGGCATTCCCGCACCAGGCCGCGCAGTAAAAACCAGCCACGGTGCTCCCTGCTTGCCCCTTGGGGCGGCTGAGGCCCGGCGGCGCTCATGGCGTTCCCCAGCGGCGCTCGGCACGGCGTTGATGGTGGCGCCGGTGCGCCTCGGTGGGCAGCCAGTGCTGCCAGGCGTTGACCGCCCGCAGCAGAAAGTCCAGCAGCAGCTGATGACGGCGCAGGGTGCGCTGATGACGATGGGGCACCAGGGGGTTGAACAGTCCGGTGTAGCTGGTGACTTGCCGCAGGTTCTTTTTTACCCAGAGCCAGGAGCCCATTTCCAGCGTCAGGGGCAGAAAGACGGAGTCCTGATGCTGCCGATGCCGCTGGTAGAGGTGATCCCAGAGATCGCCATGAGTGCGGTAATGATGGTGCTGCGGCTCGAACAAGTAAGGATGGTGCGGATGGCTGCGTTCAAACAACCGGCACAGGGCGTGCAGCTCGGCGGCGTGCTCCAGCAACTGGCGGCGTCCGGAATAGGGAAACCAGACACGGTCGCGCAGGCCAAAGCCCGAGTGGCAGTCCAGCGCCAGGGTAAAAGGGGCCGTGGCGAGCTGCTCTTCGACCAGGGTACAGAGCGCTTGAGCCTCCGTTTCCATGGGCTGGCCAGGCTCGCCCCGATACCAGGGCAGCCAGCGCCCCAGGCGGTGACCGGAAACCGGCCAGGGGCCGGGCTGCTCGGCAGTGACCGGGGCATTGCGCATCAGATCAACCCCGTTGCCGTTGCAGCGCCAGCCGCGCACCATGCCCACCGGGTTGAGAAGCGGGCAGAGCACGATACGCACCTGTTGCAGCAGTTGCTGCAGGCTGAGATCCCAGCGCAGGCGCTGGAGCAGGGTGTCGAGCTGAGCCAGCAGCAGCTGGGTGCCGATACGCTCAATGCCGTGCACGCCGCCGCACAGCAGCAGCACCGGGGCCGTGGGATTGAGGCTGCCCAGCTCCAGGCCATAGACGGGCAGCCAGCCTTCCTTGTCTTCCACCCTGGCCAGTACCCGGCTGCGTAGGGCGGGGGCTCCCCGGCGGATCAGACGCTCCAGCAGGCAAAGCTCCGGCAGCCGCGACGGGCGGTCGTGTCGGGACAGCGGAGGATGATCGGATGAGGACGAGCCGGTGGTCATAAGCAGCGAACGCCTGAGTGAGGAAGCCACACCGCAGTGTAGCGCTCCGGCGGCGCTTCGTGGGTGTGGGGCCCGGAAAGATCAGGGCAAGGCAGGCTGGCCGGTGACCTGCTCCACAAACAGCCGGGCCGGCAGCGACAGCGGAAAGGCCGGTGAGCGGGCCAGCATCACCCGTTGGGGCGGAACCTCGTCACTCAGGGGCAGGCAGGCGATGGGCGCGCCGTCGTAGCTCTGATCCCCGGCGGGCCGGGTGCAGGACAGCGCCACGCCGTGGCCGTGGGCCACCAGGCCGCGCTGCATTTCAAAGGACAGAGTGTGGTGAATGCGCGCCGGCTGCAGATCCCGGTGCCAGAACAGCGACAGAAAATATTCCCGGGTCAGCGGCAGGTCCTGCAGGATCAGGGTTTCTTCCGCCAGCTCCGCCAGGCTCAGTTGTGTTTGGTTGGCCAGGGCATGGTGTACCGGCAGCAGGGCATAGGGCCTCAGTTCATCCAGCACATGCAGGCGGTACTCCGGCGGCAGCCCCAGGCCATAGCTTACTACCAGCTCGGTTTTGCCCTGCTCCAGCCCCTCGCGCACGCCCGCCAGATCCTGCTCCTGCATGGTTACGCCAATACGCGGGTAGCGCCGTTCAAACTCGCTTACCAGCCGGGGCAGATAGTAGGGGGCGATGTCGCGAAAGCAGCCGAGCACCAGCTGGCCTTCCACCTCGGTGCCGTGCTGGTGCTGGCTGTCGAGCAGGTGTTGGGACAGGGCGAGAATATGCCGGGCCTGCCGGAACAGCGCCTCGCCCCTGGGGCTCAGGCTCACCCCCTGGCCCCGGTGGCGCTGGAACAAGGGCTGGCCCAGCAGTCCTTCCAGCTGGGCAATGGCGATGGAGACCGAGGGCTGGGACACGTGCAGGGCACCGGCCGCCTTGCTGATGCTGCCGTGCTGGGCCACGGCCACAAAGTAGCCGAGCTGACGAAAGGTGAAAGGTATAGTCATTATGCTATGAGCTTCATATTTAAACTGTATTTTTATGCTATGTAGAAAGGCTGTTAAAGTCGAGCGGTGACTGCCTATTGGGGAAGGAGAGCAAAATGACCACCGCCACCACCAGCAAAACCTGGCTGACCGACGAGCAAGTTGCCGCTTACCAGCGCGACGGCGCCATTGTGATCAAGGGTGCTTTCAAGGACTGGATTGAACCCCTGCGCACCGGCTTTGACCGGGTGTTGCAGCAGCCCAGCGAACATGGCCGGGAGAACGTGACCGGCACCGAAACCGGCCGTTTCTTTGAGGATTACTGCAACTGGCAGCGTATTCCCGAATTTCGCCGGTGGATTGAGCAGTCGCCCGGCGCCGCCATTGTGGGCGAGGCCACCGGCTCAAACGCCGTTCAGGTGTTTCACGAGCACATACTGGTGAAGGAGCCGGGCACCTCCAAGGCCACCCCCTGGCACCAGGACATGCCTTATTACTGCGTGGACGGCGAGCAGACCGGCAGCTACTGGATACCACTGGATCCCATTACCCCGGAAAACGCCCTGCAGGTGGTGCTGGGCTCCCACCGCTGGCCCAAGCCGGTCCGCCCGAGCAAGTGGTCCACCAATGCCTCCTGGTATGCCGACGACAGCCCCTATATGGAGATGCCGGACATCGACGGCGGCGACTTTGAGATTTTGAGCCCGGAGCTGGAGCTGGGGGACGCCCTGCTGTTTAACTTCAAAACCGTGCACGGGGCGCCGGGCAACCAGACCCCACACCGCCGCCGGGCCTTTTCCACCCGCTTTATGGGCGACGACGTGCGCTTTGTTGATCGGGGCGGCCCCACCTCGCCGCCTTTTGACGGCATCAACCTGCAAACCGGTGACATAATGCGCGAAGACTGGTTCCCGGTGGTGTGGCGCCGTTAATGTTGTTGTTTGAACCGTGAGTGATAAAAGGCCCGCTGAGCAGCGGGCCTTTTGCATTCAGCTGAAGGCACCGCTTCGGCTAGCGCGAACTTTCAGAGTAACGTGTATTAAAGGCCTGTTGCACAGGCCCTGCCGGCTAAAGCGGCAGCTACTTATCGTTTCCGACTTCCAGCTGGTTTTAGAGCATTTGCCGCCACAGCGCGGCGGTCAGCACGCCGGCGGCGATGGCGGGCAGGGGCTTTTTCAGGATTAACATCACCAGGCCGGTGGCCAGCAGGGCGGCCCGGGCGCCGCCGTCACCGTTGACCGCCTGGGGGGTGAGAATGGCAATCAGCACCGAGCCCGACATGGCGCTGATAAAGTTCTGCACTCGACGGTTGATGGGAATAAACGACATCACCAGCACGCCGCCCAGGCGGGTGAACAGGGTCACTACTGCCATGATGGCGATGATAAGCAGGGTGCCGTTGCCGGCGGTGTCGAGCATCATGCGCCTTTCTCCATCCAGATGGCACCCAGCACGCCGCCGGCGAGCGCCCCCACTACCACATGGCTGTTTTCCGGCAGCCACCAGTAGGCCGCCATGGCGCTGATGCCGGCCACCACCCAGATGGCCAGGGTGCGCAGATCCTTGCGGGCGCCCAGGGCCATGGCCAGCAGAAAGCAGCCCAGCACCATGTCGAGGCCGATGCTCACCGGATCCTCAATGGCGCTGCCAAAACGGATGCCGAGCCAGGTGCCCGCCATCCAGAAGCTCCAGATCGCCATGCCGCCGCCAAACAGAATGCCCAGCGCCCGCTCGCCCTTGTGAAAATGCTGCATCGCCAGGGCCCAGTTGGCGTCTGAAGCAAACAGCATAATGCCGTAGCGCTTCGCCGGGGGCAGGTGGCGCAGCCAGGGGTAGAGGGTCGCGCCCATCAGCAGGTGGCGGGCATTAATGGCAAAGGTGGTGATCGCCAGCGGTACCAGGGGCACCTGCAGCCCCCAGATGTCGAGGGCGGCAAACTGGGAGGTGCCGGCGAACACGGCGGCGCTCATCAGCACGATATTGCCGTCGCTAAGGCCGGTCTGGTGTGCCGCCAGGCCAAAGGCCAGGCCAAAGGCGGCCACAAAAAAGGAAAGGGGCAGCAGTTGCTTGAAGCCCTGCCAGGTGTCCTGCCGATCCAGTTGTGCCTGCGCGGCATAGGTGTCCATAGGAATCCCGTGGGGGTGAGTGGGCCAAAACCGACAGCATACCACAGGGGGGCGCCAGGGCGAGGCGGCAGGATCACAGTTCGGTATGGGCTCAGCGGTTTTCCGCCCGCCACTGCTGCTCCAGCTCTTGCGTGCGGTGTTCGGTCAGGCGTTTGAGCTCTTCGCTGTGAGCCAGGGGCTGCAGGGAGCCGCCTTGCCAGGCCGAGGACACCAGCTCGGCCTGAGCATCGCGAAAGCGCAGCCAGGCTCGCTGGGCGGTTTTGAGTTTTTGCCGGCGCTCGGGGCTGAGCTTGTCCATCAGCCGGCCATAGGCTTCGTTCAGGGCCTTATCGGCAGTCAGGTAGTCCTGGTGGGATTGCTCGTTCAGCGCCACCTGAGGGGCGGCCACCGCCAGGGCGGGCAGCAGCCAGAGGATCATCATCAAGGTACGCAGTGTCATATGGAGGCTCCGGTGAGTGGCTTGCCCTGAGTCTAGCCGCCAATAAAAAGGCCCGCTTGAAGCGGGCCTTTGAGCAGCACAGCGGTAAGCCTTACTTGGCGATGCGCTTGTACTTGATACGCTTGGGCTGAATGGACTCGGCGCCGTAGGTCTTCTTCTTCCACTCTTCGTATTCGGTGAAGTTGCCTTCGAAGAATTCCACCTTGCCCTCATCCTTGTAGTCGAGAATGTGGGTGGCGATACGGTCGAGGAACCAGCGGTCGTGGGAGATCACCATGGCGCAGCCGGGGAATTCCAGCAGGGCGTTTTCCAGGGCGCGCAGGGTTTCCACGTCCAGGTCGTTGGTCGGTTCGTCGAGCAGCAGCACGTTGCCGCCGGTCTGCAGCAGCTTGGCCATGTGCAGGCGGCCACGCTCACCACCGGACAGCTCGCCGACCCGCTTCTGCTGGTCGGTGCCCTTGAAGTTGAACCGGCCGAGGTAAGCCCGGCTGGGGATTTCCAGGTTGCCGATGCGCATCATGTCCAGCCCGCCGGACACTTCTTCCCACACGCTCTTGCTGTTGTCCATGGCGTCGCGGAACTGCTCCACCGAGGCCAGCTGCACGGTATCACCCAGGGTGATGCTGCCGGCATCCGGCTGCTCGGCGTTGGTGAGCATGCGGAACAGGGTGGACTTACCGGCGCCGTTGGGGCCGATGATGCCGACGATGGCGCCCTTGGGAATGCTGAACGACAGATCGTCGATCAGCACGCGGTCGCCGTAGGACTTGGTCAGGTGCTCCACCTCGATGACCTTGTCACCCAGGCGCGGACCGGGCGGAATAAACAGCTCGTTGGTCTCGTTGCGCTTCTGGAAGTCCTGGTTCTGCAGCTCTTCAAAGCGGGCCATACGGGCCTTGGACTTGGCCTGACGACCTTTCGGGTTCTGACGCACCCACTCCAGTTCTTTCTGAATGGACTTCTGGCGGGCGGCTTCGGAAGAGGCTTCCTGCGACAGGCGCTGATCCTTCTGCTCCAGCCAGGAGGAGTAGTTGCCTTCCCAGGGAATGCCTTCGCCCCGGTCCAGCTCCAGGATCCAGCCGGCCACGTTGTCGAGGAAGTAACGGTCGTGGGTGATGGCCACCACGGTGCCTTCGTAGTCGTGCAGGAAGCGCTCCAGCCAGGCCACGGACTCGGCGTCCAGGTGGTTGGTGGGTTCGTCGAGCAGCAGCATGTCCGGTTTTTCCAGCAGCAGCTTGCACATGGCCACGCGGCGACGCTCACCCCCGGACAGCTTGCCGATCACCGCATCCCAGGGCGGCAGGCGCAGGGCGTCGGCGGCGCGCTCCAGCTGGTTGTCCAGGTTGTGGCCGTCGTGGGCCTGAATGATGGCTTCCAGCTCGCCCTGGCGCTTGGCCAGCTTGTCGAAGTCGGCGTCCGGATCGGCATAGGCGGCGTACACCGCGTCCAGCTCCTTGAGGGCGCCGGCCACTTCGGCCACGCCTTCTTCCACTTCCTCGCGCACCGTGTGCTCGGGGTTGAGCTGGGGCTCCTGGGGCAGGTAGCCAATCTTGATGCCGGGCTGGGCGCGGGCTTCACCTTCAATCTCGGTGTCGATGCCGGCCATGATGCGCAGCAGGGTGGATTTACCGGCGCCGTTCAGACCCAGTACGCCGATTTTGGCGCCGGGGAAGAACGACAGGGAGATATTTTTCAGAATATGACGCTTGGGCGGAACCACCTTGCCCACGCGGTGCATGGTGTAAACAAATTGAGCCATTTCTATATTGTCCTGATAAATCAGTGAGTTGACAGGCCGTCCTGGCAGGCTGAGCCACAGCCCGCGGCCAACGCAGGGCCATGGCGCTATATGGTACTTGGCTGGGCGGGGAATGCCAGAGGCGAGTGGAGTGAAAAGCGAAGCTTTAATGCCGGCTAAGGGGAGTGTTTGCGGGTAAAGAGGAGCTGTGAGTGCGGAGGAAGTCGGACAAAGGGACTGCTTCACGACACGCTTCGAGCCCTTCCTTGGGTCGCTCGGCAAATGCCATCCATGGCATTTGATCGGTCGTGAAGCAGTTCCCTTTGCCCTCCTTTCGGCGATAGCGCAGCCTGTATTTAGTCAGACTCGGCGGCAGGATCAGGACTGGGTCTTCAGGGTTTCCTTGAAGGACTGATCCACAAATTCGCCGGTGGCGGGGTGGAACTCCTGGCCTTCGTAGGTGGTTTTCATGGTGATCTCGCCGCTGATGAGCTGCTGGGCCAGTTCATCCAGTCTGGCCCGCACCTCGGGAGAAACGTCGTCCGCCAGGGTCAGTTTGACCACTTCGCCCTGACCCAGGCCGATTTCGGTGATGCGGTTGGGCTGCCACTGGCCAGTGGTGAAGTCCTCGGCGGCATTGAGAATGGCCACGCTGGCATCGGCCACCGCCGAGCCCACAAAGGTGTTGTCCACCTGGGTCCAGTCCGACACGTTGCCGATGTGGCGCACCTCGCCGTTGTGCTGTTTGATTTCGTCAATCACGCCCTGGCGGCCGGCGTTGAGCATGGTGTAGATCACATCGGCGCCCTGAGCGATTTCGGCGGCGGCGGCCTCGGCGTTGATGCCGGTGTTGTCCAAATCGCCGGTGAACCAGGTCAGGTATTTGGCGTTCGGGTTGACGTGCATCAGGCCGTCATAAAAGGCGGCGCGGCCGATCAGGCCGGGGGTGGGCCAGGCACCGGAGATGTGGCCGACCACGTCGGATTGAGTGGTCAAGCCCGCCAGGGCGCCGGCCAGCCAGGCGGAGTCTTCTTGGCGCACCACATAGCTGGACAGGTTGGGTCCCTGCACATGGCCCTGAATCACCACGAACTTGATGTCGGGGAATTCCTGGCTCACGGTCTGGGCCGGGCCGTTGCATTGGCCGCCGTGGGCAATGATCATGTCGGGCCCTTGTTGAGCCAGCTCACGCATGGCCTCGGTGAGCAGCACCGGATCGGACGTGGCGGAAATATTGGATACAAAACTGGCGTTCACATCCAGCTGATCCCGGATTTTCTCGTAACCCCGGTGGGCCGCCTGCATAAAGCCGCCGTCGTCGTGTTTGCCGGGGATCAGCACGGCGATATCGGCCTTGTCGGCGGCCATGGCCTGGGCGAGGGGAGAGAGGGCCAGGCCGGCGGCAAGAAGCAGGTTGCGGGTAATGTTGTTCATGGTTTCGTCCTTGATTGTTTCTGCGTTTATTGTGGGTTGTAAACCTTTATGGTCAGAAAACCCTATACTTTCGTCTTATTGGTGTTAATAGATTGTTGCCAATCTTGGGGCGGGAGTCACAAATGCAGAAAGGAAAGACGGTGAGAAGGCGAAAAAACAGGCAAGGCCGCGTCCCTGCGGCCCTCGGGGTTATTCCGGTTCGCGGTTGTTGCACCAGCGGGTAAGGCAGGCGGACGCCACGGTATTACCGAGGAAGGCCCAGTCCATCCAGACCGGGTTTTGGGCGTGTTTGTCGATGGCGGCGGCGGAGGCCAGCAAAGGGGTCCACAGCGCCGTCAGCAACAGGCATGAGAGCAGGCCTTTTCTTATTTTTATTTTGCGTGGTTGTTTCATCAGGGGCACTCCCGAATCAAGGGGGCTCAGTTATAGCACGGAGCCTGCAGCCCCTGAAGTGAAATCAAGGGGGTCACCACCGCGTGTTTTGTTGCGGTTTCATACGCAACCCAACGGTGAGGATGTACAAAAAAAGTTGTACAGTCTGGTGTTATCTGTATAAGATTTTTCTCGCCTGACGGTTCCTTGATCATAAGAATGATAACAAGGTTATTGATAATAAAGGCTTTTTTGATGGCCGCGTGACAACACCCTTGTTACGTCGCTTACAGAGGTTCTTCTCAACTTCATGCCCTTAAGGGAGCTAAACATTATCATGTTGCGTAAATGGTCGATTAAAACACGTTTGCTGGTGCTGACCGGGTTATTGCTGCTGGGCTGCCTGTTTCTGGGGCTTAGCGGACTGACGGCGCTGCAGCGCAGTGTGGCGGGCCTCAATACCGTCTACCAGGACAGGGTGGTGCCGCTGCGGGATCTCAAGGTGATCGCCGATATGTATGCGGTGAACATAGTGGACAGCAGCCAGAAGGTGCGCAGTGGTGATCTGTCTTATGCTCAGGCACTGAGCGAGCTGGACCAGGCTCGTCAGCAGATTGATGAGCACTGGCGCCTTTACAGTGACACTCAAATGGTGCCCGAGGAGGCACGCCTGGTGCAGGAGCTGCTTCCTCTGATGGAGGCTGCCGATGCGCCCCTGTCCCGCCTGGCCGACATCTTGCGCCGGCAGGATGAAGCGGCGCTGATCCGGTTTATCCGCCAGGAGCTGTATCAACGGATCGATCCCCTGAGCGAAGGCTTTGGACGCCTGATGGAGATTCAGCTGGAGCAGTCCCGCCAGGAATACAAGGATGCCATCACCACCTACGAACAGACCCGCAACGGGGTGATTGGCCGGCTGCTGGTGATGCTGGTGCTGGGCGGCGGCCTGGCCCTGTGGCTGATCCGCAGCATTACTCAGCCGCTGGAAACCCTGAAAGCGGCGGCGGCCCAGGTGGCCGAGGGCGATCTGCGCCATGCGGTGGAATGCAGTGGTAATGACGAAATTGCGCAGGTACAGCAGTCGGTGCGGGATATGCAGTTGGCGCTGAATACCACCCTGCGGGAAATTCAGGGCTCATCCACGCAATTGGCGGCGGCCGCGGAAGAGCTGCATGCGGTGACCGGCGAAACCACCAGAGGCATTAATCAGCAGCATCAGGAAGTGCAGATGGCGGCCACGGCGGTGACCGAAATGTCGGCGGCGGTGGAAGAAGTGGCCGGCAACGCCAACCGCACGTCCTCGGCGTCCGGTGAAACCTCCCGGGTGGCGGAAGAAGGGCGGCAACAGGTTACTGCCACGCGAGGCGTGATCGAGCAACTGGCGGATCAGCTCGACAGTACCTCCGGCACGGTTGAGCGGCTGGCCACCGAAGCGGCCAATATCGGTCAGGTGCTGGATGTGATCCAGGCCATTGCCGAGCAGACCAACCTGCTGGCGCTGAACGCCGCCATTGAAGCCGCCCGGGCCGGCGAGGCCGGCCGTGGCTTTGCGGTGGTGGCCGATGAAGTCCGCAATCTGGCCCAGCGAACCCAGAGCTCCACCGCCGAGATTGAACGGATTATCTCCACCATTCAGCAGGCCAGCGGTGAGTCGGTGAGTGAAATGCAACAGAGCGCCGATTATGCCAGCCGCAGCAGAGCCATGGCCGGTGAAGCGGAGCAGGCGCTGAACCGCATTGCCGAGCGGGTGGGGGAGATTAACGACATGAACCTGGTGATTGCCAGCGCGGCAGAGGAGCAGGCTCAGGTGGCCCGGGAGATCGACCGTAACCTGGTCACCATCAGCAGCATTGCCGAGCAAAGTGCTACCGGCGTCACCCAGACCTCGTCGGCCAGCGACGAGCTGGCACGGCTTGCGGGTCAGATGAACCAGCTGGTGGGGCGGTTCCGGTTATCGGCGTAATACCGGGCCATGCCGAGTAAAGCCGGGCGGTACCTGAGTACCGCCCGGCTTTATTTTAGTGGTGCTGATTCACTTTTCCTGCTCCATCAGGATCTGGGTGGCCTGGATCTCATGCTCCTGCAAAAAGGCCAGCAGCTTCATCATGTTGTCTACGGTGACCGTACTGTCCGAGGCCAGCATCAGCTCGGCTTTTTTCAGGGCCTCCAGGTTGCCTTCCAGCACCGGTTTGAAGCTATCCCAGTCTTCATATTGTTCACCCTGCAGCGCCCAGGCCGGGCTGCCGGCCATCATGTTGATGGTCATGCTCTTGTCGTCCTGCACCGTGGACAGCGCCTCGCTGTCGGTCTTGGGCAAGTCGACCTCCAGAGACTGCAGGGGAATGTTGGCGGTCAGCAGCAAAAACACCAGCACGATAAAAATAATATCGAGCAGGGGGGTAATATCGGGGGTCATGGCACGCCAGGCGGACTGGCTGGCCTCCGGGCTTTTAATCATGCCTGGTCTCCCAGCCTCAGGCCTTCCAGGTACAGGTTGCAGCGGTTCAGCTCGTGGGTGAGGCGGTCGAGCAGGCGATCGGCCCAGAGCCCGAACAGCTGGGCCCCCGCAATGGCGGGCAGGGCGATCAGCAGGCCGGCGGCGGTGGTGCTCATGGCCAGGCCCAGGCCGTCGGCCAGCAGGGCCGGGGTCACCGGCTCGCCACTTGCGCCGATGTTTTTAAACATCTCTATCAGGCCCAGTACCGTTCCCAACAGGCCCAGCAAGGGGCTGATCACCCCCACCAGGGTCAGCACCCGCAGGCCGGCGTGCAACCGGCGGCGCTGATGCTGCAGCCAGACCGCGGCCAGATCTTCCCGAATCGGTTTGGGGCATTCCTTGTGCTGTATCAGCAGCCGGCATCCCTGCAGCATCACGGAAACCGATTGCTCCGAGGCTTCGCCGGGGTAGGAGAGTCCCTGGCTGCGCAGGCGGCGTTTTTCCTGCTCGCCGCGCAGGCTCACCCACAGCAGGCTCAAGATCCGCTCCAGCCAGAGGGCCAGGGTAATGACGGAGCAGATGATCAGGGGCCAGCTCATCAGGCCCAGTTGTTGGTGCAGTTGACTGAGAAACGACATGATTTAATCCAGTTTGAAACGAATGGGGATCTGTACGCGGTGGGCCAGTGCCTTGCCGTTTTCCACATAAGCGGAAAAACGCCATTTGGCGATGGCCTTGAGCGCTGTCTTGTCAAGCACACTGACGCCGGAAGAGCGGGCCAGCACGCGCTTGGTTTGTTTACCCTGTTCATCCAGCCACACTTCCACCACTACTGTGCCTTCCAGGCCGCGACGGCGGGCCTGGGTCGGGTAGGCGATGGGAGCGGGCCGGGTGCGGAAACTCGGCTGTTCAATGCGCTTGGGCGCACTGTCTTTTGCCTGCTGGGGCTGGGCTTTGGGCGCCTGTTTGGCCGGCTCGGGCGTTGGCTCGGGCGTTGGCTTGGGCACGGGTTTGGGTTCCGGCCTGGGCACGGGTTTTGGTTCCGGCTTGGGCACGGGCTTTGGTTCCGGCTTGGGCTCGGGTTTTGGCTTCGGCTTGGGTACGGGCTTTGGCTCCGGCTTGGGTTCGGGTTTTGGCTTCGGCTTGGGTTCGGGCTTTGGCTCCGGTTTGGGCGGCTCCGGTGGCGTGGGCGCGGGGGGCTGGGTGACGGCCGGCATCATCTGCACACTGATGGGGCCCGGATTCTCGGCGGGCGCCAGCGCCATGTCGAGTGTCTGGCGATCCATGGCCTGAGCCAGCAATCCATGCAGCAGCAACGAAGTCACGGCAAAGAGGCCGTAGCGTTTCAGGCTCACGATCCACCCTCAAAAACAATCAGAAAAGAATGAAGCCCTCAGCATACGGATTTTTATCTCAATGTCTATTTAAATGATAACGTTTTGCATTAGCATGCCATGGTGTGATGGCCGGCGCCTCCGGCCATGGCCTTCTCCTTTCCGGTGCTGCTAAAAGCACCGTTCCTGCTCGCGAGTCACTGATTTTAGCGGGCTTTTTGTTTTTTGTTTGCAACCGCCGCGGCGCTGTGCCAAAACAGGGCACATACTTGGTCTTACTCGTGACAAACAAGGAAAAGGAAGTTGCTCATGGCCCTAGAACACGTCGGCGACATCATGACCCGCGATCTGCTGACCCTGGATCAGACCGCGACCCTGAAGGATGCCCATGATCTGATGCGGGAGAAAAGCATTCGCCATATTCCGGTGGTGGATCCGCTGACCGGCAAGCTGCTGGGGGTCCTCACGCAAAAGCGCATGATCGCCACCATCATGAGCCTGCTGTCGGACTATGGCGTCAGCGCCCTGGAGCGGCGCGAGCGCCAGTGCCGGGTGATGGAGATCATCGACGCCGACATGGAAAGCGTGGATGTGCAGGCGCCGCTGACCGAGGTGGTGGACTTCTTTCTCAGCAACAAGCACGGCTGCCTGACGGTGGTGGATGACGAGGGCCGGCTGCAGGGCATGGTGACCTCGTCGGATTTTGTGCGTCTGTGCGCCGAACTGCTGAAAGCCCGGAAGTAATTTTTCATCATGACCCAAGGCGCAGCCCGGCTGCGCCTTTTTTTTGGAGCGCTCATGTTCAGCCTGTCTCATCTGTCTGCGGGTTTTATTGCCGTGCTGGTCGGCTACAGCAGCTCGGCCGCCATTATCTTTCAGGCGGCGGCGTCCGCCGGTGCCAGCCAGGCCCAGACCAGCTCCTGGATGTGGGCGCTGGGGCTGGGCTCGGGGCTGACCACCCTGCTGCTGACCCTGCGTTACCGCCAGCCGGTGCTTACCGCCTGGTCCACCCCCGGTGCGGCCCTGCTGGTGACGGCCCTGGCCGGCCTGCCCATGAGCGAGGCGGTGGGGGTTTTTCTGTTCAGCTCGGCGCTGCTGCTGGTGTGCGGCCTGACCGGCTGGTTTGATCACATCATGCGGCTGCTGCCCGGCGGGCTGGCGGCGGCCATGCTGGGGGGCGTGCTGCTCAACTTCGGGCTGGATCTCTTCGTGTCGGTGCAGACGGCACCGGTACTGGTGATTGCCATGCTGGCGGTGTACCTGGCGCTGCGCCGGCGCCTGCCCCGCTATGTGATCCCTCTGTGTCTGCTGGCCGGGCTGGGGCTGGCGGCAGGCATGGGGCTGCTGCAGGTGGAGCGGCTCGACTGGCAGCCGGCCAGCCCGCTGCTGACCTGGCCCACTTTCAGCCTGGCCAGTCTGATCGGCGTGGGCCTGCCGCTGTTTATGGTGACCATGGCCTCGCAGAATGTGCCCGGGGTGGCGGTGCTGCGCGCCCACGGTTATGGCGTGCCGGCTTCGCCTCTGGTCAGTGTGACTGGCCTGGCCGGTGTGCTGCTGGCGCCTTTTGGCGGCTTTGCCTTTAACCTGGCAGCGATCAGCGCCGCCATCTGCATGGGCCCGGAAGTGGATGCGGCCCCCGAGCGGCGCTATCGAGCCAGCCTCTGGGCCGGGCTGTTTTACCTGCTGCTGGGGGTGTTTGCCGCCACCGTAGTGTCGCTGTTTGCCGCCTTGCCCAAAGAGCTCATCATGGCCATTGCCGGGCTGGCGCTGCTGGGCACCATTGGTAACAGCCTGACCCTGGCCTTGCGCGACGAGCACGAGCGGGACGCGGCCCTGCTCACCTTTATGGTGACGGCGTCGGGCGTGTCTTTGCTGGGTATTGGTAGCGCCTTCTGGGGGCTGGTGATCGGCGGGGGTGTGCACTGGCTGAACCGCCGGCGGCGGTAGCAATAAAAACGGCCACCCCAAGGGTGGCCATTATGCTGGCTCAGGGCATGAGCACGGTGTCGATGGCATGGATCACGCCATTGCTGGCCTTAACGTCCGCCTGTACCACAGTGGCGTCGTTGATCATCACCTGGTCACCCGAGGTGCTGATGGCCAGATCGCCACCCTGCACCGTGGTGGCGCTGGTGGCGTTCATGGCATCGGCGGCCATGATGCTGCCGGGTACCACATGGTAGGTCAGTATGGAAACCAACTGCTCCTTGTTTTCCGGCTTCAGCAGGTCCTCCACCGTACCGGCGGGCAGCTTGGCAAAGGCCTCGTCGGTGGGCGCAAAAACGGTAAAGGGGCCTTCTCCCTTGAGGGTATCCACCAGGTCGGCGGCTTGTACCGCCGTGACCAGGGTGGTGAAACTGCCCGCCGCAACGGCGGTGTCCACAATATCCGCTTTTTCTTCGTGATGGGCTGCCATGACGACACTGGAGCCCAGCAGGGCCAGCGCAGCGCAGCCGGTTGAAAGGCGACGTACCATTGTATTCATGTTTCCTCCGGGCAATGCTCGAAATGAGAAAAAACACTACAAACCTGGACTCGCGGGCGCATCAGCGCCGCCCAGAACAGACCCGGGCAGCGCCAGATGTCTTTCAACCGGTATGCCGATTAACCGTTCTGGCTGGCTGAACGGGCACCGTTGCCATTGCTGCGGGGACGGCGGCGCTGGGCATTGGCCCCGTTGCGGTTGCCTTCACCGCCGTTGCCGCGCTGACCACCGCCACTACGCTGCTCACCACTACGCTGGCCACCACTGCGTTGACCCCCATTGCGCTGGCCTGCACCCTGGCGTCCCCGGTTGCCACCGCGGGAAGGCTCGGGAGCGGCCACCGGGGCGTTGGGATCGGGTTCGAACCCGGCTACCTGCTCCAGGTCTGCACTTTGCTTGATGAGTTTTTCAATGGCCTTCAGCAGCGGTTTTTCCTCGGCACTGACCAGCGACAGCGCTTCGCCGTTGCTGCCGGCCCGGCCGGTGCGGCCGATGCGGTGCACATAGTCTTCCGCCACATTGGGCAGCTCGTAGTTGACCACGTGGGGCAGCTCGCTGATGTCGATGCCGCGGGCGGCGATGTCGGTGGCCACCAGCACGCGAATGCCGCCGCTCTTGAACTCGCTCAGGGCCTTGGTGCGGGCGCCCTGGCTCTTGTTGCCGTGAATGGCCATGGCCGGCAGGCCGTCCTTGTCGAGCTGTTCCGCCAGGCGGTTGGCGCCATGCTTGGTGCGGGTGAACACCAGCACCTGACGCCAGTTGTGATGGCCGATATGGTAGCTGAGCAGGGCGCGTTTGCGGCCCTTGTCCACTTCAAAGAAGCGCTGGGAAATGGTCTCGGCGGTGGCATTGCGACGGGCCACTTCAATGTGCTCGGGCTGGTGCAGCAGATCTTCCGCCAGGGTCTTGATTTCGTCGGAGAAGGTGGCGGAAAACAGCAGGTTCTGCCGCTGTTTGGGCAGCAGGGCCAGAATGCGGCGAATGTCGCGAATAAAGCCCATGTCGAGCATGCGGTCGGCTTCGTCCAGCACCAGCATTTCCACTCGGGACAGATCGATGGAGCGCTGGGACACATGGTCCAGCAGCCGGCCCGGGGTGGCCACCACGATATCGACCTTGCGGCCCAGTGCCTTCATTTGCGGGTTGATGCTGACGCCGCCGAACATCACCAGGGTGCGCAGATCGGTATGTTTGGCGTAGGCGCGCAGGTTTTCTTCCACCTGGGCGGCCAGCTCGCGGGTGGGAGTGAGCACCAGGGCGCGCACCGGGGCCCGGCCGTTGGCCAGGGGGCGGGCCTTGGTTTCACTAAGGCGCTGCAGCATGGGCAGGCCGAAACCGGCGGTCTTGCCGGTGCCGGTCTGGGCGCCGGCGAGCAGATCGCCCCCTTTCAGTACCAGCGGAATGGCCTGTTGCTGAATAGGGGTCGGCTGGGTATAACCGCATTCGTGAATGGCTTGAACGAGGTTATCGTTCAGACCGAGGGAAGCAAATGACATGAGACTCCGAACTAACAAGGTCCTGGCGGACGATTGAGGGATTGCCGTTGGGCAAAGTGGCGCCATGATAACAGAAAAGCGCCAAAAGCCATAAATAAGGCGTTCCGAAGGAAGGGGGCTGGCCTCAGCCGGCGGAATAGCCTTGGGGGTTGTCGGTAAAAATCATGTCCACGCCCCAGCGGGCCAGGGTATGCATGCGCGCCGGGCGGTTGACGGTATAGCAGTGCAGCAAGACGCCGGCGGCCTTGACGGCGGTGGCTTGTTGCTGGCGCAGGTAACGATGATTGCAGTGCAGGGCGGTGCAGCCCAGCCGCTGCACTTGGGCGTGCCAGTCGGGGGGCAGGCGCTCCACCAGCAGGCCGCGGGCAACGGTGGGGGCCAGTGGCTGCAGGTGGGCCAGGCAGGCCGGTTCAAAGCTGGAGAACAGCAGGGCGCCGGCAGGCATTGGCTGCTCGTTAACCACCTCGCTCACCCGCTGGCTCAGGCGGGCTGCATCGTCGCCGGGAAACACCTTCAGCTCCACATTGACCCGGATGTCCAGTTGTCGGGCCAGCGCCAGGTAGTCCGCCAGCCGGGGAATGGACTCGCCGGCAAACGCAGGACCAAACCAGGCGCCGGCATCGAGCCGGGACAAGGCGGCCCAGTCCAGCGCCCGCACTCGGCCCTGCCCATTGCTGCAGCGGTTGACGGTGGCGTCGTGGATCACCACCACTTCCTCGTCGCGGCTTAATTGTACGTCGATTTCCACCCAGCTCAGGCCAAGGTCATGGGCCGCGCGCAACCCGGCCAGGGTGTTTTCCGGCGCCAGGCCGGCCACGCCTCTGTGTCCGCACACTATCATGTCGCTTTCATCCTGATGAGCGGCTCGCTGTCAGTGGCCGCCGCTGTTTGACCATAGCTGGATCACCGCCACCCCGGCGATGATCAGCCCCATGCCAAGCATGGCCGGGAAGTCCGGGAGCTGCCGGTAAAACAGCACTCCCAGCAGGGTCACCAGCACGATGCCGGCGCCGGACCAGATGGCGTAGGCCACCCCCACCGGCACGGTTTTCACCACCAGTCCGAGCAGCCAGAAGGCGAGGCCGTAGCCGGACACCACCAGCAGCGACGGCCCCGGACGAGTAAAGCCGGCGGCGGCCTTGAGGGCCGTGGTGGCCACCACTTCGGCGGCAATGGCGAGGGCCAGCAGCAGGTATGCGTTCATGGAGGTAGGGGCTCTCTCTGGGCAAAAGGCCAATGTGCCCGAATCTTTCTCAAATCAAAAGCGCCGGGTGCACCTTCAGTGCGACTTGGGTTGTCGTAGGTTTGGGGCTCAAACTCCGGTACAATTTATCAAAAGTTCTAAAGTAGCCTCTCCTTATGATAAATCCTCTCGAATATGGCCAGTCCCAGTGGCGGCAAATTCTGCACGACTACGATGCGGCACTGAGAACGCGCATGAATGAGCTGGTGCTGGCCCACAGCCGGGGACTGGCGGAAAACTTCTATCAGCAGATGATGGCCCAGCCCGAGGCGCGGCGCTTTCTGGAACACGAGCAGGTCAACCGCCAGCTGATGGCGTCGATGATCCGCTGGCTGGAGCAGGTGTTCTCGGTGCAGGAGCCGGAGCAGGTCCCGGCGGCGGTGGAGCGCCAGTTTGAGGTGGGGCGCGTGCATGCGCGCATCAATGTGCCCATCAGCCTGGTGTCGGCCGGTGCCCGGCTGCACAAAAAGTGCCTGCTGGAGCAGGTGACCCAACATTGGCCGGCGCCCGCCGACTGGCTGCAGGCGGCCACCTACTTGGTGGAAGTGATCGACTTGTCCCTGGAGCTGATGAGCCAGGCCTTTGTGTCCGGGGCCGATCGCAAAAGCCGGGCGGCGGAGGCCTACCGGCTGCACAACCTGGGCATGAACCTGTCGGTGGAGCGGGAGCGGCAGCGGGCCTCGCTGCTCGACTGGAGCCAGGAGCTGGTGTTTGCCCTGCACCAGCCCGAGGCGGTGCAGGGCACTCTGCGTCATGCGGAGTTTGGCCTCTGGTTTCACCACCAGGCGATGTCGGTGTTTGAAGGTGCCCCCGAGCTTGAGCAAATGGCTGAAATGCTGCGTACCATCGATCTGCAACTGTTGCCGGCCTTATGGGAAACCCGGGAAGACCGGGTCCGCATGGCCGAGAGCATGGCCGCGCTGCAGCGGGAGCTGCGTGCCCTCGGCTTTCTGCTGACCACCCTGTTCGACCGTTTTATCGAGCTGGAGCACGGACGCGATGCCCTGACCCGGCTGCTGGACCGGCGCTTTTTGCCGGCGGTACTGAACCGGGAGGTGCGGTTGGCCATGCGCAGTGGCGGGGTGTTTTCGGTGATCCTGTTTGATGTGGACTGGTTCAAGCAGGTGAACGACAGTCACGGCCATGAGGCCGGAGATAGGGTACTGCAGCAGGTGGCCGGCCTGCTGGCGGACTCGGTGCGCAGCAGCGATTTCTGTTTTCGCTATGGGGGCGAAGAGCTGCTGGTGGTGCTGGTGGAAGCCGGCGCCGAGCAGGCCCTGGTCGTGGCGGACAAGGTACGCGACAAGCTGATGAACAGCGAACTGTCGCTGCCCGATGGCAAGCGCATTCAGATTACCGTCAGCGGCGGCGTGGCCACCTTTGACGGCCACCCGGACTACGAGCAGCTAATCAAGCGTGCCGACCAGGCCCTGTACCGGGCCAAGGCCGGCGGCCGCAACCGCTGCCTGCCGGGCTGAGCCTCAGCAGTCGGGATCGCTAAGGGTAATGGCGGGCAGCGGCTCGCCCGGCAGCCGGGGAGCGGGCAGGGCCTGTACCCGGAGCGACCAGAGTGGCGCCGGCGCCGCCGCCTCGTCGGGCAGCACCGGGTAAATCAGCACCATGTTGAGCCCGGGATGGCGCCGGGCCAGACGCTGGGCGGTGCCCAGGCCATCACCGATATGGAAACGGCCCACGGTCAGCATCACCCGGTAACCGGGGTGGCGTTCAAGATAATGCTGAATGCTCTCGGCCATGGTGTCGTCCCAGCTGGTCTGGGCGGCAAACTGGTTCTCGGTGGGGGCTTCGCCGTGAAAGCGGCTGGCCATAAAGCGGGCCTTGTAGGCGTCGTCATCCAGGGTCAGCCGCTCGGCCACCCAGGCCCGGTGGCTGGCCGGCAGCCGGCTGAGGTAAGCCGGCCCCTCGCGGCCAATGCAGCGCACGATTGCCCGGGGGGCGTTGGCGGCCAGCACGTCGATGCCGGCGGCCCTGGCCAGCTCCACCAATGGGCGGTAGTCGCTGCGATAGCCCGGCCAGGCATCGGCCTGCTCAATCAGGGCATCTTCGCCCAGCTTGCCGGCCAGGTAGGCGTCGAGCACGGCCTGATGGTTACGGCTGAACTGCTCCATGGCCAGGGCCAGCGGCCGGGGCTGCGCCAGCAGTGCCGCCAGCAATTCGGCCTGGAAACGGTGCACCCCCGCATGCCCGTGCAGCTCTCCCACCATGATCACGTCGGCCTCGGCCAGGCGCCCGGCGGCCTGGTTCAGGGGCACCGGCCGGCCGCCGGCATCCCGCAGCTCATAATCAAACAGGGTGGACGGCGGAGTGGCCCTGGCCTGGCAGCCGGCGAGCACCAGGGAGAGCAGCAGGATGGTCAGCAAGCGCATGGCATCACCTCGGTTGGCATAAGGGATAACGGTAATTTACCGCCAAAGTGATTATCATAGCCGGCACGGCTTTTCATACGAACCGGAACATGGCGCCTGCATACTGGCTTTCACTGTTTTTTGCCCTCTATTACTTCGGTTACGGCACCTTTCTGCCCTTCTGGGCCCTGTGGCTGGGCCATGCCGGGGCCTCGGCCGGGCTGATTGGCCTGCTGCTGGGGCTGGGCATGGCGGTGCGCTGCGTCGGCACGCTCGGGGTGATGAGCCGGGTGCGGGCGGCCCGTCACCTGCTGCCGGTGATGCAGGGGCTCTGCCTGCTCAGCCTGCTGGGCTTTGCCGCCTTTTACGGTTGGCAGTCGAGCCTGGGGCTGCTGGTGCTGACGGTGCTGGTCAACCTGTTTTACCCGGCGCTGATTCCCCTCAGCGAGGCCATGGCCAGCCGTTATATCGTGCAGGTTCATCTCGATTACGGCAAAACCCGGCTGTGGGGCTCGGCGGCCTTTATTGCCGCCAACCTGGTGGTGGGCCTGCTCAGCGAGCGGCTCGGCAACCAGTGGATTTTGCACAGCCTGCTGATGTCGCTCGGGCTGATGCTGCTGCTGACCCTGACCCGGCCTCACCCGCTGCCCGCCGAGCAGCCGGCCAGCCGCGCCGGCGAGGGCATGATGCAGGTGCTGCGCCGGCCGGGGGTGGGGCGCTGCCTGCTGATCACCGCCCTGTTGCAGGGCAGCCATGCCTTTTACTACGGCTTTAGCGCCCTGTACTGGCAACAGCAGGGCTACAGCACCAGCGTGATCGGCTATTTGTGGGGGCTGGGGGTATTGGCGGAAATCCTGGTGTTTGCCGGCGATCGCAAATGGCTGAGCCATCTGGGCGCGCGGGCCTTGCTGCTGGCGGGGCTGATCTGTGCCCTGTGCCGCTGGCTGATGCTGGGGGCCACCACCGAGCTGGCCTGGCTGGTTCTGGCTCAGCTGCTGCACGCGGGCAGCTTCGGGCTCAGCCACCTGGGGGCGGTGCGCTTTATCAGCCGGGAGCTGGATGCGGCCGCGGTTTTTGGTGCCCAGGCCTTGTATGCGTCCATTTCCCTCGGCATGGTGTCGGGCTTGGTTCTGATGTTGTCGGGTCTGCTGTTTGCACAGCTTGGCGGGCACACTTTCTGGTTAATGGCGGCCCTGGTGCTGCCGGTGGCCTGGCTGCTGGCCAGGCCTTTGGGTGAGGAGCAAAGGCGAACATGATGCAGGGCTGGACCGTTATCAACATTGCGCTGGCCTACCTGGGGGTGCTGTTTCTGCTGGCCTGGCTGGGCGACCGGCCACGCATGGGCAACCGCATTCGGCGGCTGCGGCCCATGCTCTACAGCCTGTCGCTGGCGGTGTACTGCACCTCCTGGAGCTTTTTCGGCACCGTGGGCCAGGCCAGCACCGACGGCTGGACCTATTTCACCATTTATCTCGGCCCCATTCTGATGTTCACCCTGGGCGGGCGTTTTATCGCCCGGCTGATCGACGTGGCCAAGCGCGAGCACATTACCTCCATTGCCGACTTTATCGCGGCCCGCTACGGCAAGTCCCAGCGGCTGGCGGTGTTTATCACCCTGATCGCCATCGTCGGCGTGCTGCCCTATATCGCCCTGCAACTGAAGGCCATCGTGATGGGGCTCAACCTGATGGCGCCGGAGGTGGTGGGCGGCGCCGGCCGGGATGCGGGTGAAGTGGCCCTGATGGTGACCCTGCTGTTCACGCTGTTTATTTTGCTGTTTGGCACCCGCCATATCGACGCCACCGAGCACCAGCGCGGGGTCATGGTGGCCATTGCCGCCGAGTCGGTGGTCAAGCTGGTGGCTTTTATCGTGGTGGGCGGCTTTGCCCTCTGGCTGATCCTGGCCTTTCCCAATCAGCAGCGGGTGATGGTCACCGAGGACTTTATCGCCTCCCTGAGCAGGGTCAGCGGCGGCCATCTGCTGGACATCGGCGTCTATACCCTGCTGTCGATGAGCGCCATTATCTGCCTGCCGCGCCAGTTTCACGTGGCGGTGGTGGAGCACCACGGCCCGGTGGATTTGCGCTGGGCCCGGCGGATTTTTCCGGTGTATCTGCTGCTGTTCGGTCTGCTGGTGCTGCCGCTGTCCCTGGCGGGGCAGCAGTGGCTGTCGGCGGGCACTTCGCCCGACACCTATGTGATCAGCCTGCCGCTGGAGCTGGGCCATGCCAACCTGGCCATGCTGGCTTTTATCGGCGGCGCCTCGGC
The DNA here is from genome assembly GCF_000243075.1 of Oceanimonas sp. GK1. Lineage (NCBI taxonomy): Bacteria > Pseudomonadati > Pseudomonadota > Gammaproteobacteria > Aeromonadales > Aeromonadaceae > Oceanimonas > Oceanimonas sp. GK1. The sequence goes on along the minus strand of NC_016745.1, from coordinate 2,999,361 downwards.
CGCCACCGGCATGATGATCATCTCCACCATCGCCCTGGCCATCATGATCAGCAACGATCTGGTGCTGCCCATGATACTGCGCCGGCGCCAGTTGCAGGGGGCCGGCTTTGAGGACGTGGCCCAGCTGCTGCTCAATGTGCGCCGTACCGCCATTATGGTGATCATGGCCACCGCCTGGCTGGTGTTTCTGTGGCTGGGGGACATCAGCAGTCTGTCGCGCATCGGCTACCTCAGCTTTGCCGCCATCGCCCAGTTTGCCCCGGCGCTGGTGCTGGGGCTGCTGTGGCGCGGCGGCAACCGGCGCGGCGCTTACTGGGGCCTGAGCCTGGGCATGCTGATGTGGCTGCTGAACCTGATGGCGGAGACCGGGCTGTTTGCCGGCGACGCCAGCACCAACGTGGTGCTCTGGCTGCTGACCCCGCCGGCCATGGGCTGGCTGGCGGACATGAGCCCGGTGACCTGGGGCATATTGCTCAGCCTGCTGTGCAACCTGGCCGGCTACCTGGTGGGCTCCTGGCTGTCGGTGCCCTCGGTGAGCGAGCGTTTTCAGGCCGCCGCCTTTGTGGGCCGCCATCACAAGGACGACGACGACGTCTACCGGGCCAAGGTGACGGTGAGGGATCTGGAGCAGCTGGCGTCGCGCTTTGTGGGCGAGGCCAGGGTCAAGCGTGCCTTTGCCCGCTATGCCGGCGAGCAGGGCACCCTGGAAGGCAGCATGCAGGCGCCGGCCAGCCTTATTCGCCATACCGAGCGGGTGCTGGCCGGGGTGTTCGGCACCTCCTCGGCCCGGCTGGTGCTGGCGTCCGCGGTGCAGGGACGCTCCATGGAGCTGGACGAGCTGGCCACCATCGTCGACGAAGCCGGCGATGTATTCCGCTTTAACCGGGGCCTGCTGCAGGGGGCCATCGAGCACATCAGCCTGGGTATTTCGGTGGTGGACAAGGAGCTTCGGCTGGTGGCCTGGAACCGGCGCTACCTGGAGCTGTTCCAGTATCCGCCGGGGCTGGTGCGGGTGGGCCGGCCCATCGCCGACATCATTCGTCATAACGCCAGCCAAGGGCTCTGTGGCCCCGGCGACGTGGACCGCCATGTGTCCCGGCGGGTGGCCTTCATGAAGGCGGGCAGCCGTCATGTGTCGTCCCGCACCCGGCCCGACGGCCGGGTGATCGAGGTGCAGGGCAACCCCATGCCCGGCGGCGGTTTCGTGATGACCTTCAGCGACATCACCACCTTTCGCCAGGCCGAACAGGTGCTGAAAGACGCCAATGTCATGCTGGAGCAGCGGGTGGCGGAACGCACCCGCGAGCTGTCGGCGGTGAACGAGCAGTTGCTGGCAGCCAACCGCCAGGCGGAGCTGGCCAACGCCTCCAAGAGCCGGTTTCTGGCGGCGGTGAGCCACGATCTGATGCAGCCCCTGAACGCCGCCAAACTGTTCGCCTCGTCCTGGCTGGAAACCTCCGGTGACGACGAAAGCCGGCGGCTGGCGGATCATATCGACCGCTCCCTGACGGCGGCAGAGGAGCTGATCGGCGACCTGCTCGACATGTCCCGGCTGGAGTCGGGCAAGCTCACCGCCCGGCCCCAGGATTTTGCCATTGAGGAACTGTTCGACACCCTCAAGGCCGAGCTTGGTGTACTGGCCGAGCAGCAGGGAGGCCGGTTTTCGGTGGTGAGCAGCACACTGGCGGTGCACAGCGATCCCCGGTTGCTGCGGCGTATTCTGCAAAACTTTCTCACCAATGCCCTGCGCTACAGCGCCGGCGGTCATATTGTGCTGGGCCTGCGCCGGGCCGGCGAGCAGGTTCGCATTGAGGTCTGGGACAACGGACCCGGCATTCCCGCCGACAAGCTGGATGTGATCTTTGACGAGTTCACCCGCCTGGAGGCGGGTCAGCGCCATCAGCAGGGCCTGGGTCTGGGCCTGGCCATCGCCCAGGGGCTGGCGGGCATTCTCGGTCACCGCCTGGGGGTGCGCTCGGTGGAAGGGTGGGGCTCGGTCTTCAGCGTGACCCTGCCGCGCTCCCGGCTGCGGCCGGCGGCGGGTGTACCGGCGCCGGTGGCGGTGGCCGGCGCCGGCCAGCGGCTGGTTGGGCTGAGAATACTGTGCATCGATAACGAGGCCGACATTCTTACCGCCATGAAGAGCCTGCTGGGCCGCTGGGGCTGCGAGGTGGCCCTGGCGGGCAGCGGCGACGAGGCCAGACGCCTGTGCCATGAGGGCTTCAAGCCTCAGGTGATACTGTCGGATTATCACCTGGACGACGGCGAAACCGGCGTGTCGGTGATCAATATGCTGCGGCTGGAGTTTGGCGGCATTCCGGCGGTGGTTATCAGCGCCGACCGCCAGCCCGAACTGCAGCAACAGCTGCAACAGCAGGATCTCAGCTACCTGAGCAAGCCGGTCAAGCCGCTGAAGTTACGGGCGCTGTTGCAGCATTTGGTGAAAAGCGGGGATTAGAACGGGATTAGAGGGCATAGGGATTGGTATGTAGCTGCCGCTTTAGCTGGCAGAGCCTGTGTAACAGGCTTTGAAGGACTCGTAATCTGCGAGCTTGCGCCGGCTAAAGCGGCGCCTACATGATGATGCCCAGTCCCCAGTCCCCAGTCCCCAGTCCCCAGTCCCTATTCCCTAGTGTCAGAACTCGCCGCCTTCCAGTTGCGACAGGGCGATCACCGCCTGGGTGCGGTTCTTGACCCCGAGCTTGCGGAAAATAGCGGTGACATGAGCCTTGATGGTGGCTTCCGACACCTCCAGCTCGTAGGCGATCTGCTTGTTGAGCTTGCCTTCCGACAACATGGTGAGCACCTTGAACTGCTGGGGGGGGAGGCTGGCCAGGCGCTCGGCCATGTCGTCCTCGGGGGCGTCATCCAGGCTGATGCCTTCCGGAAACCAGCCATCGCCTTCCAGCACGGTATTGAGCGCGCTCACCAGGGTGGGCATGGGCGACGACTTGGGAATAAAGCCCACCGCGCCCAGCCGCATGGCCTGCTGCACCACGCCGGTTTCCTCGCTGGCGGACACCACCACCACCGGCAATGCCGGATACAGGGCGCGCAGCCGGGTCAGGCCGGAAAAGCCGCTGGCGCCGGGCATTTTCAGATCCAGCAGCAGCAGGTCGACCTCGTCGGTTGCCGCCAGCAGCTGCAGCAGGTTGTCGATGCTGTCCACTTCCTGCAGGCGGGCGCCTTTCACCGCCAGTTGCACGGCCTGATGCAGGGCGTTGCGAAACAGGGGATGGTCATCGGCAATAATAATGCTGTAACCCGTGTCCATGAGTGCGAAATCCTTGTGTGGGTAAAGTATTCAATGGAAACCTGTTCCATTTTTCATTGTATGATAGGGGTTTGTGGTGCGGCTGAGAACCGCCCGGCCACATTTTCGTGATCCGGTCTGGTGCAGGCCCGGCCATCATGGACTCACCACGCACCATGCCGGGGCACACCGCTTCGCCATTGGCGAGTGCTGGTGTATGGTTGACACACAAGCTCCGTGAACCGGGGTGGCTTATCAGCGAGGAACTATTCATGTTGAAACACTGCCTGCTGGCGCTGACCGGCCTGATGATGGCAACCACCGCCACCGCGCGGGACATCGAGCAACTGCGTGCCGAGTTTTCAGTCATTCTCAACGGTGATCCGACCCGGGGGGTGAATACCCTGACCATTGATCGCAACCGGGATCAGTACCACGTGCATTTTTCGTTGCGCCACTGGCTGCTCGACGTGGATCAAAAAGCCAGTTTTGGCTGGCAGGACTGTACCGCCCGGCCCGACAGTTTCAATTACAAGGCCAAGGCGTTCGGGGTGACCCGGGAAGAGCGGCTGATGTTTGATCAGAACACCGACATGGTGCTTTACCAGGACAAGGACGGCGACAAGCTGCTGTCGGCAGAAGGGGGCGTGTTCGATCCGGTCAGTTTCTTCTTTGAGGCCCGCTGCGACCTGATGGCCGGTAAGCAGGCCTTTGATTACAAGGTGATCCGTGACGGTGAAATCAAGGCCACCCCCTTCAAGGTGGTGGGCACCGAGGCGCTGCGCACCGGCATTGGCACTCTGGATACCCTGATCGTGGAGCGGGACCGGGGCGACAGCAAGCGCAAAACCCGCTTTTGGGTGGCGCCCGAGCTCGACTACATGCTGGTACAGATAAGCCACGAGGAAAACCGTCAGTTGTCGGTAACCGCCACCCTCAGCAAAATGGATTACCAGCTGGCGACCGTGCGTTAAGGCCGGCCGCGCCGTGTCAGCGCAGGGCGCCTGCGCCGCTGCGGTATCTGGCCAGCTTGTCGTACAGCGTCTTGCGGGGAATGCCAAGCCGCTCAGCAGCCCGGGCGACATTGTCGTTTTCCCGGTGCATGGCGTCCAGGATCAACTGTTGCTCAAGAGCGGCGAGCTGGCCGGGCAGGGACAACGGCGCCGCCTGAGTCGCCACCGCCAGCACCCCCAGCACATACTGTTCGGCGGCGTGGCGCAGTTCACGTACATTGCCCGGCCAGTCCCGGCGGAGCAGTTGTTGCAGCAATGCGTCGGACGGCGGCGCGGCGTCCCGGTTGTACTGGGCGCGGGCCTGCTCCACGAAGTGCAGAAACAGCAGCGGAATATCCGCCCGCCGCTCCCGTAACGGGGGCAGGCTGAGGGTGACCACGTTCAGCCGGAAATAGAGATCCGGGCGAAACAGTCCGGCCTCGCCGGCGCTCTGCAGATCGATCTTGGTGGCGGCCACCACCCGGGCATCCACCTCGATGAGTTTGTTGCCGCCCAGGCGCTCCAGCACCGACTCCTGCAAGACCCTCAGCAGCTTGGCCTGCAGGTTGAGGGGCATGCCTTCTATTTCGTCGAGAAACAGGGTGCCGTTGTCGGCGTGCTCTATCTTGCCGATACGGCGTTTGGTGACCCCGGTAAAGGCGCCGGGCTCGGCGCCGAACATTTCGCTTTCAAAGATAGACTCGGGCAGGGCGGTGCAGTTGATCGCCACAAAGTGGCCCTTGCGACCGCTGCCCTGATGCAGACTGCGCGCCACCAGCTCCTTGCCGGTGCCGGTTTCTCCCAGGATCAGCACACTGGCGCTGGTGTCGGCGACGTTGTCGATCTGCCGGCGCAGCAGCTCGATTTGCGGGCTGTGGCCGAGCAGCAGGCCGGGATCCCGGCGCGCCGCCAGTTGTTCGCGCAGGCGGCGGTTTTCCAGCACCAGGGCGCGCCTGTCCATGGCTCGGCGCAGGCTGTGCAGCAACTGCTCGGGCTGATAGGGCTTTTCAAAGAAATCCTGGGCGCCCAGGCGCATGGCTTCCACCGCCATGGGAATGTCGCCATGGCCGGTCAGCAGCAGCACCGGCAGCTCGGCATCGCGACCCTGCAGTTGTTGCAGCAGGGCCAGGCCGTCCATGCCCGGCATGCGCACGTCGGACAGGATCACCACCGGGGCCTCTGCCGGCAGGGCCTGCAGCGCCTGCTCGGCCCGGGCAAAGCCCCGGGCAGAAATATCGGACAGTTGCAGGGTTTGCAGCAGGGTCTGGCGGACATCCTCGTCGTCTTCTACCAGCCAGACTTCAATGGGGGTCGGGTTCATGAGGGCTCCAGTCAATTCGGAATCGGATCCCGCCGGTGAGCGGGCACTGAATGTCCAGCCGGCCATCGCTGGCTTCCACCAGATCCCGGACGATAGACAGGCCAAGGCCCAGGCCCTGGCCGGCCTGCTTGGTGGAAAAAAACGGCTCGGTGAGCTTGTCGACCAGCTCGGGGGCGATGCCGGGGCCATTGTCCTGCCATTGCAGCCAGTCCGGCCCGGCGGTCAGGGTGATGCAGGCGGGAGTGGTGCCGGCCAGGGCGTCGATGCTGTTGGTCAGCAGGTTGGCCAGCACCTGCTCCAGGGCGTGCAGCGCCATGGGCAGTGACAGGGTCTTGTCCGCCGGCACCTCCAGGTGAATATGCTGCTCGGCCAGGCGTGGAGCCAGCCAGCTCAGCACATTGGCCAATGCTTCCTCCAGGCGGGCGTGACCCTTGGTACTGCGGCGGGTGGCGGCAAACAACTTGAGCTGGGAGGTCAGCCTGGCAATGCGATCAATCAGCCGCCCCATGGTCTGCAGGCTGGTCTGCACCTCGTCGAATCGACCTCGCTGGGTCAGCAGCAGGGTGTTGACCGACTGGTTGCGCAGGGCGGTCAGGGGCTGGTTCACTTCGTGGGCCACGCCGGCGGCCATCTGCCCGAGGGCCGCCAGCCGGTTGGTCTGGATCAGCTCGTGCTGCATGGATCTGAGCCTGGCCTCGGCCTGAATGCGTTCCTGGATCTGTTGCTCCAGCTGGTGGTTGGCCGCCGCCAGGGCGGCGGTGCGCGACATCACCTGCTGTTCCAGCTCGCTGCGGGCCCGGCGTTGCATGCGATGGTAGCGCCGGCGCTGGCGCCAGTACAGCAGCAGCAGCAACAGCGCAATCACACCAACACCGGTGAGGGCGGTCAGCAGGCTGGCATTGATCGCCAGTTGCCGGCTGGGCCACCATAACTGCATGCGCCATTGCAGCCGGGGCAGCGCCAGCTCGCTGATGCCGTAGGGCTCCCCCTGCCATTCAATGTGTTGTTCATCGGGGGCGGTCGCCAGGGGGGCCAGCGGCATGGGGGTGTACTGGCGGGCATTGTCCAGGCGCTGGCGTGCCGCCGCACTCAGCGGCGTCAGGGTTTTGAACTTGAGCCCGGCCCGGGAGGCGAGGGCAATCACCTGATCCGGATCCACCACCAGCACCAGATCCCGGGACGGTTGCCAGCTTCGCTCCAGCTCCAGCAGGGTGATTTTTGCCGCCAGCACGCCTTTGGTGCCGTCCGGCGCTGTCATGTGCAGCCCGAAAAAATAGCCGGGAATGCGGGTGGTCGCTCCCACGGCATAAAATTCGCCGAAACTGCCCTTGAGGGCATCGGTCACATAGGGACGAAAGCGATAGTTCTGCCCCACGAAGCTGTGGGGAAGATGCCAGTTGCTGGCGGCCAGGGTGTCGCCGTTGGCATCGATCAGGTAGAGCGCTTCCACCCCGGTATCCTCGGCCAGCTGCTGCAGCAGCCGGTTGGCGCCGTCGATGGTGGTGGCAAGCGCCGGCTGTTGCAGGGCGCGGGTCAGCAGCGGGTGGGATTGCAGCGCGCGGGGAATGTTCTCAAAGCGGGCAATTTCCGACTCCAGCGCGGCCCGGTAGATTTGCAACTGCTGCTGGGCGCGTATTTCCTGCTCCCGGGCCTGATGCTGCCAGCTGCCGCGCCACACCAGCAACAGCAACAGGGCAAACAGCAGTAATAAACACAGCTTGAGCAGGCGTTTTTTCAATAATGGCTCCAGTTGGCCTCCGATTCACAGCTGGCGAGGGTGACGGCATGGCCGGCTGGCAGCCAGTGGCTGAGCGGATGGCACCGACCCGATGAAAAGCAGAGGGTATATTCGCCAGTAAACCCCGAGCCCGCAAGGGTAACCTGCGGCAACCGCAGGTTCGGCTGCCAGTGCCAGCGGCCGTGGAGAAGCCTGGCCTCGGGCGGGGGCTCCATGCCCGCGCCCGATCCCTGCACACTGGCCCGGACCAGGCGCAGCGATGGCCCTTCGGCCCGATATTGCTCTTCCCAGCGCGTCTTTTCCACCGAGTGCTGCCAGCTCAGGGTGATGCTGCCGGTCAGCAGCATCACGGTGGTGGCAGCGGAAAACAGGCAGATCACCCGGTGACCGCCACGGGGGCGCGGCGTCGGCTTTGCCACCAGTGGCGTCCCAGCAGCAGGGCGGCCAGGCCCAGCCCCAGCTCATCGGTCATCGGCAGCGAGAACACCAGCAGGGCGGCGGCCACCACGGCACTCAGCCGCTCCCACCAGGCGAAGGGGCTCAGCCAGTAGCCGATGGCGCCCATGCCCCACAGCGACACCGCCAGCAGCGCCTTGAACACCACGAAGACGGTGGCGGCAAGATCGGCGTCGCCCTGCAGCATCAGCTCGGGGGCGTATACCGCCATGTAGGGCACCACGAAGCCGGCGATGGCGATCTGCAGCGAGCGAAGGCCGATGCGCAGCCCCGAGGCCTTGGCGATGGGCGAGGCGGCGAAGGCGGCCAAGGCCACCGGCGGGGTCAGATCCGCCATGATGCCGAAGTAGAACACGAACATGTGCGACACGATCAGCGGCACCCCTAGCTCCAGCAGCGCCGGGGCGGCGATGGAGCTGGTAATGATGTAGTTGGGAATGGTGGGAATGCCCATGCCCAGCACCAGGCAGGTGAGCATGGTCAGCGCCAGGGACAGCAGCAGGCTGTGCTCGCCCAGCTGAATGATGTAGCCGGCGACAATGGTGGCGGCGCCGGTGAGCGAGATGACCCCGATGATCACCCCCACCAGGGCGCAGGCCACGCCCACCGGCAGGGCGTGCAGGGAGCCCTGGTAAAGGGCGTTGACCACGGTGGACAGAATGCCCTGCTCGCGTTTGACCAGCAACAGCACGGCGAGCACCGCCACCACCACGAAGATGGCGGTGATGCCGAAGTGGTTAAAGCTAGCGCAGGCCAGGCCCAGGCCAATCCAGAAGGCGTAGCGTAGCCCCCTGGCGCCCAGATGCCGGGCAATGCCGTTGCCCATGATCAGCACCACGGTGAGCGTCAGGCCCATCATGCCGGCGAACAGCGGGGTGAAGCCGGAGAACAGCATTACCACCAGCGCCACCAGCGGCAGCAGCAGGTACCAGCGCTCCTTCAGGGCCTTCACCGGGTTGGGGCACTCGGCCTTGGGCAGGCCGTTGAGGCCGGCGCGGCCCGCTTCCAGGTGCACCATCAGGAACACGGTGAAGAAGTAGAGCACGGCGGGGATCAGCGCGGCTTTGGTGATTTCCACGTAGGGCACGTTGATGGTTTCGGCCATGATAAAGGCCACGGCGCCCATCACCGGCGGCATGATCTGGCCGCCCATGGAGCTGGTGGCTTCCACCGCCCCGGCGAAGTCGGCCTTGTAACCGAACTTCTTCATCAGCGGTATGGTGAACTGGCCGGTGCTGACTACGTTGGCCACGCCGGAGCCGTTGATGGTGCCCATCATGCCGGAGGACAGCACCGACACCTTGGCCGGGCCGCCGCGGGTGTGGCCCACCGAGCCGATGGCCACGTCGTTGAACAGCTTGAGCATGCCCGCCTGTTCCAGGAAGGCGCCGAACAAAATAAACAGGAAGATGTAGCTGGACGACACATAGGTGGGGGTGCCGTAGATGCCCTCGGTGCTGAAGGCCAGCTGGGACACCACCTGATCCAGGCCGTAGCCTCGGTGCATCAGCGCCTCGGGCAGGTGCTGGCCGAACAGAGCGTAGCCCACGAAGGCCAGGCAGATCAGTGGCAGCGCCCAGCCCATCAGCCGGCGGGCGGCGTCGAACACCATCAGCAGGGTCACGCTGCCGATGACCCAGTCGGCCTGGTTCATGTCGCCGGCGCGATAAATGAGATCCGCCTCGAACCACCAGTGGTAGAAGGCGAACAACAGGGCGAGGGCGCCCAGCAGCATGCCCCACACCGAGGGGCGGGACAGGGGCTGGCCCCGGGCACCGTACAACTGGTACACCAGGAACAGCAGGAAGCCGACGTGCACGGCCCGCACCACGGTGGTGGACAACGGGCTGAAGGCGGCGGTGATGATTTGAAAGATGGAAAAACACAGGGCGCCATAAAAAATCAGCGCGTGATGCCGGGTCTGATGACTGCTCATTTTTTCTCTCCGCCTGTGCCGTCCGCCGGACGGCCAGGCTGTTGTTATCGTCATAGGGGTCGAGGGGAACGCCGCCGCGAAGACGGCGTTGTCGGGTTACTCCATCAAGCCTTTTTCCCTGAAGTAACGCTCGGCCCCTGAATGCAGCGGCAGGGGCAGACCATCCACCGCCAGCTCCGGATCAATGCCATGGGCGGCGTTGTGGGCATTGCGCAGGGCCGGCAGGTTTTCATAAACCTGCTTTGCCATCTGATAGGCGGTATCGTCCGAGACTTTGTTATGGGTGATCAGCAGGTTGCTGATGGCCACGGTGGGCACGTCCTCGTCCTGGCCGGTGTAGGTGCCGGCGGGGATCACCCCGGGGCGGTAGGCGTCGTTGCCGATGCTGGCCACCAGCGTTTCGGGAATGGGGATGAACACCACCGGAGCGTGGGAGGCGAGATCGCGGAACGCGGCCATGCCGAGGCCGGCGGACTGCAGGGTGGCGTCCAGCTGGCGGTTTTTCATCAGCTCCACCGACTCGCCAAAGGGCAGGTATTCGGTACGGGAGAAGTCGTCGTAGCCGAGGCCGGCGGCCTTGAAGATGGCGCGGGCGTTGAGCTCGGTACCGGAGCGGGGAGCGCCGACCGAGATGCGCTTGCCTTTCAGATCCTCCAGGCTGGTAATGCCGCTGTCGGCCCGGGCCACGATCTGAATGTAGTTGGAGTAGGTGGCCCCCACCGCCCGCAGCTTTTTCAGCGGCGTCTTGAAGCCGGCTTCCGCTTCGCCGTTCCAGGCGTCGGCCACGCTGTCGGCCAGGGCGAAACCTACCTCGCCCCGTCCCCGGTCGAGCAGGGTCAGGTTTTCCACCGAGGCCCGGGTGGCCTGCACCTGTACCTTGGCGTCGGGAATGTGTTCGCCGTAAAGCTGGGAGATGGCCACGCCGAGCGGGTAGTAGACGCCGCTGGTGCCGCCAGTGAGCACGTTGATGAACTCGGCGGCCTGGGTGGTGGTGGCGGACAGGGCCAGGGAGGCACCGAGCAGGCAGTGTTTGATTATCTTCATTGATTCACAGTCCTTGGTTATGGGTTTGCGCTGTCAGTGTTGCAGGTTTGATGCCAAAGGTTGCATGACTGTTTTATTTTGTAAGTGTTTGATTATTAATGGGTCATGCGGCGGTGATGTTGGTCTTTTTCCGGGTTTTCAGAATGTGGGTGGGGATATGTTCCGGTGATTCAGAATCGCCTCTGCCGGTATCGGTGGTATTCGGCCCCCGTTTGCTGCTGTGATAATCTGGCAACAAGCGAATAAACGGGAACGGGCAATGATGATGTGGCTGTTGGGGGCGGTAGCAATGGTGCTTATCGCCTGGCAAGTGGACTGGCGCGCCCTGCTGGCGGACAAAAGGCGCCAGCACCTGTGTTTTGGCGCGGCCATTGCGCTGGTGCCCTTGTGGATGCTGCAGGCGGGCATTCGCGACGGCCTAGAGGTGCACTTTTTGGGGCTGACCACCCTGGCGCTGATGCTGGGCTGGCGCTTGAGTCAGCTGATGGCCCTGCTGGCGCTGGCGCTGGTGACCGCCTTTGGTGTTGAGCCCTGGTCCGAATTCGGCGTTAACCTGGTGCTGGGAGTGATGCTGCCCATTGCGGTCAGCTATTTTGTGTTCCTGTTGACCTACAGTTACCTGTACCGGCACCTGTTTGTGTATATCTTCGTGGCCGGTTTTTTCAACGCCGCCCTGACCATGGCCGCCAAAAGTCTGGCCATGGCCGGCTACATGGTATGGTCGGGACAATACGGCTGGCCCATGGTGCAGAACGACTATCTCAGCATACTGCCGCTGCTGTTGTTTCCCGAAGCCCTGCTCAACGGCATGGCCATTACTCTGCTGGTGGTGTTCCGGCCCCAGTGGGTGTGCACCTTTTATGACAGGGATTACCTGATCAACAAATAACGGGGGGCCTCTGGTGGCCTGCCGTTTCCGGTGGGTGTGTATTTTTTATGACAGGGATTACCTGATCAACAAGTAACCCGGCTTCTGGTGGCCGGCCGGCTCTGGTAGGCTGTGTCCACTCATTGCTTACAAGCGAGAACAATATGAAACATGGTGTACTGAAAATGCTGGTTCCCCTGATGGCCCTCGGCCTGCCGGCCATGGCCCAGGCCGACCTGAGCCGGGAAGAGTTTCAGCAGCGGGTGCGGGAAGCCCTGCTGGCCGAGCCTGAAATGCTGCGGGATGCCATCGTCAAGCTGGAAGAAAACGATCGTCTGGCCCAGCAGGCCGAGTTCGCCAAACAGCTCAAGGAGCAGTCGGCCCAGCTGTTTGCCAACAAGACCGACGGCATTATGGGGAATCCCAATGGCAAGGTGGAGATGGTGTATTTCACCGATTACAACTGCCCCTATTGCCACCGGCTGAACCAGACCCTGCTGGAGGTGCTGAAGAGCGAGCCGGAGCTGAAAGTCATCGTCAAGGACATCGGCATTCTGGGCCCGGATTCGGTCAAGGCGGCGCGGCTGGCGCTGGCGGCGGCCCAGGAAGCGCCCAAACAATATGAAGAACTGCACCAGGCACTGATGAGCCAGAAGCGGGTGCAGGCGGCGGCCCTGGCCACCATCGCCGGCAAGGCCGGCCTGAACGCCAAGGAGCTGCAGGCCAGGGCCGACAGCGACGAGATCGCCGACAAGCTGAACCAGAACCTCACCCTGTTCCGCGCCCTGGGGCTGAACGGCACCCCGGCACTGGTGTTCCCCGACGGCACCTTGGTGCCCGGCGCCATCGACGAAGCCGGGCTGAAGGATATTTTGAAAAAGCAGAAATCGTAAGCAATAGGGAATGGGGACCAGGAACTGGAATCGTTCCGGTTTTCCCATCTTTCATAGTAAAAGACCCGGGCCAAGGCCTGGGTCTTTTTGTTGCAGGTTCCGACTTATATCAATCGCCTTAAAGACGTGATCCAAACCCAACGGGTAAACATTGCACCGCGTTTAAAGGTTCGTCATACCGGGCTTGACCCGGTATCTTCCTGCGGCTGGATCCTGACTTTCGTCAGGATGACGGGTTGAACCATGCCGAAACCTGTTTGCACATCACCAGCTGGCGGCGCGCTTGGCCTGTTGCAGCTTTTCGTAGGTGGCCAGCAGCGCCTGATGGGCGGCGAAGTCCTGCAGGCTTTCGTCGGCGGCGGTCAGGCCGTGGAAACGGGCGCTGCCGTCAATCTGGGCCCAGGCCTCGGCCACCACGTCCTCGCCGAACATGCGGCCAAAGGCGGCACGATACTGCTCCGGCTCGCGGTCGTCGGACAGGTGCAGCTCCAGCGAGGCCTTCAGGCAGCGGTAGTAGCGGGCGCGTGCTTCGGTGAACACAGAAGCGTTGAAGCTCAGGGTCCAGTCGGCGTAGTCGAGGGCGGTTTCCAGCTCGCCGGCGGCCAGGGCCAGCATGCATTTGAGCTCGCCCACCCGCAGGGTGTGCCAGGCGGTGCCCTTGTTGGGGGCGATGCCAATCAGCTCGCGCACGCGGGTAAAGTCGTCCAGACCTTCCTCTTCCAGCCGGTCATAGAGGCCCATCAGCTGTTCGCCGTCGGCATCGCTGCCGGGCAGGCTCAGCAGGGTGGCGCGCAGACCGGCGCCCATGTTGTTGTTGGCCAGTTCCAGATCTTCCACCGGGTAGATGTCGGACATGCCGGGCACCAGAATACGGCAGGCATACACACCCAGGTGCTCGTAGTCGGCGATGTACACCGGCTGCTCCAGCTGGTTGAAGATGGCCATCAGGTGGTTGAACTCTTCCTCGGAGCTGCCGCTGAAGTCCCAGTCGGCAAACTCATAATCGGCCTGTTCCTGGAACAGATCCCAGCTGATCAGGCCCGACGAGTCGATAAAGTGGGTTTCCAGGTTGTGGTGATCGGCCACTTCGTCGTCTTCGAAGGAGGGCGGTACGAACACGTCCAGATCCTTCAGGCTGCGGCCCTGCAGCAGCTCGGTCACGGTGCGCTCCAGCGCCACCGCAAAGCGCGGGTGGGCACCGAAGGAAGCGAAACAGGTGCTGTTGGCGGGGTTGAACAGTACCACGCAGATCACCGGGAAGCGGCCGCCGAGAGAGGCATCATAGGCGAAAATCGGGAAGCCTTCCGCCTCCAATGCGGCGATGGACTCCTGAATGTGCGGGTAGCGGGCCATCACCTCGTCGGGAATGGCCGGCAGGCTGATGCGCTCAGCAATGATGCGGTTCTTGATGGAACGCTCAAACACCTCCGACAGGCCCTGAGTGCGGGCCTCGGTCTTGGTGTTGCCGGCGCTCATGCCGTTGGACACATAGAGGTTGCCGACGATGTTCATGGGAATGTAGACGGTCTGGTTGTCGCCCTGGCGTTCAAAGGGCAGGGCGCAGATGCCGCGCTCTTCGTTGCCCGATTGCAGATCGACCAGCATGTCGGCGGTCAGTTCACCGTCGGGATCGTAAAAGCCCCGCGTGTAGTCGTCGAGCAGGCCGGCGGGTAGCTGATTGTCGGCCGGAATGGGGAACCACTGCTCGTTGGGGTAGTGCACGAAGTCGCCCTCGGCGATGTCGCGGCCCAGGTAGAAGTCGGCAAAAAAGTAGTTGGTGGCCAGACGCTCGAAGTATTCACCCAGGGCCGAGGCCAGCGCCGCCTTCTTGGTGGCGCCCTTGCCGTTGGTAAAGCACAGCGGGCAGTCTTTGTCGCGAATGTGCACCGACCAGACGTGAGGTACCGGGTTCAGCCAGGACGCTTCTTCAATGTTGAAGCCCAGGGCCTGCAGTTTGTCCTGAAAGCGGCTGATGGAGTCTTCCAGCGCGGCGTCCTTGCTGGGAATAAAGGTTTTCATGAGTACCTCGGGCACGATCGGCAAAAAAGGGCGCTGATCCTAACCCGAGGCGATAATTTGAACAAGGGGAAACCAAGTGGCAGGCCGAAGCCGTGCATTCGTCGGGCAAAGCGCATTGCTTCTCCGGCACGCCGTGAATACCTCCATGTAGGCTCCACTGCGCCATCCCTGGCGCAGAGGGCACGGCGAAGCAGACACCCTTTGCCCTCCTTGGTTGGGCACGAAGCTGCCTGTCAGTATTTAGCAGCCAACACAGCAGCCTCACGAAGCGGCAGTGGGGATTGCCGTAGCCGACCGTCAAATGTCAAGGATGACATTTGCCGAGCGACACAGGGAGGTGCTTGAAGCGTGTCGGCGAAGCGCAACCGCGCTGCTGCTTCGCTCTGGGGTGAATTGCCATCAACAAAAACGCCCGCACGGGGCGGGCGTTTTCAGCAACAGTGGGAGCTGCTTACGGCAGCAGGTGCAGCATGCGGCGCAGGGGCTCGGCGGCGCCCCACAGCAGCTGGTCGCCCACGGTAAAGGCGGACAGGTACTCGGGACCCATGTTCAGCTTGCGCAGGCGGCCCACCGGCACGGACAGGGTGCCGGTCACGGCGGCCGGGGTCAGCTCTTCCATGGACTGCTGGCGGTCGTTGGGGATCACCTTGACCCAGTCGTTATGGCTGGCCAGCAGCTTTTCAATCTCGGGAATAGAGATGTCTTTCTTCAGCTTGATGGTAAAGGCCTGGCTGTGGCAGCGCAGGGCACCGATACGCACGCACAGGCCATCCACCGGAATGGCGGCGCCGGTCTGCAGTATCTTGTTGGTTTCGGCCTGGCCTTTCCATTCTTCCCGGCTCTGGCCGTTGTCCAGCTGAGTGTCGATCCAGGGGATCAGGCTGCCGGCCAGGGGGACGCCGAAGTTGTCTACCGGCAGGGCGCCGCTGCGGGTTTTCTCGGTAACCTTGCGCTCCAGCTCCAGAATGGCGGAGCCCGGGTCGGCCAGCTCGGCGGCCACTTCGTCGCGCAGTATGCCCATCTGGGTAACCAGCTCGCGCATGTGGCGGGCGCCGCCACCGGACGCGGCCTGGTAGGTGGCCACGGATACCCACTCCACCAGATCCTGCTCAAACAGGCCGCCCAGGGCCATCAGCATCAGGCTCACGGTGCAGTTGCCGCCCACAAAGGTTTTGGCGCCGTTGGCCAGCGCGTCCTGAATTTGCTTGCCGTTCACCGGATCCAGCACGATCAGGGCGTCGTCGTCCATACGCAGGGCGGAGGCGGCGTCGATCCAGTAGCCGTTCCAGCCGGCGGCGCGCAGTTTGGGATACACGTCCTTGGTGTAGTCGCCGCCCTGGCAGGTAAGTACCACGTCGAGGGCCTTGAGGGCCTCGATGTCGTAGGCATCCTGCAGGGTGCCGGCGTCTTTACCGAAATCGGGGGCAGGCTGACCGGCCTGGGAAGTGGTGAAGAAAACCGGATCGATACGGGCGAAATCACCTTCTTCCACCATGCGGCTCATCAGAACGGAGCCGACCATACCGCGCCAGCCGACCAGACCTACTTTTTTCATCATTCAGTGTCCTTGCTTTGAAAGAGAATCAAAAAACCTGCCCACCACAATACTGATTGCAGCCAAAGGTGCAAGGGGAAAGCATAAAGGAGTGGTGCTTTTTTGTACGATTTATCGCCTCATAAACCCCGTATCAGCCCACGCTCAGCGACAAAAATCCCAGGATCAGCACCGGGCCCGCCAGGCTCAGCACAAAACCGGACACAATGGCCACGGGCACTATGGTGACGCCGCCGGAGCGCTGCAGCACCGGCAGGGTAAAGTCCATGGCGGTGGCGCCGCCATAGCCGATGGCACAGCTTGGATGGCGGCGCATCAGCGCCGGAATGATCAGAATGGCGATCAGCTCCCGGGCCAGATCATTGAGAAAGGCGGCACTGCCCATCACCGGACCGAGCTGGTCGCCGATCAGAATGCCCGACAGCGAATACCAGCCGTTGCCCGAGGCAAAGGCCAGCCCCTGACTCAGGGGCATATCAAGCAGCCAGGCGCCCGCCAGGCCGCCCAGCCAGGAGCTGACCACCACCATCAGGGCAATGGCCAGGCCCCAGCGGTTGAGCAAAATCTGGCGCAGCTTCATGCCCGAGTTGCGCAGCTGAATGCCGATGAGCAGCAGCAACAGCATCAGTGCCCATTCGCTCAGGGTGTCTACCGCGAACCACTCGGGATCCAGCCACTGGCCCAGCCCCAGGCCGCCGAGGATCACCAGGCAGAGCTTGACCGAGTCGAGCAGCAGCGCCCATTTACTGATGGCAGGGGCACCGCGTTCGCCCTGTACCCGGCCCCGGCCCCGGTCCAGCAGCCAGAGCCCGGCCAGGTTGCACACCGTGATGCAGGCCAGAAAAACGCCACACAGGGTGAAAATTGTGCCCAGATGAGTACTAAGATTATCGACAAAGGCCAGACTGATCCCCATCAGAAACAGGATCAGGTACACCATGCGTGCCACCGCCACATTGATAAAATGCACCAGCGACTGGGAGCGACAGGGTATGCAATAGCCAAGGGCCAGAGGCAGTAATACGATGAGCATGCCGGAGTACATGAGAATAATTTTCCAGTTGAGGGTTCAGGCGCAATTTTTGACCGTTAATGTTAATGCCGACAGCATACGTGAGCCATTCGTTAAAAAAAAGCCGCCGGCCTTGGCGTTGGCCAGTAACGGTTTGATTTGCCAGTAAATATCAGGAAAGGGCAGCCGGGCGTCCTGAGTGCCTTATCGCCCGGGAGGCGGGAAAGCACGGTGAGTGATATTTTATTCTTGTTTTATGCATAACTTTATACTGTGACAGCGGTAAATTTAGTATAAAAAACCGACGAAATTCGTCCTTTGTGGCCGATTGTGTTGTTATTGAGCAAGGCAAGTGGTAAATTTTGTGGTAAAGGTTAACGGCTTGTTAACGCTTGGGGTTAAGAACCGGGTCAATCGACTGGCCCGGCAACAGAAGGTCTAACGGATGAGCAAACCCGCCCTCGAAGTCACGGGCCTGCACAAGCATTATGGCTCGCTGGAAGTACTCAAAGGCATCGATCTTACCGCCGAAAAGGGAGACGTGATTTCCATTATCGGCTCTTCCGGCTCTGGCAAATCCACCTTTCTGCGCTGCATCAACCTGCTGGAAACCCCGTCAGCAGGCGAAGTGCGGCTGCACGGTGAACTGATTGAAATGCGCACCAACCGGGCCGGCGAGCGAGAGCCGGTCAGCATGCGCCAGGTGGAGCGTATTCGCTCCCGGCTGGCGATGGTGTTTCAGAGCTTCAACCTCTGGTCCCACATGACCATTTTGCAGAACATCATTGAAGTGCCGGTGCACGTGCTGGGCGTGCCCAGAAAGGAAGCCATTGAAAAGGGGGAAGCCCTGCTCCAGCGGGTGGGGTTGTATGAACGGCGGGAGTACTATCCGGGGCACCTGTCCGGCGGCCAGCAGCAGCGCGCCGCCATTGCCCGGGCGCTGGCGGTGGAGCCGGAAGTCATGCTGTTTGACGAGCCCACCTCGGCACTCGACCCCGAGCTGGTGGGCGAGGTGCTGGGCGTGATGCGCGCCCTGGCGGAAGAGGGGCGCACCATGCTGGTGGTAACCCACGAGATGAGTTTTGCCCGGGATGTGTCGAGCAAGCTGATGTTTCTGCACCAGGGGCTGGTGGAAGAGCAGGGGGATCCCAGGGAAGTGTTTGCCCATCCTTCTTCCGAGCGGTTCCGGCAATTTATTTCTTCGGTTTACTAAAGCCAATATTGATTAACACAAGGAGCAAGGCCATGAAAAAACTGTGGGTTGCGGGCGCCATCATGGCGGCCCTGGCGGCAGGCGCCGTGCAGGCAAAGGAATGGAAAACCGTACGTTTTGGTATAGAAGGCGCTTATCCGCCGTTTTCCTGGACCGATGAAAACGGCGAGCTGCAGGGCTTTGACGTGGACATGGCTAATGCCCTGTGCGAGCAGATGCAGGTGCAATGCCAGCTGGTGGCTCAGGACTGGGACGGTATCATTCCGGCCCTGCTGGCGCGCAAGTACGACGCCATTATCGCCGCGATGTCGATTACCGAAGAGCGCAAGCGCACCGTGGACTTTACCGGCAAATACGCCCTGGTCCCCAACAAGTTCGTGGCCCGCAAGGGCACTGAATTTGAACTGTCCAAGAAAGGTCTGGCCGGCAAGAAAGTGGGCGTGCAGATTGCCACCACCCACGACAAGTACCTGACCGACAACTTTGGTGGCGATGTCTCCCTGGTGCGCTACGGCAACGCCGATGACGCCTACCTGGATCTCAAGGCCGGTCGGGTGGATTACGTCTTCCTCGACGCCACCGCCATTGAAGAAGGGTTGCTGAACAAGGAAGGGGGCGATGCCTTTGAATTTGTGGGCCCCTCGGTGACCGATGAACAATGGTTCGGCGAAGGTTTTGGTATTGCCGTGCGCAAGCAGGACCAGGATCTGAAAGAAAAGCTGAATCAGGCCATTCTGGATCTGCGTGCCAACGGTAAGTATCAGGAAGTGAACAACAAGTACTTTGATTACGACGTTTACGGCGAGTAATTCAGCGGTAGCCGGCCCTGCTTCTTGGTATTGCAGCATTAACGGGGCGAAAATCAGGTTTCGATAAGCAGACCCTCTGCGCCAGGGAGGGCGCAGCGGAGCCCCCAGGGAGGGGGTTACGCCGAGTCTGCGTTCGAATCTGATTTTCGCTGATGCACTGAGTCGAGAATGGATAGCCGGCATAACAGGAAGTCGTGATGTTCGATTTAAAAGGCTATGAAGGCGCCCTGCTTGAGGGGGCCTGGGTGACCTTGCAGGTGGCACTGCTGTCATTGCTGCTGGCGGTTACCCTGGGGTTGCTGGGGGCGCTGGCCAAGCTGTCTTCGGTGCGTCCGGCCCGCTGGCTGGCCACCCTGTACACCACCGTCATTCGGGGCATTCCCGATCTGGTGTTGATGATGCTGATCTTTTTTGGCGGTCAGGTGTTGCTCAACAACTCCCTCTATTCCCTGAATGAAACCCTCAACAACTGGCTGGGGGGCGGCGATCCCAACCACGAGTGGACCAGCTATGTGCCGGACTACCTCGAGATCAGCCCCTTTATCGCCGGCATTGTGACCATCGGGTTTATCTTTGGCGCCTACATGGCGGAAACCTTTCGCGGCGCCATTCTGGCGGTGGACAAGGGCGAGCTGGAAGCGGCCCGGGCCTATGGCATGAGCCCGTTACTGGTGTTTCGCCGGGTGCTGTTTCCGCAAATGATGCGCCACGCCCTGCCGGGGCTGGGCAATAACTGGCTGGTGCTGCTCAAGACCACGGCGCTGGTGTCGATCATCGGCCTGGACGATATGGTACGCAAGGCGTCACTGGCGGCGGGGGCGACCCAACTGCCCTTTACCTTTTACATGGCGGTGGCGCTGATCTTTTTGCTGTTCACCACCCTGTCTACCTCCATGCTGCGCTGGGCCGAGCGCCACTACGCCATTCCGGGGAGGTAAGCCATGAACTTTGACATCATTCTCAATGAGTGGCCGGTGTACTGGCAGGGGCTGTACACCACCGTCTGGCTGGTGGCCCTGGCATTGCTGCTGGGTCTGCTGATCGCCATCCCAATGGGTATTATGCGCAACAGTGCCAACTGGCTGCTGAAAGGGCCGGCCTGGGCCTATATTTACTTCTTTCGCGGCACGCCGCTGCTGGTGCAGTTGTTTCTTATCTATTACGGTGCCGGCCAGTGGCAGTGGCTGAAGGACTCCGCCGCCTGGGTGTGGTTCAGCCAGGCCTGGTTCTGCGCCGTGCTGGCCTTCACCCTCAACACCGGGGCTTATACCGCCGAGATCATCCGGGGCGCCATCAATGCCATGCCCAAAGGAGAGATAGAAGCCGCCTACGCCTTTGGCATGAGCCGGCTCACCACCCTGCGCCGGGTGATCCTGCCCAATTCCTTTCGCCGGGCATTGCCGGCCTACAGCAACGAAGTGATCTTCATGCTGCACGGCTCGGCCGTGGCGGGGGTGATCACCATAGTGGATCTCACCGGGGCGGCGCGTATCGTCAATTCCCGTTACTATTCGCCGTTCGAGGCGTTTCTGGCGGCAGGGCTGCTGTACATGTGCCTGACCTTTCTGCTGGTATGGGGTTTTCGCCGGCTGGAGAACCGCTGGTTCCGCCATTTGCGGCCGCGCAAGGTGTAACTGCGGGGACTGGGGAATAGCAGGTTGGGACGAGTCCCAACCTGCTGCTGCTTCGCACTCCGCGTGCAACCAGACGAGCTTAATCCTTGAAGCTGGCCCAGATGGGGGCGTGATCCGAGGGTTTTTCGATGCCGCGCAGCTCATAGTCGATGCCGGTGTCGGCCAGCTGCTCAAGCAAAGGCTGGGTCGCCAGGATCAGGTCGATGCGCAGGCCGCGGTTGTCGTTAAAGCCTTTGCTGCGATAGTCGAACCAGGAGTAGGTCTCGGCGTTGTCCGGGTTTTGCCGGCGCCAGGTGTCGTGCAGGCCCCAGCCCAGCAGGCGCTCCATCCACTCCCGCTCTTCCGGCAGAAAGGAACATTTTCCTTCCCGCAGCCAGCGCTTGCGGTTGGGCTCGCCGATGCCGATGTCCAAATCGGTGTGGGAAATATTCATGTCGCCGATCACCACCAGCGCCTCGTCGGGACGGTGATATTCGTTCAGGTAGTGCTGCAGATCCTGATAAAAGCGTTCCTTGGCCGGAAACTTGGTTTCATGCTTGCGGTTTTCCCCCTGGGGGAAGTAGCCGTTGAGCACGGTCAGGGGGCTGCCGTCGGGGCGGATAAAACGGCCGATGATCATGCGCCGCTGGGCGTCGTCGGCATCGGTGGGAAAGCCTTTCACAATGGCCTGAGCCGGCTCCCGGCTCAGCAGGGCCACGCCGTAATGGCCTTTCTGGCCGTGAAAGTAAACGTGGTAGCCCATGGCCTGGACGGCGTCGAGGGGAAAGGCCTCGTCGTGCACCTTGGTTTCCTGCAGGCCGATAATGTCGGGATTGTGCTTGTCGATAAGGGCCTGCAACTGGTGCAGGCGGGCACGCAGGCCGTTGATATTGAAGGAAATGACTTTCATGAAGCGATGGAGTTGAAAAATTTGGCCCCATGCTAGCAGAAAGCGCCTCAGTCGGCAGCCGGCTCATCATGGTAGATCATGCGTTTGCTCATGCCGCCGTCCACAATAAACTCCTGTCCGGTGATAAAGCCGCTCTCCGCCGACAGCAGAAAACGCACCAGGGCGGCAACGTCGTTGGCTTGCCCCACGCGGCCCGCCGGGTGCTGGGCGTGATCCGCCGGTCCCGGAGCCGGAGTCTGCCCCGGCTGCAGGGCCGAGGCGTCGATCCAGCCCGGGCTGATGGCATTCACCCGCACCCTTGGCCCCAGGCTGATGGCCAGGGCATGGGTCAGTGCCACCAGACCGCCCTTGGAGGCGGCATAGGCTTCGCAGTCGGCTTCCGACTGGTGAGCCCGGGTGGAGCCGATGTTGACGATGGCGCCGCCCTGCTCGAGCAGCGGCGACAAATGCTTGCAGATCAGCATGGGGCCGGTAAGGTTGACCGCCAGCACCCGTTGCCAGTGGCTGAGGGAGAGTTTGTCGATGGGTTCATGCCAGGGCTGGCTGATGGCGGCGTTGTTGATAATGCCGCACAGCCGGCCAAAGCGGCTTTCCACCAGCCGGGCCAGGTTCTGCACCGAGGTCTCTTCGGTTACGTCCAGGTGCACCAGTTGCAGCCCGGGCACCTGAGCCTGATCCAGTCGGGCGAGGGCGTCCTTGTCGATGTCCACCCCCAGCACCTGGTAATCGTGCCCCAGAAAGTAACGGGTCATGCCCAACCCCAAACCCCGGGCCGCCCCGGTAATCACGATATTGCCGCTGTTCATGCCGCCTCCCTGCGTACCGCCGCTTCTCAATAAGCGTAGCGGGATTTTTGTCCGCCGCCGCCGGTCTGCTGCCCTTGCCACACTTTGTGACAACTTTGGCCGACATTGACATAGTCTGGCCGTGCCAAACAGGTACACTGGGAGCAGTTTGTGTTTGGAATCAAGTGCATGAAAAAAAATCATTATTCCATGGCGCTCGCCCTCGGCCTGCTGCTGTTTTCTGCCCTGGCGCCGGCTCAGCAGGGGCCCGTGGTCAGCACCATTACCGTGACCGAGCAGCAACTGCCGGCCCGGTTACAGTTGGTGGGCACCCTCAAGGCCAACCAGCGGGTGGCCATCGCCCCTCAGGTCGGTGCCCGGGTTACCGATGTGCACTTTGTGCCGGGACAACAAGTAGAGCAGGGCCAGCTGCTGCTGAGCCTGGACGACCGGGCGGCCAGAGCTGACGTTAACGAGGCCCGGGCCGCCCTGCAGGATGCCCGGCGTATTCTGGCCAACTACCAGGCGCTGTTCCGGCGCAAGGCGGTCACCCAGACCGAACTGGAAGGCCAGCAGGCGGCGGTGGCGGTCGCCGAGGCCCGCCTGCAGGCGGCCGAAGTACAGGCGGACTACCTCAGCCTGAAGGCGCCCTTTGCCGGTGTGATGGGGCTCACCGATGTGGCGGCGGGCAGTTTGCTGGGGGCCAATGATGAGGTGGCCGAGCTCTACGATTTGAGCCGGCTCAAACTGGATCTGGCGGTGCCGGAGAAGCATTTTCTCAAACTGCAGGTGGGGGATCTGCTGCAGGCCACTACCGAGGCTTACGGCGAGGAGCGAATCTTTACCGGCCGGCTGGCGGTGGTGGCGCCGGCGGTGAACCCCGATACCCTCAATGCCCAGGTGCGGCTGGAGTTTGACAACAGCGACGGCGCCCTGGTGCCGGGCATGCTGATGCGGGTGCAGCTGACCCTGGATAACGGCGCCAGCCTGGCGGTACCGGCCAGCAGCCTGCTCTATGCGGGCAACCAGCGTTATGTGTTCGTGGTGGATGACGCCGGCAAGGTTAGCCGGCGCAGCGTGGTGGTGGGCCGCAACCTGGGTGACTGGATCCAGGTCCGCGAGGGGCTGGCCGCCGGCGAGCGGGTGGTGAATGAAGGCGTGGTCAAGCTGCGTGACGGAATCCAGGTGGAGGTGACCGATGCGGCTCTCTGAACTGGCCATTGCCCGGCCGGTGCTGGCCACGGTACTGAGCCTGATGTTGTGCGTATTTGGGCTGATTGCCTTTTTCGAGCTGCCGCTTCGGGAAATGCCCGACACCACCTCGCCCATCGTGACCGTGCGCACCGATTACACCGGTGCCAGTGCCAGCGTGATGGAAAGCCAGGTGACCAAGCGGCTGGAAGACGAGCTGTCGGGCATCAGTGGGGTCAAGTTCATCAGCTCCAGTACCAGCGACGGCAGTTCCCGTATCACGGTGGAGTTCAACCCCGAGCGGGATCTGGACAATGCCGCCAGCGACGTGCGTGAGGCGGTATCCCGGGCTTCCCGGCGGCTCCCTGACGACGCCGATGCACCGATAGTCACCAAGGACACCGGCCGGAACGACGTGATCCTGTGGGTGACCCTGAGATCCACCGGCCTGTCGGCCCTGGAGCTGGGGGATTACGCCGAAAACGTGCTTGCCGACAGGTTCAGCCTGCTCGACGGGGTCAGCTCGGTGTGGGTGGGCGGCCGCAAGGAGCGGGTGATGAACGTGCGCCTCAACACCGCGGCCATGGCGGTGCGGGGCGTAACCGTGGCCGACATTGCCGCCGCCCTGCGCAGTCAGAACGTGGAGCTGCCGGCGGGCACCCTGGAAAACGAGCAGCAGAACTTCGCCACCCGCATCGCGCGCGGTTACAACAGTGCCGCCGACTTCGGCAACCTGGTGATCCGCCGCCTGGACGCCACCGAGCGGGTGTATCTGCGGGATGTGGCCGACATTGAGGAAGGGGAAAAACCCGAAGACACCCTGTTCCGCTCCAATGGCCAGAACGTGGTGGGCCTTGGCATCGTCAAGCAAACCCAGGCCAATACCCTGGATGTTATTGAGGGGGTCAAGCGGGCGGTACTGGCCCAGCAGCCCTTTCTGCCCGGCAACACCGAGCTGACCTGGACCTACGACAGCTCGGTGTTTATTGAAAGCGCCATTAACGAGGTCTACCAGACCCTGCTGATCACCATGGCACTGGTGGTGCTGGTGATTTACATCTTTCTTGGCCAGGTGCGCGCCACCCTGATCCCGGCGGTCACGGTGCCGGTGTCGCTGATCAGTGCCTTTATCGTGGCGCTGGTCATGGGCTTTTCGGTCAACCTCATTACCCTGATGGCGCTGATCATGGCCATCGGCCTGGTGGTGGATGATGCCATCGTGGTGCTGGAAAATATTCACCACCATCTGGAGCGGGGCCGCTCGCCGCTGGTGGCGGCCTGGCATGGCACCCGGGAAGTGGGGTTTGCGGTCATCGCCACCACCCTCACCCTGATTTCGGTGTTCCTGCCCATTGTGTTTATGGGCGGCGTGATCGGCCGTATCTTTACCGAGTTTGCGGTGCTGCTGGCGGCGGCGGTGGGCTTTTCTTCCCTGGTGGCCCTGACCCTGAGTCCGGTGATGGGCAGCAAGCTGCTGCGGGTGCAGTCGTCACCGGGCTGGCTGGCGCGCCACTTCGACGCCCTGTTTGCCCGTCTTGAGGGGGGCTATCGCCGGCTGCTGGAGCGGGAGCTCCGGCATGGCTGGTGGGCGCCGGTGGTAATGGTGGCCGCGGTGGGCGTCATTGTGCTGCTGTTTCGGGAAATTCCCCAGAGCCTGACCCCGCAGGAAGACCGGGGGGTGGTGTTTGTGATGGTCAAGGGGGCCGAAGGAGCCAGCTTTGAGCGCATGAGCCGGGCCATGGGCGAGGTGGAAGAGCGGCTGATGCCACTGCGTGAGGAGGGCATTATCAGCAGCCTGACGGTACGCTCCCCTGGCTTTGGCGACGGGGTGAACAGCGGCATTATGTTCGCCAGTCTCTCCGGCTGGGACGAGCGGGACATGCCGGCGGCGGCGGTGGCCGGACGCATTCGTCAGCTGACCCGGGACGTGGCCGATGTGCTGGTGATCCCCATACTGCCGTCGTCGATTCGCAGCGGCTCCAGCACCCCGGTGGAATTCGTGCTGGGCGGATCCGATTACGATCAACTGCTGGACTGGGCCGAACAACTGCGTGGCCTGGCCCGGAACAACCCGGGGCTGAGCGATCTGGAGCTTGACTTCGACCGTACCAAACCCGAGTTGCTGGTGCAGGTGGACCAGCGCCGGGCCGCGAGCCTCGGCATTTCGGTCACCGAGGTGGCCGACAGCCTCAACGTGATGCTGGGCGGCCAGGCCATTACCACCTATTCTCGCGAGGGGGAAGAATACGATGTCTTTCTCAAGGGACGGGAGGCGGATTTCAGCCGCCAGGATGATCTGGCCTCGCTTTACCTGCGCACCGGCGGCGGCGAGCTGGTCTCCCTCGACAACCTGGTCAGCCTCAGCGAACAAGGGGCACCGGGCTCGCTCAATCACTACAACCGCAAAAAGGCCATCACCCTGAGCGCCAACCTGGTGGGCAGCTACAGCCTGGGCGAGGCGCTGGAATACCTGGATGACCTGGTGCGCGACAACCTGCCGGATGCCGCCACCGTGGACTACAAGGGCGAGTCACTGGAGTACCGCTCCAATCAGGGCGACGTGGCCTTTGTGTTCGGTTTGGCGCTGGTGGTGGTGTTTTTGATCCTGGCGGCCCAGTTCGAGAGCTTTGTGCATCCCTTTATCGTGCTGCTGACGGTGCCGCTGGGGCTGGTGGGCGGCCTGCTCGGGCTGTACCTGTCCGGCATTACCCTCAATGCCTACAGCCAGATCGCCATGGTGATGCTGATTGGCCTGGTCACCAAGAACGGCATTTTGATCGTGGAGTTTGCCAACCAGCTGCGGGACAAGGGGCTGGCCTTTGACGAGGCCCTGACCGAGGCCGCGGTGCGCCGGCTCAGGCCCATTCTGATGACCGCCTTTACCACGGTGGCCGGTGCCGTGCCACTGATCCTCGCCGGGGGCGCCGGCGCGGAAAGTCGTCAGTCGGTGGGCATGGTGGTGTTTGGCGGTGTGGCGCTTGCGACCCTGCTGACCCTGTTTATTGTGCCCGCCATGTACCGCATGCTGGCCCGGCGTACTACCTCGCCGGAACATCACCAGCGCCGGCTGGAGGCCGAGTTGCGGGAGCCCGACTAAGCCTTACCAGCGGTGGCCGGGGGGCGCCACCACCCGGTAGCCATGCCGGTGAGGACGATAGTAATTGCCGCCCTGGTAATAGTAGGGATGACCGTTGATGTGCAGGCTGATGTAGCCGCCGGGAAGCGTCTGGATCAGGCTGCCCAGGGGCAGGATCACCGAAATGCCGGCGCCCGGTGAAGAGCGGCCCCGGTACAGCACCCGGGGTGGGGAGTAGTAATGCGGCTCCACGACCCGCAGCCGGCGATGCTGATGGCGCTCATACCGGTCATGCCGGTGTGGGCGAAGCACCTTGTGGCGGCGTTCAGCCGGATGGCGAAAACCATGATGGGGGCGATATTTCCCGTAAGGCTGGCCATATTGTTGCTGGCCATACTGTTGCAGGCGATGGTGATCCCGGTAGTGGGCCCGGTCGGCCAGGGCCGGTGGGGGCAGCAACAGTGCCGCTAGCAGGGGCAGCAGCCGGAGTTCGGTGTGCGTCAGTGAAGAGCTCATGTGCTATCTCCTTTACCGCTTGGCCACAACCCGCTGTTGTGGCGCCTGGAGATAACCTGAGTATGGGTGATGAACGGCCATGACCAGTGCCGGATTACCCTGACGTGCGTCAGCTTCTGTCCGCGGCGGGTACCATGAGGTGACGGCACACAAAAAAGCCGGTGCATCATGCACCGGCTTTTCAATGGTGGTGGAGGGAGCTGGATTCGAACCAGCGAAGGCTGAGCCGTCAGATTTACAGTCTGATCCCTTTGGCCACTCGGGAACCCCTCCACGAGTAAACTTGCAAATTGTGTGGTTCAGCGCCGCGGCGACAAACTCGAAATGGTGGTGGAGGGAGCTGGATTCGAACCAGCGAAGGCTGAGCCGTCAGATTTACAGTCTGATCCCTTTGGCCACTCGGGAACCCCTCCACATCAGTGGGGCGAATACTACCAAAACACACGGCGATGTGAACCCCTTGATGGCAATTAATTTACTAAAATTCGGGGGTTTCCGGCCGATAAGGGTTTAAACGCCTAACTTTTAAACTTTTACCCACTGATGCCAGCACCCGTTCACGCCAATCTGCTGATAAACGACAGCCAACTGGGAGACAGCCTTAATCAGGCGGTCCACCAGGGCCGTCGCGGCGATTTTGGCCTGTTGCTGGCCATGCTGTCGGAGGATGCGCGGGATCTGCCGCGCATTGATGAGCCGGTCACCGTCGCGGGTCAGCCCGACTGGCGGGGGCATTTTGCACTGCCCGAACCCACGCCGCCGCTGTTTGCCGAGGAAATTGACCAAAACCGGGCTGCGGGCCTGAGCCGGCTGGCGGGGGAGCTGCAACAGGACAGCCTGCGCCTGCTGCTGGCGATGCGTGGCGAGCCGCTCAAACCCTCCCGCCACAAGCTGCCGGCGGAAGTCACCTCCAACCTGCATCCCCGCACCCTGGCACGGATGCAGGGTCAGCTGAATGCCTATTTGCCCCAGCAGCCCGAGCGCATGCTCGAGGTGCTGGAAGCGGTACACGCCACCGCCTGAGGTGCTCAAGGTAATACGTCAGACGTTGGACGTAAAACGTTTGACGTATGGACTGGCCCGAAAAAAGTAGACACCTTCATTTAATGAGAAGGTGTTATGAAGTACAAACCCCACCGTCACTTTAGCGATGCATTCAAACGTGAGGCCGTCGAGGCCTCGCTATCCACCACAGAGACACAAGCTCAGCTTGCTGGCAGACTCGGGATCCATCCTAACCAATTGAGTCGCTGGCGCAGAGAGTGGATCATGACCAAGAAATCATCTGACAAAGCAGTTGAAAACATCGGACCAGAAAAAAGTTTGCAGGATCTGGAGCGTGAAAATGCTCGACTGAAGAAGCTGCTTGAACGAAAAGAGCTGGAGAACGAAATCCTAAAAAAGGCGCAAGAGTACTTCGCCAAGCACAGCAAGTAAGGTTTGCCTTTATCGAGGCTCACCGAAGTCAACGCTGGCGGGTCTCGATAATGTGTGAAGTACTCAATGTGTCACGAGCGGGATATTATCGTTGGCGAGCACGTCAGCATGCTCCGGGAGAACGTGTCATCAAGCGACAAACTCTGAAAACCTTCCTGCTCGAGCGAGCCAGGCAACAGAAGAATGTGCCGGGTTATCGCAAGCTGTGGCTGGAAGCACGGGATGCCGGGTTCTGCTGCGGCAAGAACCAGGTTCAGCGCTTGCTGAGAGACGCTGGTTACCATTCATGCACGGCTCTTAAAACAGGGTATCAAAAGCCGACATCATTCTTGCCTGTGCTACCGAACTTGCTGAATCGCCGCTTCTCGGTTGGTGCGGCAAATCGAGTCTGGGTATCAGATATTACTCAAATCCGGTGCCACGAAGGCTGGCTCTACATCGCAGTAGTCCTGGACCTGGGTACACGTCGCGTGGTGAGCCGAGCCATGGGTGCCATCAATAGCGCCCAGCTGGTGCTGGAGGCCCTTGAGCAGGCATGGCAACATCAGCGGCCAGATGGGACACAGTTGTTGTTCCACTCTGACCAGGGGAGTCAGTATCGCAGCGAAGAGGTGATGAGATGGCTCACTACACGGGGAATCACCATCAGCATGTCTCGGCGAGGTAACTGCTGGGATAACGCCTGTTCGGAAAGCTTCTTCGCGCTGCTCAAGAAGGAATGGACACATCCATTAGGAATGCTCGGAAGAGACGAAATGGCAGATGAAGTCCGGTATTATACGGACGAGTATTACCCGAAAGTGCGGCGCCACATGGCGCTGGGAGGAATAACTCCCAATGCCTACGCAGCTGCCGCTTAACTTAAGTGTCTACTTTATCGGGGCCACTCCAGTAAGATATCCCGTCTCCCGTCTCCCGTCTCCCGTCTTACGTTTTTCCATGGGCTCGCCGGCAGCCTTCAATGGCCGGCGCCAGCAGCTCCAGCGCGCTGTGCTCACAGGAGGGGAGGGCGGCATCGCTGTGACCAAGGGGAGTGACCCGCTCGCCCCAGCGGATCACCCCGGCGCCCCAGGTCAGGCCGGCGCCAAAGGCGGCGGTCAGCAGCAGGGCGCCGGGGCGCACCCGGCCCTGCTCCAGGGCCTCGCACAGGGCAATGGGCAGGGTGGCCGCCGAGGTATTGCCGTAGTCGGCAATATTGATCATCACTTTTTCCGGTGGTACCGCCATTTTTTTGGCCAGGGTCTCGATAATGCGCAGGTTGGCCTGATGGGGCAGCAGCAGATCGATCTGCTCCGGGCTGACGCCGGCCTGCTCCAGCACCTGGGTGGCGGCCTCGGCCATGCCCCGCACCGCCCGTTTGAAGATCTCCTGGCCCTCGAAATTCACCTCGAACAGGCCGTCCACATGGGCAAAACGCGTGCGGCTGGTGCCCGAGTCGGGGACCGCCAGAATGTCCCGGGCTTCGGCGTCGCAGCCCAGCTTGTCGGCCAGCAGCCCGGCAGGCAGCTCGCTGGCTTCCAGCACCACGGCACCGGCACCATCGCCAAACAGCACGGCGGTGTCCCGCCGGGTCCAGTCCAGGTAGTGGGTCAGCCGCTCGGCGCCGATCACCAGCAGCCGCTTCATGCTGCCCGCCTTGATCAGCGCCGAGCCCACGCTCAGGGCATAGAGAAAACCGGTGCAGGCGGCGTTGAGATCAAACACGGCGGCGGCTTGAATGCCCAGGTTGCGCTGCACCGCCGAGGCGGCGCTGGGCACCAGGCTGTCGGGGCTGGCGGTGGCCAGAATGATGCCGTCAATCTGTGACGGCTCAAGGCCGGCGGCGGCCAGGGCGTGGCGGGCCGCCACCGTGGCCATGTGGGAAGTATTGACGTGGGCGATGCGCCGGTTGCGAATGCCGGTGCGGCTTTGAATCCAGTCGTCGGAGGTATCGAGTATGGTGCTGAGACCGTCATTGCTCAGCACGGCCGGTGGCAGGCATTTGCCCCAGCCGGTGATATGGGCGTAACGCATGGCACTCCCGCGGATTGAGGTGTGGTTAATCGATTATGCCCAAGGCCGGCTGGGCTGTCACTGTGGCGTCAGAGCCGGCCTTCCCGCTCCAGCCGGTTGCGCACCCAGTGGCGATAAAGCCGGGACAGCGCCGGGCGGATCAGCGGCAGGCCAATCAGCAGCGCCAGGGGCCTGAGCCGGGGAACCCGTTTCATCAGCAGAATATAGGCGTCCAGCTCAGAGTAGATTTCACCTCCGGCGGTTTGCACATGCAGCTCCTGCAGCGCCTGCTGGGGGCTGATCCCCAGGCTCAGCAGCACCTCTTCCCGGTCGGTAATGTCAAACCAGCAGATGTCTCTGCCCTTGTCGCCGGCCCAGCGTTCGTAGCGGGCCCGGTCTTTAATACAGCTCTCGCAGGAGCCGTCGTAAAATACCACCAGCTGGTGGCGCGGCTTGGTTTCATCCACTGTTCGCCCTCCCTGGCCTGCTTCCCTGCGGCCCGTATTTCAGCATAGCCTGAATCAGCCGAGGTAGCGTTGCTCCAGATGGCGGCGAAAGGGCGTGGCGCTGAGTGCCTGGCCAGTGGCCTTGGTCATCAGCGCCTCGGTGGACAACAGGCTGGCATGGCGCCAGATATGGTGCTCCAGCCAGTCAAACACGGCGGGAAGATCCGCCTCGAGCACGCGCTCAAAGGGGCCGAGCTGTTGCTGCATGGCTTCCGCCTGCTGAGCGGCGTAGAGGGCGCCCAGGGTGTAGCTGGGAAAATAGCCAAAGCTGCCGTCGGTCCAGTGAATGTCCTGCAGACAGCCGTTCCGGTCATCCCCCTTGGTACTGAGCCCCAGGTAGTGTTGCATCAGTTGATCCCAGCGCTCGGGCAGGTGGCGGGCCTCCAGTTTGCCCTCGATCAAATCCCGCTCGATGTGGTAGCGCAGCATCACATGGGCGGGGTAGCTGACTTCGTCCGCATCCACCCGGATCAGCCCTGGCTGTACCCGAGTGTAAAGCCGGGCCAGGTTGCCGGGCGCAAAGGCCGGCTGGTCGCCAAAGTGCTGCGCCAGCAGCGGTGACAGGCGGGCGAGAAAAGCCGGATGGCGGGCCAGCTGCATTTCAAAAAACAGGCTCTGCGACTCATGCACCCCCATGGATCTGGCCTGGCCCACCGGCAGCCGGCGCCAGGCGGCGGGCAGCCCCTGCTCGTAACGGGCATGGCCGGTTTCGTGAATAATGCCCATCAGCGCCTGGGCCACGTCGGCCTCGTCGTAGCGGGTGGTCAGGCGCACGTCTTCACTGACGCCACCGCAAAAGGGATGGACGCTCACATCCAGCCGGCCGTGGTTGAAGTCAAAGCCGAGCCAGCCCATGACCGCCAGCCCCAGCGCCTTTTGCCGGTCGGTGGCAAAGGGGCCCTGCAACGGCAGCACGGTTTCCCCCCGCTGCTTCTCCTGCACCTCGGCGATCAACCCCGGCAGCCAGCCGTCCAGCTCGCCAAACAGCTCATCAAGGCGCTGGCTGCGCATGCCCGGCTCATACTGCTCCAGCAGGCTGTCATAACGGGACAGCCCGAGGGCGTCGGACCGGGCGGCGGCGGCTTCCCGGGACAGCGCCAGCACCTCCTCGAACAGTGGCAGAAAGCCGGCCCAGTCGTTGGCCGGACGCAGGCTGCGCCAGGCATGCTCACAGCGGGAGCCGGCCAGGGAGCGGGCGCGCACCAGATCTGCCGGCAGCAGGGTGGCATCGCGCCAGGCCCGGCGCATTTCGGCCAGGCTCTGTTGTTGTTCGGGTGCCAGCGGTTCGCCCCCGGCCCGTTCAAACCAGTCTGCCAGGCGTTCGTCCTGCAACTGCTGGTGGCACAGCACCGCCAGGGTGCCCAGAGCTTCGGCTCGAGCTTCACTGCCGCCGGCGGGCATCATGGTGGCCTGATCCCAGCCACAGATGGCGCCCAGGTGCTGCAGGTGGTGCAGCCGTTCAAAATGCTGTTCCAGTGAGGAATAAGACATGGCGTGATCCTTGCGAAAAAAGTCAGCCCTGGCGGCTTTGCAGCCGCTCGCGGGTGTGTTGTTTGGCCTGTTCGCTCTTGCGCAGCAGCACATAAAGGCAGCCGCTGCCGCCGTGCTGACGCTGGGCGCTGTGGCAGGCCAGTACCTCCGGCAACTGGGGCAGCCAGCCGGAAACATAGCTCTTGAGCAGGGCCGGCGGCTGGCTGCGTTCGCCCTTGCCATGCACCACTATCATGGAGCGGATATCCTGGCGCAGGCAGGCGCGAATAAAGTTCAGCAGGGCATCCCGGGCCCGCTCCACGCTGTGGTGATGCAGATCGAGGCGGGCCTCGCAGGGGTATTTGCCCAGGCGCAGCTTTTTGAACACGCCGTCCTGCACACCGGGCTTTTTGTAGCTGACGATGTCGTCGGGGCGCAGCAGCACCACGCTGTCCAGAGACAGGCCGGGCTCGGCGGCTTCGGCCTCGGATTCGGCGGCGCGACGGCGTTCGGCCAGGGCGTCGGCGTCCCGCCCGTTGCGCTGCCCGGTGGCCAGGGTGTCCTGCTCAATGGGGATGAGGCCGTCCAGTTCATCAAGAAAGGACGACCAGTCGGGCGACCGGTCGGAATGGCTCATGGCGCGGCTCCTTGTATCAGGGATTAGCCGCAGTATAAGCAAATGCAGAGAAGGGGGAAACGACGGAACCCGGGGGAGGAGGAGGTCGGGCTCCGCCGTTGTTTAACCTGTGGGATTATTTACCGGCTTCTTGACCGGGATCGGACTTCATCACCTTGTAGACGAAATAGCCGGCGTAAAAACTGATCAGCAAGGTGGTGGCAATGATAACCATCATGGACATAAAGCCCACGTCGCTGCCAAACATTAAATCGAGCCAGAATGCCATGGGTTGTCTCCTTTCGCGCTCTCCGTTGAACCCATCCTAACGGGACCACCCCGGCCCATGCTGATCCTGATCAATAAAGCGGCGTATCCTCAACTTTGTTAAGGGTATAGCCCGCCTGCTTCAGCAGGGAAATGAGACCCTGATCACCATAAAGGTGCAGGGCGCCCACCACCATCAGCGCCCGGGCCGGCGCCAGTTGCTCCAGGCGCTCCAGCCACAGGTGATTGCGCCGGATCAGCAGCTCTTCCTCGATAAAGCGAGTCAGCGCCGGGCTTTGCGCTTGCTGCAACAGCGCAAGCAGGGCCTGTTCGTCGCCGCTCAGCCAGGTGGTGAGCAGCCGGTCGAGGTGTTCCTGCATCTGTTTCAGCTCGGCCAGGCTGTGCTCGACAAAGTCGTCTTCAAGGCCGCGCTGGTGCAGGGAGGCCAGCAGCTCCATCACCAGTGCCGGTTGTTCCAGCCCGGTAACCGGCAGCTTGCGGTCCCGGGCCAGCAACCGCAGCTGCATGTCCACCCCCTGGCCAGGGTGAAAGCCCAGCTCGGCGGCCCTGAGCTGGGGCAATTGCAGGGCCGCCAGCCAGGGCGGCAACTGCTGCAGGGCCGGGTGCTCGCTGTGCTCCACGGCCTGTGCCAGCTTGCCGGCAAGGCGGCGGCCCAGCCTTTCCCGCCAGTCGGTATTACGCTCGATAAGACTGGCAAAACTGTCGGGACGAATGGCAAGGGGATCCACCTCCAGCAGCAGCAGGTCACTGTGCTCCAGGGCCCGAAGCAAGGGAGGTGGCAGGGAGGCAAGGCGTTCGTCGCCAAGGTGGATTGAGCCAAACAGCCACAGCTGCTGCTCGCCCCGGCTGGCCTGCCACAGGGCGGGGGCCGCCAGCGCCTGGCCGCACCAGAGCCACAATAAAAGAGACAATATCCGTTTCATGATCTTCCGCCCTTTGGGTCTGTCCGTTCAGAGTAGGGTGTCTGGGCTGCGGTCGTGTGTCAGCCGCCGGCTTTTTGCATCAGCCGATCCAGGGCCCGGTCGCTCAGCAGCCGGCGCAGCCAGCCCAGCATCACGGCGGGACGGGTGACCGGATAGCGGGTTTTGGGCCTTTGACTGGTCAGGGCATGGAGCAGCGGCGGCAGGCAGGCGTCCGCCGGCAGGCTGTAGCGGGAGCTGGGCCCGGGTTTGTCCAGCCGGGCCAGGGTCTGTTGATAGCCCGCCTTGTGCCGGCTGTGCGCCATATCGACATGGCGCAGAAAGGCGGCCTTGGCGTTGGCACGAAAGCGGGTTTCGATGGGGCCGGGCTCCAGCAGGCTGACATGCACATTGGTGTCGGTCAGCTCCAGACGCAGGGTGTCGGTGTAGCCTTCCAGGGCGAACTTGCTGGCATTGTAGGCGCCGCGGTATTGCATGGCCACCAGCCCCAGCACCGAGCTGTTCTGAATAATGCGGCCTGCTCCGGCACCGAGCATGAGCGGCAGTACCAGCCGGGTGAGGTGATGGGTGCCGAACAGGTTGGTGTTGAACTGCTCGCGCAGGGCGGCGGTGGGCACGTCTTCCAGGGCGCCGGGCTGGCCGTAGGCGCCGTTGTTGAACAGACCATACAGCTGGCCGTCCGTCAGCGTCAGGGCCTGCTCCAGCCCCCGCTCGATGCTGGCCTCATCGGCCAGATCCAAGTGCACCGCCTTGAGCCCTTGCTGGCGCAGTTGCGCCACGTCCTGCTCATTGCGGGCCGAGGCGATGACGTTGAATCCCTGCTGGTGCAGGTAATGGGCGGCGGCGTGGCCAATGCCGGTAGCGCAACCGGTAATAAGCACGGATCTGGTCATGAATGGCTCCCGTTATCAAGATGGGGCCAATGTAACAGAAAAGGCGGGGAAACAGCGAAGGCCTGGCGTCCCCGGCAGGAATCGAACCTGCATCTAACCCTTAGGAGGGGCTTGTTTTATCCATTAAACTACGGGGACAAGGCGGGCACAATATTGCAAATTTCTTCCGGTGGCGCAACGTTGTGCCGAGCGTTTGGCGGTTATTCGAGCAGGGCTACAGCTGGGTGAGGCGGTCGCCGGGCATCACCGTCATGGCCCTGGCTTCGGCGTCGGCCGGGGCCAGCAGGCTGTAGTCGCCATGGCTTTGCTGCACCACAAAGGCGGCCTTTGACGAGGTCTCGCTGTAATAGCCCGGGGTAAGCTGGCGACGGTGAGTGAGGGTAAACCGGTCGCCCACCTGAATGCCTTCCCGCCGGCCCAGATCCATCAGTATGCCTTCTTCCGACTGCTGCACTATGTTGCCCACCGCCTTCAGGCAGGCCTGGGCCTTGATCACGTCCTGGCCGATGTTCGCCAGGACCTGCTCCACCGCCTGGCCGTAGCCGGACTGCCAGAAGCCCTGTTCATGCACATTGACCTTGTCGTGCCGGCGGTAGTCCCAGCTTGAGCGGGTCTGGTACTGGCGCTGCAGCAGCACATCGCCGGTGAGGCTGTCTTCCAGGGTGATGCGCATGCGAAAGGCCCGGGGAATCTCGGAAAAGGTCCACTTGGTCCAGTGGCCATCCTCAATGCTGATGTCTTCGATCACCCCGCTCAGCAGCAGCCGGGACCGCTGTTTGCCGGCGAGCAGGTCGCCGCCCCGGCGCAGCCCCGCTTCCCGGGGCAGGGCGGGGTCGGTGTCCAGACCGTGGGCAAGGGTAGACGTAATATTGACGCTGGGTTCCAGCCGGCTCGCCAGCCGCCGAGTGAGCGCCGTGCCCAGTTCATAGATCTGTCCGGTGGCGCCCTGCTGAGGGTGCTGCAGCGTGATGGGCGTCAGGCTCATGCCCGGGCGGTAGCGACCGGCGCACTGTTCCTGGCGGCGCTCGCCGGGCCAGATGTCGGCCCGCACCGTCAGCCACAGCCGGCCCTGCTCCCGGCGCTCGCTGAGGATCAGATAGTCCATCAGCTCGCCCTGGGCGGAAATATCCAGCTGCTGGCCGGCAAAGGCGCCGTTGGTGACCGACTGCACCGTGTTCAGGGAGGCGCCCGACTGCAGCAGAGCATCGCTCAGGGCCTGCTCCAGCGCCTGTTGGCGGGCGGTGTCGGCGCCGAGGCTCAGGGGGGCCGAGCCTTCGGCCTGATACCAGTCGGCCCGGGCCAGCAGCGGAAACAACAGCAACAGCACGGCAAGGGGGTTTTTGATCACGGACGCATCCTGTCAAACGGTGAGCCGCTTTTGAAAAAATCGCGGTTCCAGTGAGAATATGGCAAGGTTTATGCAAAATTCTTGCCGGGCGGTTTGCCGCCATCACCGGCTGTCTGAGTAAAGTTCATGCTCCGGCGGCCGATATATCATCAGTTTCTTTAACAACGGGAGCCTGTGAATGACCAGAGCCCTTATTCTGGCCGCCGTGCTGGGGTTGTCCGCCTGTACCGGGCAGCCCCGGTTTGACGGCCAAAACCACTATCTGCCTCACGATCATGCGGCTCATTATGTCAGTCACCAGGCCCTGGGAGAGCCACCGGCGCCCGCTCGTTCCCCTCGCCACAGCCAGGACGGGGTGCCCATGCGCATGAGTGCCGGCACCCGCAGCGCCTACCTGCCCGAGGCCGGCCCTTCACTGGTGGGCGGCCAGACCCAGCTGCAGCAGCACATGTCGGCGCTGGCCTACCGGCTGGTGTCGTCGGCCCATAACATGAACCGGCAGGCGGGCATTGCCGTCAGTGGCTTTGTCAGTCAGGAAGATTACACCCGCCAGGACGAATTCGGCCGCTTGTTATCGGAAACCATGATGTTTCAGCTTAATCAGTACGGCCTCAAGGTGGTGGACTTCAAGGCGCTGCCCTTTATTCGCATCACCCCCGAGGGAGATGTCAGCACCAGCCGGGATTACCGTCAGCTGAGCGGGCGCATCAATGCCCAGTATCTGCTGCACGGCACCATCAGCGACACCCTGGGGGGCAAACTGATTAATGCCCGGCTGATCTCCATGGCGGATCACGGCATGGTCAGCAGTGCCCAGCAGTTTGTGCCCGACTACCTGGTGGCGGCCATGCTGAACACGCGAGGTCCCGAGATCCCCGAGCACATCAGGAGACGTTATGACAAATAAGCTGTTGGCCCTGCTGGCGCTGGTCGGCCTTGCCGGTTGTGCCGGCCAGGGCTCGGCCGACGCCCCCGCCAGGGGCCATCTTTATGCGGTGGGTTATGCGCCCATCAGCCTGCAGCGGCCCGGGGACTATCAGCAGAAACTGCTGCACGCCATGCGCGCCTCGCGCCTGGATGCCTACCGGGAGCTGAGCGAACAGCTGAGCGGAGTGAGGGTATCGAGTTCCAGCCAGCTCGATAGTCATATTCTGCAGGACGGCACCGTCAGCAGCTCCAGCCGGGGCGTGGTGCGGGGCGCGCGGGTGGTCAACAGCTACCCCGACGGCGACATGTACGTCACCGAGCTGGAGCTGGATCTGGCGCTCTATCAGAGATTGCGGCGGGGCGAGCTGTAACGGGCGAAGGGGCGGCTTACACCTTGAAGCCGGCGCCCTTGTTGATGCCTTTGGTGTGGCCTTTCTGATCGTAAGTCATGCTCTGGCGCTCGTGCAGCCGGCTCA
The DNA here is from genome assembly GCF_000243075.1 of Oceanimonas sp. GK1. Taxonomy (NCBI): domain Bacteria; kingdom Pseudomonadati; phylum Pseudomonadota; class Gammaproteobacteria; order Aeromonadales; family Aeromonadaceae; genus Oceanimonas; species Oceanimonas sp. GK1. Next base: position 2,961,288 of record NC_016745.1, on the reverse strand, counting down.
GAATATTGGCCAGCTGGCGGGTGCCGGCCAGGGACTGCTCCAGCACCTGCTCCGCCACCTGGTTACGGTCCTGGCAGCGGGCCATCAGGTCACGCAGGGCATCGACCCGGGGGCGGTACGTGGTGGTCAGTTCGGTCACCTCGGGATGGGCGCACAGGCTGGCATCGGTGGCCTGAATGGCGAGCAGCAGCTGTTGCTTTTGCTCGGTAAGGGGCGGCAGTTCCAGCGCCTTGCGCTTGACGATAAGCGCAAGCTCCTGCTCGGTCAGATCGAGCAGGCGCTGAAGTTGTTCCTGTTGTTGTTGCAGCAGCGTATCAAGACTCATTAATACAGGGACTCTATGTCTTGTTCCAGATTGAGGATGTTGCCCGCCAGCCGGTCGGCATTCACCTGATAGCTGCCTTCATTGACCGCCTTTTTAATGGCGTCCAGCCGGGCGCTGTTGTCGGTGTCGCCGCCGGCCTGCAGGCTTTGCTGCATACGGCTGAGCTGTTTGGCTTCCGGGGTCAGGGTCACTTCATCCCGGCCGGCACTGACCGAAGGCGAAGAGCCGGGCTGGGTCTGGGTTGCGTCGTTTTTCTGCGGGTACTTGTTGCCGCTGACCGACGGGCTGTTATGAATGCCGGGAGGAAGCTTGTCGATGGCCATAAGATTCAATCCTGATTTGCTGCTGTCATTCGGTTATCGACCGATCTACTGGCAACTTTAGCAGAATTTACAGGGCGACCTTCACCACCCCGGCTTCGCTGATCCGCCCTTGAATCTGGCGCCCGGAGCGGCTGTTGCGAATACGAATATGCTCGTTGAAGGTGCCGTCTTCCTCGGCGGTACCCTCGGTGCGAATCGACAGCCCGCCGGTTTCGGCCACTATGGTGACCTTGTCGCCCTTGCACACCACGCACAACTGGCTGGCAAGCACCGGGCGGCCCGGGCGCAGATCCCGCTTGCTGCGGGTCCCCAGCAGCGACTGAATATCGTCAAAGACGTCACCGCGCAGCAGCACCTCGTCCTGGTAGCTCAGCTGCAGTTGCTCCGGCTGCAACAGGGTATTGCGGGCGATGGGGGAGGCGGCGGTGACCACCGGCTTGAGAATGCGCACCCGTACCGGCACAAACAGGCTCCAGCCCGGCTCTTCATGGCATTGCAGATGCACATGGGTGTTGCGCCGGACCTCGCCGCTGCCGCGCAGCTCGGCGGTCAGCATGCCCGGGCACTCGGTCAGCTGCAGCCGGGTATCAATGCCGGCGGCCTCGATTTCCACTTTGTCCCGGGGGCCGGCGACCACGAAATCGCGCACATAGTCCTCGGCGTAGCGGCCAATCTGTTCGTGCACGTTCGCCTGGGCCAGCAGCGGCATGAACGCCAGCAGCGCCAGGCCCAACCGGGTTGCGGCCGGCGGGCGGCCGTGCCGCCGGGGAAAAAAACCATTAAGCATCTTCACTCCATCGCCGATAACGCCCTTGTCGCCGGTCCCGTTCTTTGCCGGGCTCAAGTAGCGCTGGCACATTGCCGGTGTTAAGCTAGGTGACAGCAGATGACAAATAATGCATAAAACATGCCATGCGCCTTAAGCTTGGCATCACGAATCGTTCTGGAGGCGGAATAATGGCGGGAGTACTTGACTCGGTAAACCAGAGAACCCAGCTGGTGGGCCAGAACCGGCTGGAATTATTGTTGTTCCGGCTCAATGGCCGCCAAAGATTTGGCATCAATGTCTTCAAGGTCAAGGAAGTGTTGCAGTGTCCCCGGCTCAGCAGCCTGCCCCAGCGTCATCCGGTGATTCGAGGGGTGGCCAATATTCGCGGCCAGACCATTTCCATTATCGATCTGAGCAAGGCCATGGGCGGCCGCCCCATTGAGCAGACCGATACCAGCTTTGCCATCATCTCCGAATACAACCGTTCGGTGCAGGGCTTTCTGGTGAACTCGGTAGAGCGCATTGTGAATGTCAACTGGGAGTCGATACTGCCGCCGCCCAAGGGGGCCGGTCGTTTCAACTACATGACCGCAGTGACCGAAATCGACGGTGAGCTGGTGGAAATTCTCGACGTGGAAAAGATCCTTGATGAAATTTCCCCGGCCAGCACCGAGGTGAACGCGTCCATCATTGAGCAGTCCCACCGACAGGCGGTACAGCACAAGCCGGTGCTGATCGCCGACGACTCGTCCGTGGCCCGCCGTCAGGTGCAAAAGGCGGTGGAATCCCTGGGGCTGGAATGCATCGTCACCGAAAACGGCAAACAGGCGCTGAACAAGCTGCTGGAGCTGGCCGGGCAGGGCCCCATTCACGAGCAACTGTCACTGGTGATCTCCGACGTGGAAATGCCGGAAATGGACGGTTACACCCTCACCGCCGAAATCCGCAATCATCCGGCACTTAAAGATTTGCACGTGATCCTGCATACCTCCCTCAGCGGCGTCTTCAACAAGGCCCTGGTCGAAAAGGTCGGGGCCGACAATTTTATTGCCAAGTTTCAGCCCGATGAGCTGGCCACGGCCGTTAATAACGCGCTCTGAACAAGGTGTAACGAACACGGATGAAAACTTTCACCGATGAGCAGTACTTGGCGTTTTGCCGGTTTCTGGAAAGCAACACCGGCATTGTGCTGGGCAACAGCAAGCAGTACCTGGTCAAGAGCCGGCTGGCACCGTTGCTGGCGCGTTTTGGCATTGCGTCCATGGGCGAGCTGCTGGAGCGCTCCATGCAGTTGCGGGAGCGGGAGCTCAAAACGGCGGTGATCGACGCCATGACCACCAACGAAACCCTCTGGTTTCGGGATGTCTATCCGTTTGTTCAGCTCAGCGAGCGGTTGTTTCCGGAGCTGGCCAAGCCCGGCAAATCGTTACGTATCTGGTCCGCGGCCTGCTCGTCGGGCCAGGAGCCCTACTCCATTGCCATGACCGCCCAGGAATATTCGGCCCGGCGGCCGGGGGCCTTGCCGGGGCTGCAAATTCTTGCCACCGATATTTCCGCCACCATGCTCGAGCACTGCAAAACCGGCATTTACGACAGCCTGTCGCTGGCCCGGGGGCTGTCGCCGGAGCGGCGCAGCCGTTTTTTTACTCCCCTGAGCGAGGGTCGCATGCAGTTGCAGGCGGGGATCAGAAACATGGTCAGCTTTCGCTCCTATAACCTGCTCGACAGCTATGCCTCACTGGGCAAGTTCGACATTATTTTCTGTCGTAACGTGTTGATTTATTTCTCTCCCGAGAACAAATCCAAAATTCTTAACCAGTTTGCCGGTGCCCTTAATCCCGGTGGCTACCTGCTGCTCGGCGCGTCCGAGTCCCTCACCGGCCTGTCTGACCGGTTTGAAATGATCCGCTGTACCCCGGGGATCATTTACCGACTCAAGTAAATCTGGCACACCTTTTGCTTCGTTATGGCCCAATGGTTGGGTCACGACAACGCAGGAGGTGGCGGTGACGATTTCTTTCGACAAGGCCTTCGGTATTCACCAGCAGGCACTGCTGGCGCGCTCGGAGCGCGCCGAGCTGCTGGCCGGCAACCTGGCCAATGCCGACACGCCGGGCTACAAGGCGAAAGACATGGACTTTCAGGCCGCCCTCAGCCGTGCCCAGGACGCCCAGGGCTTTTCCCTCAGCCGTACCAGCGAACGCCATTTCGCCGTTGAACTGGCGCCCCCCGGCACGGTGCAGTACCGGGTGCCTACCCAGCCCGATACCGGCGACGGCAATACCGTGGACGTCCAGGCCGAACGCACCAGCTACATGGAAAACGCCCTGCAGTACCAGGCTTCGCTGGAGTTTCTCAACAGCAAGATCTCCGGCCTGCTGAAAGCGATAAAAGGAGACTCGATGTGAGCCTTTTTAAGGTCTTTGATATTTCCGGCAGTGCCATGAGCGCCCAGTCGGTCCGCCTGAATACCACCGCCAGTAACCTGGCCAACGCCGACAGCGTGAGCTCCAGCATCGATCAGACCTACCGGGCCCGCAAGCCGGTGTTTGCCGCCGATCTGGATCGGGCCTTGTCGGATCGTCAGGAAAGCGTCGGCGTCAAAATCATGGGCATTGTCGAAACCGACAAACCCCTGCAAAAGGAATTTAACCCGGATCATCCCCTGGCCGACGCCGAGGGCTTTATCTACAAGCCCAACGTCAACGTGGTGGAAGAAATGACCGACATGCTGAGCGCCTCGCGCAATTACCAGACCAATGTGCAGGTGGCCGACGCCGCCAAGCAGATGCTGCAGCAGACCCTGCGGCTGGGCAAGGGGTGATAAGCCATGCAGGTGAATAACGACTACCTTAACGGCCTCAAGTGGCCGGGAGAGCAGAGCCCGGCGGACAAGGCCGCCGATAACAGCCGGGCCCAGCTGGAGCAGGAAGACTTTTTTGCCCTGCTGACCCAGCAGCTGGCCTATCAGGATCCGTTCAAGCCGGCGGACAACTCCCAGATGATCGCCCAGATGACGTCCTTTACCACCGCCGACGGCATCAACAACATGAGCCAGCAGCTGGGCGGACTGAGCGAAGTAATGACTTCAAGCCAGGCGCTGCAGGCCTCCAGCCTGGTGGGGCAAAAGGTATTGGTGCCGAGCGCCATGACCTACTGGGACAACAATGAGCCGGTGGATGGGGTGGTGGTGGCCGGTTCGGGGGCCTCCAACGTCATGATCCGCATCGAGAACGAAAAAGGCGAGCTGGTACGCACCATTCCGCTGGAAGGGGATCAGCGTGGCAACGTCAATTTCACCTGGGATGGCCTGAACGATGCCGGCGAGCCGGCGGCCACCGGCAAGTACAAGATCAAGGTCAGTGGGCTGATCGACGGCCAGCGGGAAGAGCTCAGCGCCCTGGCCTTTGCCCGGGTCAACAGCGTGACCCTGGGCAGTGCCGACAGCCCGACTCTGGTCAACCTGGCGGGCCTGGGCGGCCTGCCCCTTAATCAAATTCTGGAAATAGCCAGCCGCAAGGCGGCGTAAGGAGAACCGATGTCTTTTAATATTGCGCTCAGCGGCGTCAACGCTTCCCAGAAAGATCTGGACGTGACCGCCAACAACATTGCCAACGTCAACACCATCGGCTTCAAGGAATCCCGCGCCGAGTTTGCCGATGTGTATGCCAACTCCATTTTTGCCAACGCCAAAACCCAGTCCGGCAGCGGCGTGCAGACCGCCGCCGTGTCCCAGCAGTTCCACCAGGGCGCGATGCAGTTCACCAACAACTCCCTGGACATGGCCATTAACGGCAGCGGCTTTTTTGTGATGTCCAACGAAGTGGGCTCGCTGGATCGCACCTTTACCCGGGCCGGCGCCTTTCGTCTGAACGACGAAGGTTATGTGACCAACTCCCAGGGGCATTACCTGCAGACCTACCGGGCCAACCAGGACGGTACGCCGGCGGGTCTGGGCCTGAACAGCACTCAGCCGCTGCGCATTCCCGACAAGGCGGGCGAGCCCCAGGCGACCAGCGAAGTCAATACCGGCCTTAATTTGCCGGTTAAGGCGGGAGCGGTAGATCCGGCCAGTTTTGATCCGACCAACTCGGCGACCTATACCTCGTCGACCTCGATGACAATATACGACTCTCTGGGTGACACCCATACCTTGACTCAGTATTTTGTCAAGGATAGCACCGCACCGGCGGGCACTAACCAGTGGCAGATGTATGTGTATGTGGATGGCGCCGATGCAGTTGGGGCACCTACCCAGCTGGAATTTGACAACAGTGGTGTGCTGACGGCTCCGATCCCTAGCAGCCTCACCACTAATGCGCTGGGCTTTACCAATGGCTCGGATCCCACCCAGACCATAGATGTTAATATCACTTCAGCGACCCTTAACTCCGGCCCCTTTGAAGTAACTTCCAACAGCCAGGATGGCAATACCGTGGGCCGGCTGACCAAGGTGGACGTGGGCGCCGATGGTCTGGTGCAGGCCACCTACAGCAACGGCAGCACCGAGAACTTAGGGATCGTGGCCATGGCCCGTTTTCCCAACGAGCAGGGCCTGACCCAGATTGGCGATACCCAGTGGCGCGAATCCCTGCTGTCGGGGGATGCGGTAACCGGCCAGCCCAATACCGGTATTTTCGGCAAGGTGAGCGTGGCCTCGCTGGAGCAGTCCAACACCAACCTGACCAGCGAACTGGTGGATCTCATCACTGCCCAGCGCAACTTCCAGGCCAACTCCCGGGCACTGGAAGTAAACAGCACCCTGCAGCAGACCATACTGCAAATCCGCTAATACAAACCGTGAGGGATAAGGCGTGAGGCTACTCACTCACGCTTCTCTCCTCACCCCTCACCGCATTTCAATGGCACCAATTTTGCATTAATCCCGCCATTACCCCATCGGCCAACAGCGGAGCTGAAATGGATCACCTGCTTTATATCGCCATGTCGGGCGCCAAGGAAAACATGCACAGCGTGGCCCTGCGCGCCAACAACCTGGCCAACGCCAATACCACCGGCTTTCGTGCCGATCTGGAGCAGGCCCGGGCCATGCAGGCCTTTGGTGAAGGCTTGCCCAGCCGGGTGTTTGCCATGACCGAGCGGCCGGGGCAAAACTTTGCCGCCGGCCCCATTCAGACCACAGGTCGGGAACTTGACGTGGCGGTGGCCGGTGACGGCTGGTTGGCGGTAGAAGCGGCGGATGGCACCGAGGCCTACACCCGTTTCGGCAACCTGCAGGTGTCGGTGGAAGGGTTGCTGCAGACCAGCACCGGCCAGAACGTGCTGGATGACGGCGGTAACCCCATCGTGTTGCCGCTGCCCCTGGAAAAGCTGGAGATCAACAAGGATGGTACCATCTTTGCCCGGCTGGAAGGCGAGCCCGCCGATGGCGGCGCCGAGCTGCAGCGCATTAAAACCGTGCTGCCCGCCCTTGAGCAGATTGAAAAAGGCAATGACGGCCTGTTCCGTCGCAAGGACGGTGAAGCCGAGCCCGCCTCGGCCCAGGTACAGCTGATTGCCGGCGCCCTGGAAGGCAGCAACGTCAACCCCATTGCCGAGATGACCCACCTTATCGATTTGCAACGGCGCTTTGAAACCCAGCTGAAAATGATGAGTCACGCCGAAGAGAACGACAAGGCCCATGCCCAGTTGCTGCGCATTGGCTAAAGGAGAGCAGAATGAACCCCGCATTGTGGATTAGCAAAACCGGGCTCGATGCCCAGCAGACCAACATTTCCGTGACCTCCAACAACCTGGCCAACGCCAGTACCGTGGGCTTTAAGAAGGGCCGGGCTATTTTTGAAGATCTGCTCTACCAGAACGTGCACCAGCCTGGGGGCCGGGCCACTGCCGACAGCAACCTGCCGTCGGGCCTGATGCTGGGGGCGGGCAGCAAGGTGGTGGCCACCCAGAAAACCTTTACTCAGGGCAGTGTGCAGACTACCGATAATGCTCTCGACGTGATGATCGACGGCCGCGGCTTTTTTGAAGTACTGCTGCCCGACGGCACCACCGGTTACACCCGTAACGGCCAGTTTGCCCTCAACGAAGAAGGCATTATCGTGACGCCCGGCAACGGCTATCCGCTGCTGCCGGAAATGCAGATCCCCGAAAACGCCCAGAGCATCAGCGTGGGTACCAACGGCGAGGTCTCGGTGCAGCTGGCCGGGCAGGCCGAAGGGCAGGTGATCGGACAGATCATCGTCACCGACTTTGCAAACCCCGCCGGCCTGCAGCCCAAGGGGGAAAACCTCTATCTGGCCACCCAGTCGAGCGGCGCGCCCTTGCAGGGCATTGCCGGCGCCGACGGGTTTGGCACCCTCAAGCAGGGTATGCTGGAAACCTCCAACGTCAACGTCACCGAGGAGCTGGTCAACCTGATCCAGGCCCAGCGGGTGTATGAAATGAACTCCAAGGTGATCTCCGCCGTGGACGACATGCTGGCCTACGTGAACCAGCAGCTGTAACCGGAGGCCGCCATGCGACTTGTCCTGATCCTGAGCTCGGCCACGCTGCTGGCGGCCTGCAGCTCCACGCCCTATACCCCCAAGCCGGACGATCCGGACTATGCTCCCGTGATGCCGGGCCCCGGCCACGAGCAGCTGGAACCCAACGGCGCCATTTTTCAGGACAACTACGCCAACAGCCTGTATTCCGACATCAAGGCGCATCGGGTAGGGGACATCATTACCGTGGATCTGGCCGAGTCGACCCGGGCCCAGAAACGGGCCACGACCCAGCAGGCCAAGGACAGCAGCCTGAACATCAACCCCCTCAACATCGGTGGTCAGGCCATTAATGTGGCCGGCTACCCGGTGACCGCCAGCATGTCGAGCAATAACGACTTCGACGGTCAGGCCAACACCAATCAGAGCAACAGCCTGCAGGGCAGCATTACCGTGAGCGTGGCGCAGGTGCTGCCCAACGGCAACCTGATGGTGCAGGGCGAGAAGTGGCTGATGCTCAACACCGGCGAGGAATATGTGCGCATCAGCGGCATGATCCGGCCCCAGGACATCAGCTCCGACAACCGGGTGGAGTCTACCCGGGTGGCCAATGCCCGCATTTACTACGGCGGCACCGGAGACTTTGCCAATACCCAGTCCCGAGGCTGGCTGGCGAAGTTCTTTAACAGCCCCTGGTTCCCCTTCTAGGAGTAACGGCATGAAATTCTTGAGCGGCCTGTTGCTGGCGTGTCTGCTGGCGCTGCCGGCCCAGGCAGCGCGGATCAAGGACATCAGCTCGGTGGCCGGGGTGCGCGCCAACCAGCTGGTGGGCTACGGCCTGGTGGTGGGCCTGCCCGGCACCGGCGAGCGCAACAACGCCTTTGCCCAGCAGACCTTTCGCACCATGCTGACCAATTTCGGCATTACCGTGCCCGACAACCTGCGGCCCAAGATGAACGACGTGGCGCCGGTGGCGGTGCATGCCGAGCTGCCGCCCTTTGCCAAGCCGGGCCAGACCATCGACATTACGGTGTCGGCCATCGGCGAGGCCAAGAGCCTGCGCGGCGGCACCCTGCTGCAAACCTTTCTGAAAGGGGTGGACGGCCGGGTGTATGCCCTGGCCCAGGGCAGCCTAGTGGTGGGGGGCCTCGGCGCCGAAGGGGCCGACGGCTCCTCCATCATGATCAACACGCCGACCGTGGGGCGCATTCCCGGCGGCGCCATGGTGGAGCGGGAAGTGCCCAGCTCCTTTGGCCGGGGCGACACCATTACCTTTAACCTGCACCGGCCCGACTTTACCACCGCCAAACGCATGGCGGAGGTGATCAACGACCTGCTCGGTCCCGCCAGCGCCCAGGCCCTGGATGCCACCTCGGTCACCGTTTATGCCCCCCGGGACACCGGTCAGCGCGTCAGTTTTCTGTCGACCCTGGAAAACCTGACCGTGGATGTGGCCGACGAAGCGGCGAAGATCATCGTCAACTCCCGTACCGGCACCGTGGTGATTGGCCAGCAGGTGCAGCTCAAGCCGGCGGCCATCACCCATGGCGGGCTCATTATTACCATCAATGAAAATCCCCAGGTGTCCCAGCCCAATGCCCTGGCCGGCGGCGAGACGGTGGTGGTGCCCAACTCCACCATCAATGTGGAGCAGCAGGACGGCCGCATGTTCAAGCTGGATACCGGCACCACCCTGGACGATCTGGTGCGGGCGGTGAACCAGGTGGGCGTGGCCCCCGGGGATCTGGTGGCCATACTGGAGGCCCTGCGTCAGGCGGGCGCCATTCAGGGTGAACTGGTGATTATTTAACAGGCACAGGGTGAGCGGAGGCAAGGCATGAAAAACATCGACAGCGTGCAGAACAGCCTGCTGGCCAACGACATTCAGGGGCTGGACCGGCTGCGGCAGCAGGGCTTTGCCAAGGACAGGGGCAAGGCGCTGGATGAGGCCGCACGTCAGTTCGAGAGCCTGTTCACCCAGCAGCTGTTCAAGTCGATGCGGGATGCCAACAAGGTGTTTGAAGCCGACAGCCCCATGAACAGCCGCTACACCCAGTTCTACCAGGACATGCACGATCAGCAGATGAGCAGCGAGCTCAGCCGTCAGGGCAGCCTGGGATTGTCGGATCTTATCGTGCGCCAGCTCGGCGGCGGTGAAGAGGCCAAGGCGGCTCCCGAAGCGCGCCATTTCAGCCTGGATAATGTGCGCCGCATTCATGGCAAGGTGGTGCGTCCGCCGGAAGAAAGCGCAGGCGAGAGCGACAAGCCCAAACCGCCGCTGAAGACGGCGCAAAACCCATCTGAAGACGCCGTGGTCCTGGCGGCCGGACAAAAATTTGACTCGCCGGAAGACTTCGTGCGCCGGCTGTTGCCGGCGGCCACGGCGGCGGGGGAGCGGCTGGGGCTGGATCCCAAGGCCATGCTGGCCCAGGCGGCGCTGGAAACCGGCTGGGGCAAGAAAATCATCGGCAGAAAAAATGGCGAGTCCAGCCATAATCTTTTTGGCATCAAGGCCGATAACAGCTGGAAAGCACAGAAAACCTGGGTCAGCACTCTGGAATACGAGCAGGGCATTGCCGTGCAGGTGAAGGCGCCGTTCAGATCCTATGCCTCCTTTAACGACAGCTTTGACGACTATGTGCAGTTTCTGAACGAGAACCCCCGCTACAACCAGGCACTGCAGCAAACCGGCTCCCCCCGGCAATATTTTCAGGCCCTGCAGCAGGCGGGTTACGCCACCGATCCGAACTATGCCAGCAAGCTTGCGGCGGTGCTCGATACCGTCAACCGGCTGGCCTCACAAGCATAAGGACACACCATGGCTGTTGATATGTACCAAACCGGGGTGAGCGGGCTGCTGGCGGCCCAGGCCCAGCTGGCCACCACTGGTCACAACATTGCCAACGTGAACACCGAAGGCTACAGCCGGCAGCGGGCCGAGCAGGCCACCACCCTGCACATGTTCTCGGGGGGCAATTTTTACGGCACCGGCACCCGAGTGACCGACGTCACCCGCATGTATCAGGAATACGCCTTTCGGGATGTGCTGGTCAACAACACCGAAAAGGCCGGGGCCGAGGCGCTCTATAATCACCTCAGCTATCTCGACAAGACCATGACCAGCGTCAATGCCGGCTTGGCCAGCAGCCTGGATGATCTCTACGGTGCCATTAACGCCGTGGCCGACAACCCGGGCAACCTGGGCAACCGGGAACTGATGCTGGCCAATGCCCAGGACATTGTTGATCACTTCAACGAGTTCTACAGCTCGCTGGAGCAGGAGCAAATGATCAAGAACCGGGATATCGAATCCCGGGCCGATCACATCAGCTCGATCACCGCCGGCATTGCCGATCTTAACCAGCAAATTCTTAATGCGGGCCAGAACGGCACCCCCAACGATCTGCTGGATCAGCGGGACCGTCTTATTCAGGAGCTGGGCCAGCAGGTGCACATCACCACCCTGAAGGATAATAACGGCATGATTTCGGTGATGCTGGGCGGGCGCGAGCCGCTAGTGTCCGGCAACCAGGCCTATCAAATGGAGGTGCGGCCCGGCTCGCCGGATCACAAGCAAACCGAACTGTATCTGGTAGCCCCCAACAGTAACGGCCAGGGCACCCGTATCAAGGGCAGCCAGGCCCTGGGCGGTGAAATGGGCGCCCTGTTTCATTACCGCGATCAGGTGCTGGGCCCCAACCTCAGCGACATGGGCAAAACCGCCATCGCCATTGCCGACGCCTTTAACAAGATTCAGACACAAGGCGTTGATCTCAACGGTAATGCCGGCCTCAATATGTTTAACGACATTAATGCCCCGGAAGACATGGCCAAGCGCTTTGTGGGCAATAATCCCAATGTCACCGGCGAGGTGGAAATTACCGATACCGGCAAGCTCACCGGCGGGGAGTACAGCCTGAAATACCAGGGTAGTGATCAATACCTGCTGACCGATGTGACCACGGGAGAGCAGTACACCATATCAGCGGTGGCAGCCAATCCGGTCGATCCGGCGCATCCCAACGCCAAGGTGCTGGATATGAGCGATAAACTGGGCTTCAGCCTGACGCTGACCGACGAGCCGGCAACCAATGACGAAATGCTGGTGCAGCCCACCCGCCAGGGCGCCATTGATCTGGAGCTGAAGCTCAATACCGGTGATCAGATTGCCGCTTCCGGCTCCCTGATGGTCAGCCCCGATGGGGATAATACCGGCACCGCCAAAGTCTCTGTGAGCCTGGTAAATACGCCGCCAGCTAGTCCACCTGTTTATCCGGTTATGTTGAAAGTCGAAGATGACGGTTCTGGTGGTTTGGTTTATAACGTGCTCGATGGCAACGGGGCCTCACTGTTCAGTGGTACACCAGATGCAAACGATAAGATTACCTTTGGCGATATTGAGCTGACTCTGGAAGGTGATCCCAAACTATTTGACCAGTTTGAAATCCGCCAGGCCAGTGGTTCGGGTAATAACCAGAACGCCCTGGCCTTTGCCGAGCTGCAGAATAAAAAGTGGCTCAATAACGGCAAGTCCACCGTCACCGACAGCCTGAACCAGACCGCCGTGGGCATTGGTAGCATGACCCGCAACCAGGGGGTCAAGGCGGAAGCGGCAGGCGCGGCGTACGATCAGTCCTACGATCGCATGCTGTCCACCTCGGGGGTCAACCTCGACGAGGAAGCCGCCAACCTGCTGCGTTTTCAGCAGTCCTACATGGCGGCGGCCCGGGTGGTGTCCACCGCCAGCGAAACCATGAACACCCTGTTGCAGATCCGCTAAGGAGCCATGATGCGCATTGCCAGTTTTCAGTTTATTCAGCGCAACCTGAACAACATCAGTGGCCGCACCTCGGAAGCCAACCAGCAACTGGGGCAGATGTCTTCCGGCAAGCGGGTGGAGCACGCCAGCGACGATCCGGTTGCGGCCAACGGCATCCTCAACTATAAGCAGGAGCTGCGTAAGCTTGATCAGTATCAGAACAACATCAACCTGGCGGAAAACCGCCTGCGCCGGGAAGAATGGGCACTGAGCTCCGCCGAAACGCTTACCCAGCAGGTAAAGGAGATCATGCTGGGAGCAAACAATGGCTCCATTACTCAGCTGGAGCGGGATGCTTACAAGGAAGAATTGCAAAGCCGTATCGATGAAATGCTGGACCTGGCCAATACCCAGGACGAATTTGGCCAGTATATTTTCGGTGGTTTTCAGACCGACAGCTCACCTTTTGTGCGCCAGCCCGATGGCTCCGTGACTTATAGTGGCGACGGTGGTGAACGCAACATGGTGGTGGGCGATAAGGTAAGGGTCGGCATTAACCACAGCGGTGAGCTGGTGTTTGGCAGTGTGCCTAATCCCAAAGGGGATTTCACTGTTGAATACGACAAGGATAATCAAGGCTCTCTCAATGTTGAACAAGCCAAGATCAAAGATAAAGGCAGCTTTCATGACGGTCACCCCTATGGACTGACGTTTACCGATAACGCCGGCACCATGGAAGTCAGTGTCAGCTACAAGGATGAAAATGGTGATCCTCAGGTGACGCCAGCACAAGCCTATGTGCCCGGTCAGCCAATCAAGGTGGATGGTGTGGAAATCGTTGTCAAAGGGGAAGCCAAGTCGGGTGATAATATTACTTTGTCTTCCGGCGTTACAGATGGCACTGGTGAAGACCAGCTCAATGTTTTTGATGTGCTGAATCGGGCCAAGGACTGGCTGGAAAAAGACGGTCATAATTCTGCCGGACAGAGTGAGATGGCTGATGTTCTAGCTGAACTGGATGCCGTGGCGAATCACCTCACCCGAGTACGGGCCGACACCGGCAACCGCATGCAGCGTATTGAAAACCAGCAGCTGACCCACGAAGACATGGGCCTGACTCTGAACAAGCTGCGCAGCGGTATGGAGGATCTGGATTATGCCAAGGCCACCGGGGAGTTCAGCCAGACCATGGTGGCGCTGCAGGCCACCCAGAGTATGTTCGGCAAGGTGCAGAACATGAGCCTGTTTAATTACATTTAATAACTATCTGCAGCGACTGAAATAAAACAGGGCCGGCATTTGCCGGCCCTGTTTTTTACTTCACTCTGCTTTTTACTCCGCCACGCAATCCACAAAGTAGCGGGTTTCACCCTGCTGCTCTTCCGCCACCAGGCCGTGAATATAGGTTTCAAAACCGGGGAAGCGCTGGTTGAACTCCCGGGCAAAACGCAGGTAGCTGATGATGGTGTCGTTGAACACCTCACCCGGAATAAGCAGCGGAATGCCGGGCGGGTAGGGGGCCACCATCACCGCCGTGGTGCGGCCGGCCAGCGCGTCGAGCGGCACTCGCTCAATCTGCTTGTGTGCCATTCGGGCAAAGGCGTCCGCCGGTTTCATGGCCGGCACCAGATCCGACAGATACATTTCCGTGGTCAGCCTGGCCACGTCGTTTTCCTTGTACACGGCGTGAATTTGATCGCACAGATCCCGCAGCCCCACCCGCTCGTAATGGGGCTGGCTCTGTACAAACTGGGGCAGAATCTTCCACAGCGGCACGTTGTTGTCGTAGTCGTCCTTGAACTGCTGTAACTCGGTGACCATGGTGTTCCAGCGGCCCTTGGTGATGCCGATGGTAAACATGATAAAGAAGGAGTAGAGCCCGGTTTTTTCGATGACGATGCCGTGCTCGGCCAGGTACTTGGTGACCACCACAGCCGGAATGCCCGAGTCGGCAAACTGGCCCTTCATGTTGAGTCCCGGGGTCAGAATGGTGGCCTTGATCGGATCCAGCAGGTTAAAGCCGGGCTCGATGTCGCCAAAGCCGTGCCAGCCGTCTTCCGAGCGTAGCATCCAGGCATCCCGTTCATCCAGGCCGTGATCGGTGAGATCGTCCGGGCCCCACACCCTGAACCACCAGTCTATGCCGTACTCGTCACCCACCTTGCGCATGGCCCGGCGGAACTCCAGGGCCTCCGCCAGGGATTCTTCCACCAGGGCGGTACCGCCCGGCTCTTCCATCATGGCCGCCGCCACGTCGCAGGAGGCGATAATGGCATACTGCGGGCTGGTGGAGGTGTGCATCAGGTAGGCTTCGTTGAACACATGGCGATCCAGCCGGGTTTTTTCACCGTCCTGAATAAGAATTTGTGAGGCCTGGGACAGGCCCGCCAGCAGCTTGTGGGTGGACTGGGTGGCAAACACCATGGAGTCCTCGCAGCGCGGCCGGCCCTCGCCAATGGCATGGTAATCGCCGTAAAAGTCGTGAAAGGCGGCATGGGGCAGCCAGGCCTCGTCGAAATGCAGGGTTTCAATCTCGCCGTCGAGCAGGCCCTTGATCTCTTCCACGTTGTAGAGAATGCCGTCGTAGGTGGACTGGGTAATGGTCAGCACCCGGGGCTTGATGTCCGGGTTGTTCGCCAGAATTTCCCGGCAGAAGGGGTTGGCTTCCATTTTCTGGCGAATGCGCGCCGGTTCAAACTCGCTGCGGGGAATGGGGCCGATAATGCCGTAGTGGTTGCGGGTGGGCATCAGGAACACCGGCACGGCGCCGGTCATCATGATTGCGTGCAGAATCGACTTGTGGCAGTTGCGATCCACCACCACGATGTCACCGGGGGCCACCGTGGAATTCCACACGATTTTGTTGGAGGTGGAGGTGCCGTTGGTCACGAAAAACAGGTGATCGGCGTTGAAAATACGGGCGGCATTGCGCTCCGAGGCGGCCACCGGACCGGTGTGATCCAGCAATTGGCCCAGCTCGTCCACCGAGTTGCACACGTCGGCGCGCAGCATGTTTTCACCAAAGAACTGATGGAACATCTGCCCCACCGGCGACTTCAGAAAGGCCACGCCGCCGGAGTGACCGGGGCAGTGCCAGGAATAGGATCCGTCCTGGGCGTAGTGGGTCAGGGCGCGGAAAAACGGCGGTGCCAGGGAGTCGAGGTAGCTTTTGGCCTCGCGAATGATATGCCGGGCCACGAAGTCGGGGGTGTCTTCGTGCATGTGAATAAAGCCGTGCAGCTCCCGCAGTATGGCGTTGGGAATATGGCGGGCGGTGCGGGTTTCGCCATAGAGGTAAATGGGGATGTCCGGGTTGCGGTGGCGGATCTGCTCCACAAAACGGCGCAGTTGCTCCAGCACCGAATGGGCTTCTTCCCGGCTGCCGGCCAGCTCCTCGTCGTCGATGGACAACACAAAGCCCGCGGCCCGGCTTTGCTGCTGGGCGAAGGACGTCAGGTCGCCATAACTGGTGTAGCCCACCACGTCCATGCCGGCCTTTTCAATGGCCGAGGCCAGCTCGCGAATGCCGGAGCCGCTGGTGTTCTCGGAGCGAAAGTCTTCGTCGATGATGACGATGGGAAAGTAAAAGCGCATCAGGTGTCCCTTGTTGCTAAAAGCCGGTGCCAAAAGCCGAGTGCCGAAAGCGTGATCATTCGTGACTATGATAGCCGACCCGCATTCTACTGCCTGGCCTGGGCAGTGACAAAGTATGATTATGCATTTTCAGTGATTAAATAATGTCGTCTGGAGAATGTGGAAAAATACCGGCACGGAAGGCACTATTTGAGACTGACTTATAATAGGACCCCATCATGTTCAGAGCCCGGCAATGTCTTTTTCTTACCCTGGTGGTGTCGGTACTGGCCGGCTGTGCCACGGCACCACCCAACAACCCCGCCAATCTTTGCGCCATTTTTGAGCAATACCCCGACTGGCACGAGGCGGCGGAGGAAACACGGGAAAAATGGGGCGCGCCGGTGCACGTGACCATGGCCATGATGTTTCAGGAGAGCAGCTTCCGCCACGATGCCCGGCCGCCCATGCGCTGGTTTCTGTTTATTCCCTATGGCCGGGCGTCCAGTGCCTATGGCTACGCCCAGGCCAAGGACGAAACCTGGGCCGATTACCAGCGGGAAACCGGCAGCGGCTGGGCCGACCGGGACGACTTTGACGACGCCATCGACTTTATGGGTTGGTACATGAGCAAATCCAGCCGGCTGAATGGCGTGTCGAAATGGGACGCCTACGGCCAGTACCTCAACTACCACGAAGGCTGGACCGGCTACCGCCGCGGCAGCCACCTGAAAAAGCGCTGGCTGCTGGGGGTGTCACGCAAGGTGGAAAACCGGGCCAAACGCTATGCCGAGCAGTACTGGCGCTGCAAGGATGAGCTGAACAGCGGCTGGTTTTAATCCCGAGGAGGTTGTCACTCCGGGCTTGACCCGGAGTCCGAAGCCGGTGGCTCGGTGACAGGTAAAAAAATACCGGCTTGAAGGCCGGTATGACGGAACACTTATTCTGCGGCAGCCCCCGCCGCCAGATAGTGGGCCATTTCTTCCTTCGGTACCATGCCGCCGCCGGTGGCCCACACCAGGTGATGAGCCCGGGAAAGGCGCGCCTGGGTCAGCCCCATGCGCTCCCGGTAACCCTGCTCTTCGCCTTCCACCCGCCAGGGGCCGGGCATGCCGGCCAGGGCCGAAGGCTCGAGATAAATATTTTCCTGCCGCGCCAGCAGAGCCAACAGGCTGAACAGCTGCTCGTCGGGCAGGGTATAAAACCCGTCCAGCATCGGCGTCATCACCCGGCCCACAAACCCGGATGGCCGGCCCACGGCCAGGCCGTCGGCGGCGGTAATGTTGTCGATGCCCAGATCCTGCACCGAAATGGCGTCATGCAGGCCGGTATAGGCTCCCAGCAACATGCAGGGAGAGTGGGTGGGCTCGGCGAACACGCAGTGTACCGCATCGCCAAAAGCCAGTTTCAGGCCAAAGGCCACACCGCCGGGGCCGCCGCCCACGCCACAGGGCAGGTAGACAAACAGCGGATGCTCGCGGTCCACTTTAATGTCCTGCTGCTCCAGCTGGGCCTTGAGCCGCTGGCCGGCCACGGCGTAGCCGAGAAACAGCTGCACCGAGTTTTCGTCATCCACAAAATGACAATAAGGGTCGTTCTGGGCCTGGGCCCGGCCTTCGGCCACCGCCACCGAATAATCGCTCCTGTATTCCACCACCTTGACGCCGTGGTGGCGCAACAGCGCCTTTTTCCATTCCCGGGCATCCGCCGACATGTGCACGCTGACCTTGAAGCCAAGCCGGGCGCTGATCATGCCGATGGACAGCCCCAGGTTGCCGGTGGAGCCCACCGCCACCGAATAACGGCCGAAAAAGGCGCGGAATTCGTCGCTGTCGAGCTTGGCGTAATCGTCGTCCAGATGCAGCAGACCGGCCTTGAGCGCCAGCTTTTCGGCGTGCTGCAGCACCTCGTAAATGCCGCCCCGGGCCTTGATGGAGCCGGACACCGGCAGCAGATCGTCCCGCTTCAGCAGCAAGGTGCCGGCCAGGGGCTGCTCATGGCGCACATCCATGGCCCGCTGCATGGCGGGAATGGCCTGCAGCGGCGACTCCAGCAGGCCGTTAAGCGCCCGGGTGTCGGGAAATACGGCACGAAAGTAGGGGGCGAAACGTCCCAGCCGTTCGGCGGCGTCGGCCACGTCGTCGGCGGTCAGGTTCACGCCCGCCAGCGCCCGCTCCAGGGGCTGGCGCTCGGGGTTGAACCAGGTGACCGGTTTCAGTGCCATCAGCGGCTTCAGCAGCGGATAAGCGCGAACCAGTTCATGGATGGCACTCTGGGAATAATGGGGATGTGAATGCATTAACAATGTCCTGAATATAGGCTGCCAGCAGTATAACAAAACAGACGCCGCGGTTTATCGCGGCGTCTGAATCTTCATTCCCGGTTTTTCATTCCGGGTGTTATTGCTGCCGAGCGAAGTATTCCCGGGTCAGGCGGAATACTACCGGGCTCAGCAGCGCCAGGGCGATCAGGTTGGGAATGGCCATCATGGCGTTGAGGGTATCGGCCAGCAACCAGATAAACTCCAGCGACTGGGTGGCACCAATGGGCAGGGCCAGCACCCAGGCGATGCGGAAGGGCACTATCGCCTTGACCCCGAACAGGAACTGCACGCATTTTTCACCGTAAAAGCTCCAGCCCAGAATGGTGGTAAAGGCAAAGATCGCCAGCGCCACCGACACGATGTATTCACCACCGGGAATGGCCAGAGAGAAGGCCAGGGTAGTGAGCGAGGCACCGGCCTCACCGCTGGTCCAGCTGCCGGTGACGATAATGGCCAGGCCGGTAATGGAGCAGACGATGATGGTGTCGATAAAGGTGCCCAGCATGGCAATCAGCCCCTGACGCACCGGGTTGTCGGTTTTGGCGGCGGCGTGGGCGATGGGGGCACTGCCCAGGCCGGCCTCGTTGGAAAACACCCCCCGGGCCACGCCAAAGCGAATGGCGGCCCACACGGCGGCGCCGGCAAAGCCACCCTGGGCGGCGATGGGGCTAAAGGCGTGCTCAATGATCAGGCCAAAAGCGGCGGGAATGGCATTCAGGTTCATGGCCAGCACCACCATGCCGGCGGCAAAGTAGGACACCGTCATCAGCGGTACCAGCTTGCCTGCCACTTCCGAAATCCAACGAATGCCGCCGATCAGCACCAGGCCCACCAGTACCATCAGCACCACGCCGGTCATGATGTGGGAAATGCCAAAGGACGCATCCAGGGCGTCGGCCACCGAGTTGGCCTGCACCGTGTTGCCGATGCCAAAGCCGGCAAAGCCGCCAAAAATGGCAAAGGCTACACCCAGCCAGGCCCACTTGGCACCAAGCCCGTTGCGAATGTAATACATGGGGCCGCCCACATGGTTGCCCAGCTTGTCGGTTTCCCGGTATTTCACCGCGCACACCGCCTCGGCATACTTGGTGGCCATGCCCACCAGGGCGGTCATCCACATCCAGAACAGCGCGCCGGGGCCACCAAAAAAGATGGCGGTGGCCACACCGGCAATGTTACCGGTACCAATGGTGGCCGACAGGGCCGTCATCAGGGCGTTAAAGGGGGAAATTTCCCCGGCGCCGGCTTCGGTACGGGTAAACAGCAGCTTAAAACCGGTGCCCAGCTTGCGAATGGGCATCAGGCCCAGCCCCAGTTGCAGGTACAGGCCCAGGCCGAGAATGCCCACCAGCATGGGCACGCCCCAGACGACGCCGTTGATCGAAGTTAACAGTGAGGTAAGTAGTTCCATCTATGCCGCTCCTGAAGAAAAAAAGCAGGTGGGTGAAAACCGTCAGTTGAAGATTAGCCCCATTCAGGTCAATAGCATAATGACTTCATGTTTCAACTGGAACTAAAAGTAGCAGGCCACGGTCTGGCGCAGTGCTGCGATCACACTTTTCTGTCCGGGGTAGCCCAGCTCCTTTGCCAGCCGGGCCGGATCTGCGCCCGGTGCCAGCGCCGCCTGCAACAGCCGCTGTTGTTGCGGGCTCAGCGCCACTGCCGGTGACCTGCGTTCCACCACCCGGCGCAGGGCCGGGCGGTCCGAGTACAGGTCTCTGTGGTGAAAGGCAAAGTCATAAGCGCGCCGCAGATCCCGCTGCGCATCGGGGTGCGCCGGGGGCAGCAACAGCGCTGCCGGTCCCTGGCGCTGCTCTCCATGCAGATCGGCGCTGAACAGCCGCTGCCATTCCGGCAGCAAGGCCTGAGCCCGCTCGCTGGCCGGCCACAACATCATGGCCGCCGGCAGGCCGCTGACACCGTCGGCGGCCTGGCCCAGGCGCACCAGCCGAAAGCCATTGCCCTGCCAGAACGCCAGCAGCTCGGGGCTGGCGCCAAAGCTGGTGCCGAGAAAGTCGGTGTTAATCTCGCTCTTGATCCAGCCCAGCAGCCGCGAGCCCAGGCCCGCCTGCTGGCAGGCCGGGTGCACCACAATGCGCATAATGCGTTCATAACGGAGCTCCCCCGCTTCGGCCAGGCCGCCGTGAAAGCACAGCGACTGGGGCAGCAAATGCCCCCGGGGCCGGCGCTGGCCCCGCCAGACTTGCTCTGCCAGGCGCGGGTCCAGCCCCCCCTCCCGCAGCAAGAGGGCCGCCGCCACCGGCACGGTGTGCCGGAACATCACCGCCAGCGAGACCCCCGGGGCGTCCAGCAACTGGCGCAGATCGCTCGGCCGAGTCTGGTAATGGGCCAGGGTGAGCAGCCCGAAGATCTGTTGCAGCAAGGTCTCGTCGGCCAGTAGCCGGGAGCGGCTTATCCATGCCATGCGGGGCTCGCCGGTAGCCGGCGGTGCGGGGGGATCCGCATTGAGCGCCAGCAGCCGAAACAGCAGGGCTTCCAGCGGGTCGGTGTGGCTCCAGCGGGCCGGCGTGTGAATGTGCACTCGGCGAAAGCCGGGATGAAGGGCCGCCAGTGCCGGCTGAAACTTGAGGGCAAAGCCCAGGCCGGTGCCCTCGTAGCCGTGCTCGGTGCTGGCGAACAGGCAGCAGTAACGGCGGGCCAGCTGCAGCAGCATGGGCACCGGCAGGGCGGCGGCTTCGTCCACCAGCACCACATCGGCCTCGGGCCGCTCCGCCAGCAGGGCGTCGGGGGCGATAAAGGCAAGGGGCCGGTCGCAGTGCGCCAGCGCCTGGGCGGCGGCCCCCGGGCTGGGCGCGGTGAGCAGCACCCGCTTGCCGGCGCGCAGCAGCCGGGCCGCCGCCAGTCCCAGCAGGCTGGACTTGCCCCGGCCCCGATCTGCGGTCAGCACCAGAGGGCGGTGAGTGCGGGCGCTGTGCAGCAGCAGGGCCAGGGCATGGCGCTGCTGGTCGTTGAGACAACCCCTGGCATCGGGACGCACGTGCCACTCAGGGCCGCTCCGGGCCGGCAACGGCGGAAAGTCCTGCCCCTGCCGCCAGATCAGCACGTCTGAGTCTGCTTTCAGCAGCGATGATATCCGTTCAATAAAGCGGCTGGTCCGGCCGTGGGCCTGCTCGGGCAGGGCCACGTAGCGGCGCAGATCCGGATCCGCAAAAGCGGGCCACTCACTTAGGGGAGGGCACAGCAGCAGCAGTACACCCCCGGCGGCCAAGGCGCCGCCGGCGGCGCCCAGGGCGTCGGGGTGCAGGCCGCTGTACGCATTGAAGACCAGGTTGCGATATTCCCGCCCCAGGGCGGTGTGGTATTTGCCCATGGGGCAATGGGGAAATTCGGCGGGGGCATCGCCCAGCCAGAGGGTGGTTGAAGGCGGCTCACCGGCCAGCAGTTGCTGCGCTTGCGCTTGCGTCCAGGCTGCGGCGCCGCTGATCACCAGCAGGCGGCGCTCACCAAGGTAACGCAGGTGCCGGCGAAAGCCGGGCCAGTCAGTCAAACAGGCGCTCACCGTTTTCGTCAATCAGCCGTTTGGCCTTGCTGACCATCAGTTCGGCGGCCTGCTCGGCGGTGGGCAGCAGATCGGCGCGGATCAGCCGGTATTCCCGCGGCTCACCGTCCCGCTCCTGCAGGATGCGCCCCTGCAGCCGGTACTGGCCGCCCTCGGCCCCCGGCTCGGGGATGATGGTAAAACCCTTGTATTCCTCCGGCTCGAAGCGGGGGCCGGCCGGGGCAGAGGCGGCAAACAGGTTTTTAAGCCAGGTGAACATAAGGGTTACTTTTTCACCCGCAGGATCACATCCTCGGCGGCGGTGACAATGCCGCTTTGCCGGCCGAGCTCCTTGACCTCGTCCATATTGGAAATCACCACTGGGGTGAGGGTGGACTTGGCCTTTTGCTCCAGCAGCACCAGGTCGAATTCCAGCACGGTATCGCCCTTTTTCACCTGCTGGCCTTCCTGGGCCACCCGGGTAAAGCCCTCGCCTTTGAGCTCGACGGTGTCGATGCCGAAATGCACAAACAGCTCCAGGCCGGAGTCGGATTCAATGGAAAAGGCATGGTTGGTTTCAAAAATCTTGCCAATGGTACCGTCGCAGGGGGCCACCATTTTATTGCCGCTGGGCCTGATGGCGATGCCGTCGCCCACGATCTTTTCGGCAAACACCACGTCCGGCACTTCCTCAAGGGGAACGATTTCACCGGAAAGGGGCGCAAACACCTCGATAGCATTGGTTTCGCCGGTATCGTCAGACACCATTTTTTTCAGTTTATCGAACAGACCCATTGTCTCAGCTCCTTAAGGATTCAGCTGATGATGATAGCACGGCCTGAAAGCAGATAAACAGTTGCTGCCAAGGGGAAAAGCGGCATCAAAAAAGGCGCCTGGCGGCGCCTTTCGGTAACGGCAGATTACTGCTGCAGTTCCTGCTTGGTAAAGATACCCTGGAACAGGGCGGTGCTCAGGTAACGCTCACCGGAGCTCGGCAGGATCACCACGATGTTCTTGTCGGCGAACTCGGGCAGGGCGGCAATGCGGTTGGCGGCCACCACGGCGGCGCCGGAGCTGATGCCGGCCAGAATGCCTTCGTCCTTCATCAGGCGGCGGGCCATGTCGATGGCGTCTTCGCTGCTGATCTGTTCAACCCGATCGATCAGGGACAGATCCAGGTTGCCGGGAATAAAGCCGGCGCCAATGCCCTGAATCTTGTGGGGGCCGGGCTTGATCTCTTCACCGGCCAGGGCCTGGGTGATCACCGGGGATTCCACCGGCTCTACGGCGACGGTGGTGATGGCCTTGCCCTGAGTGTGTTTGATGTAGCGGGACACACCGGTGAGGGTGCCGCCGGTGCCCACGCCGGCCACGAAGACGTCCACTTCACCGTCGGTGTCTTCCCAGATCTCGGGGCCGGTGGTCTTTTCGTGGATTTCCGGGTTGGCGGGGTTGTTGAACTGCTGCAGCAGCACGTATTTTTCCGGCTCGGCTTCTTTCAGCTCCATCGCCTTTTCAATGGCGCCCTTCATGCCCTTGGCGCCGTCGGTCAGCACCAGGTTGGCACCCAGGGCCTTGAGCAGCTGGCGGCGCTCCAGGCTCATGGTGTTGGGCATGGTCAGGGTAATGGCGTAACCCCGGGACGCCGCCACAAAGGCCAGGGCGATGCCGGTATTGCCGCTGGTGGGCTCAATCAGTTCCTTGCCGGCCACCAGCTCACCACGTTTTTCCGCGTCCCAGATCATGTTGGCGCCAATGCGGCATTTTACGCTGAAGCTGGGGTTGCGGCTTTCCACCTTGGCAAACACGCGGCCCTGGCTGACCCGGTTCAGCTTGACCAGAGGTGTGCGGCCAATGGTGAGAGAATTGTCTTCAAAAATCTTGCTCATGGTGGCTGTCCCTGATGTAAATAAACACGAATAAAGGAATACAGTGTCAGCTTAATCCTTCCTGCGGGAATGAGAAGTGACGATTTGTTATAACAATATGTTATTAAATGATAAAATCATATTCCTTATGGCCTGTTTGTTTCTCTCTGAATGAAAGCCTGTGATCGGGATCCCTGTCTGTTTTTCAACACCACCGGTGTTTTTGACGGCGCCCTTGCCGTACAGTCATAAAAAACCTGGCCGGACGGCAAAGGCTGCCGGCCATGATAAATCACGGAGTAGCGGAACCGCACTGATGAAAAGAACCCTTGTTACCAGCTGGTTGTGCGGCCTGTGCCTGCTGAGTTTCACCGCCCTGGCCTCGACCTGGCAGGAAGCACCCCAGGCCCGGCTGCAACTGCACCAGCTGGGGCTGGAGCTGGCCCTGGCCGACGTGCACCCGGAGCTGACCCGGCGCTGGCAACAGGCGGTATCTGCCGACACCGCCTCTGAGGCGGCGGACGACCGCCTCTGGCTGGGGCTGGCCGCCTTCTGGCGCCAGTGGGCCACCCTGGACTTTGAACAGCGCCAGTACCTGCGAACCCACAAGCTGGTGCTCACCGCCAGCGAAGAGGAAGTGGCCCGGCTGGGTGCCGCCGGCGAACACCGGCTGGCACTGGTGCGCGAGCTGGTGCCCGGTTACGGTGATTACGAGGCCCTCAAGGCGCAGCTGGCCCGGCTGCTGGCCCTGGCCGACGAGCCCTGGCCGGCCATTGCCGGCGCCACCCTAAGACCGGGGGAGCGTGGTGACGCGGTGCTACAGTTGCGCCGGCGGCTGCAACGGCTGGGGGACTTGCCCCCCGGGCCCGAGCCAGAGGATCCCGGCCTGTTCGACCAGACCCTGGCGGCGGCGGTGGCGGCCTTTCAGCATCGCCACGGGCTGACCGTGGACGGCGTGGTCGGCCCCCACACCTATGGCTGGCTGGATCTGCCGCCCCGGCGCCGGGCCCAGCTGCTGATGCGCAGCATGTTGCGCACTTTGATTGGCGACAGCCTGCCGGCGTCCTACCTGCTGGTGAACATTCCCGAATACCGGCTGCGGCTTTACCAGAACCGGGTGTCGGTGCTGGAAAGCGATGTGATCGTGGGCCGCGACAGCCGCCGCACCCCCATTATGCACAGTGCCATTACCAATGTGGTGGTCAACCCGCCCTGGAACGTGCCCCGCTCCATTATCAATAAAGACATCGTGCCCCAGCTGTACCGGGATCCGGGGTATATCGCCCGTCAGGGCTTTGAGGTGATCGACAGTGCCGGCCGGGTGGTGCCTGCCGAGGAATGGCAATATGTGCTCTATATGGAAAACCGCTTTCCGTTCCGGCTGCGGCAAAAGCCCGGCAGCAGCAATGCCCTGGGCGCCTGGAAGTTTCACCTGCCCAACAACGACGCCATTTACCTGCACGACACCCCGGCCCGGGGGCTGTTTGCCCGCGACAGCCGGGCGCTCAGCTCCGGCTGTGTGCGGGTGGCCAACGCCGAGCAACTGGCGCTGTGGTTACTGAGTGCCAACTGGAGTCCTGAGCGGCTGGCCGAGCTCAAGGCCAGCCAGCGCACCCGCTGGCTGCCGGTGAGCGAGCCGCTGCCGGTATTTATGGTGTACTGGCGGGGCTGGCTGGGGGCCGACGGCCTGCCCCGCTTTCGGGACGACATCTACGACTTCGACAAAAACCTGGCGGATCCCTTCCTGCCGTCGCAGCGGCAAAGCTGACCGGCCTGGTTAATTTTCAAACGGGTCCTTATAACCAATGGTTGTTGATCCACTGGTTTGTTCCGGGTTAGCTTTCACTCACTTTGATGTTTAAACAAGGCCGGATCACCTTATCGTGACCCGGCTTTTCGTTGGTTTGTCGTTAAGAGGAGGTGATATGCTGAAACGCCAGCTGGGTCGTCGTCGTTTTCTGCTGGGGCTGGGAGGACTGGGTGCCGCCGCCCTGCTGCCAAAGCCCGCCGAGGCCAGTTTGTCGGCGCCGGTGCGCACGCTCAGTCTGCACAACCTGCATACCGGTGAAAAGGTCAGTGCCAGCTTCTGGGAAGAAGGCCAGTATCTTGACGAGGGCTTGGCGTCCTTTAACGAGGTGATGCGGGACTTTCGCAGCAACGAGGTGCACCGCATCGATCCGAAACTGTTTGACCAGCTGTTTTTGCTGCAGCATCGTCTGGGCAAGCAGGGCGAAATTCAGATCATCTCCGGCTACCGCTCACCGTCCACCAATGCCATGTTGCGCCGCACCAGCTCGGGGGTGGCCAAAAAGAGCTACCACATGAAGGGCCAGGCCATCGACTTGCGCCTGCCCGGGGTTGAGCTGACCCACCTGCGCCAGGCCGCCCGCCAGCTGGCGGTGGGGGGAGTGGGCTACTACCCCAGCTCCAACTTTGTTCACCTGGACACCGGCCCGGTACGCAGCTGGTAAAAGTGATCCACCCACAGGGCCGTGGCACCGCACACCGCCACCGGCATCACCAGCAGGTTGATAAAGGGTAGGCTGGAGCACAGGGTGACGCTGGCACCAAAGCCCCAGGTCAGGCGGCGTTTGGTGCCGAGCTCCCGCTGCATCAGGGTAAAATCGATTTTGTGGTTGTCGAAGGGGTAATCGCAATACTGAATGGCCATCATCCAGGCACTGAAGGCAAACCAGATCAGCGGCGCCAGGGTCTGGCCCACCACCGGCACCAGAAACAACAGCAGGCAGCCCAGGGCCCGGGGCAGGTAATAGGCCAGTTTGCGCCATTCCCGCCCCAGCATGCGCGGCGTGTCTTTGAGCAAGTCCAGCCAGCCGCTGTCGGGCACCGGATGACCGGTGAGCTTGAGCTCCACCCGCTCCGCCAGCAGGCCGTTGAAGGGCGCCGCCAGCATATTGGCAAAACCGGTAAACACAAACGAGAACACCACCACTATGCTCACCAGCGCCAGCGGCCACAGCACATAGCCCAGCCAGTGCAGGTAATCGGGGGTTTGCTGGGCCAGCCAGGCGAACAGGGCTTCCAGCTGGGTGAACAGGTAATAGAAGGCCCCGCCAAACAGCAGCAGGTTGATCAGTAGCGGTACCAGCACAAAGGGGCGCAGATCCTGTTCGCCGATAAGCTGTAACCCTTTCATCAGATATTGCGGCCCACTGGCACTGTGATAACTGGCAGACATAACACCTCTCCTTAAACGAAGCGCATATTCTAAAGATGCGGCTGCCCGGCCGCCACCGCCGCGCGAAAGCGCCTGTCGCAGTGTATTTTCCCGTTAAAGGCGGGCTCAGGCGGGTAAAGCCCATGATTTTGTGTCACCAGTGCCCGCCAGACTCTTGTCAAACCCGAATGGTAAACATACCCTTGTCGCAGTATTCGGGATAACCCCTATGGATTGCGCCGGTGCCAGCGGCTCGGCCGGCAACAAAAACAGAGAAACGATAATGCAGGATTTGCGAATTATCTTGATTATTCTGGGCGCCATGGCCATTGCCGCCCTGCTGATCCATGGACTGTGGACCAGCAAGAAGGAGCGCCAGCCTTCCATGCGTAACAAACCCATGGGCAAGGTGGCGTCGGAGCCGGCCGTGAATAACAACTTCGATCAGGACGGCATCGGCCGAGTGCGGGTGGTGAGTGGCCGTAAGGCGGCCGAGCCGGTGGCCGAACCCGGCCGGCGCGAAGAGCCCCATTTTTCCGCCCTGGATGACGACGACGAGGTACAGCCCGTGGTGTCCGGGCTCAAGCCGCCGCCCGTGAAGCCGGCACCCCAAGCCACCGCAGAAGAGCCGGAAGACGAGTTCGACCCCCTGTTTGACGAGCCCTTGCGTCCGGCCGCCGCTCCGACACAGCCCGAGCCGGCCCCCAAGGCGGCGGTTCAACCGGAGCCGGTGCCCGAGCCAGCCGTTGAGCCCGAGCTTCCTGCCGAGGAAGTGGCGCCCGCGCCGCAACCGGTAAAGCCCGAGCCGGCCCTGCGCGAGGTGCCGCGCACCTGGCAGGACGTGTATGTGATCAACCTGATGGCCCGCCCCAACCAGCAGATGGACGGTGTTGCCCTGATGCGCGCCCTTACAACCAATGGTTTTCACTTTGGCGAGATGGATATTTTCCATCATCACCAGACCCCGGCGGGGCAGGGCAGTGTGCTGTTCAGCCTGATCAACATGGTCAAGCCCGGCACCTTCAACCCCGAGGCCATGAGCGACTTCCATACCCCGGGCGTGTCCATCTTTATGCAGTTGCCGCGCCCGGGCATGGCCAAGAACCAGTTCAACCTGATGGTGCAGACCGCCGAGAACCTGGCCGAGGAGCTGGACGCCCTGCTGTTTGATGCCGAGCGTTCGCCCATCAGCCCCGACTACCTGGCCCACTGCCGCGAGCAGTTGCGCGACTACGACAGCCAGGCCCGGTAACTTCTTTCAACAAGGGCCCGGCATACCGGGCCCTTTGCAACTGCCTCTTCTGCCGGCAAGGATCTTGTAACGACGGCTATGGCCGGCAGGGATTTTGTAGCTGCCGCTTTAGCTGGCAGGGCCTGCGCAGCAGGCCTTTAATTTTTTAAGTGAAATCTGAATGAACGACGCCCACGCCCGCCTTCTCGCCCTGCGCGAACAGCTCAACACCTGGAATGACCAATACTACCTGGAAGACGCGCCCACCGTGCCCGATGCGGAGTACGACCGTTGCATGCGCGAGCTGCTGGCGCTGGAAGCCGAACACCCCGAATGGCAGGACGCGAACTCACCCAGCCAGCGGGTGGGCGGTGCGCCGGTGTCGGCCTTTCCCGAGGTGCAGCACGCCCTGCCCATGCTCTCGCTCGACAATGTGTTCAGCGAAGACGAGCTTGCCGCCTTTGAAAAGCGCATTCTCGACCGGCTGGGCCGGAGCGAGCCGCTGACGTTTTGCTGTGAGCCCAAGCTCGACGGCCTGGCGGTGAGCCTGGTGTATGAGCAGGGCCGGCTGGTGCAGGCCGCTACCCGGGGCGATGGCAGCACCGGTGAGGGCATTACCGAAAACGTGCGCACCATTCGCGCCGTGCCGCTGCGGCTTAGGGGCGCGGGCTGGCCCGAACGGCTGGAAGTGCGGGGCGAGGTCTATATGCCCAGGGCCGGCTTTGAGCGCATGAACGAGCGCGCCCGGCTTGAGGGTGGCAAGGTGTTCGCCAACCCGCGCAACGCCGCCGCCGGTAGCCTGCGCCAGCTCGACTCCCGCATTACCGCCAGCCGGCCGCTGGCCTTTTACTGCTACGGGGTGGGGCTGGTGGAAGGCGCGCCCCTGGGCGAGCGTCACTTTGATGTGCTGCAAACCCTCAAGGGCTGGGGCCTGCCGGTAAGCCCCGAGGTGAAGCGGGTGAGCGGGCGAGAGGGCTGCCAGGCCTATCATGACGATATTCTGGCGCGCCGGGATCAACTGCCCTACGAGATTGACGGCGTGGTGTACAAGGTGGACGAGCTGGCGCTGCAGGCCGAGCTGGGCTTTGTGGCCCGGGCACCGCGCTGGGCTACCGCCCACAAGTTTCCGGCCCAGGAAGAGCTGACCGAGCTGCTGAACGTAGAGTTTCAGGTGGGTCGCACCGGCGCCATTACCCCGGTGGCCAAGCTGAAACCCGTGGCGGTGGCGGGGGTGACCGTGTCCAACGCCACCCTGCACAACGCCGATGAAATCGCCCGGCTGGGGGTGATGATTGGCGACACCGTGATCGTGCGCCGAGCCGGCGACGTGATCCCTCAGGTGGTGGGGGTGGTGCTGGAGCGCCGCCCCGAACATGCCCGGGCCGTGGCCTTTCCCGAGCGTTGCCCGGTGTGTGACTCCGACATTGAGCGCATCGAAGGTGAAGCCGTGGCCCGCTGCACCGGCGGGCTGATCTGCGCCGCCCAGCGCAAGGAGGCCCTGCGCCACTTTGCTTCACGCAAGGCGCTGGACATTGAAGGCCTGGGCACCAAGCTGGTGGAGCAACTGGTGGATCATGATCTGGTAAAAACCCCGGCGGACTTGTTTCATCTTGACCAGCCAACCCTGATGGGGCTGGAGCGCATGGGCGAGAAGTCGGCGGTCAAGCTGCTGGCCGCCTTTGACAAGGCTCGCCACACCACGCTGCCACGCTTTCTCTATGCATTGGGCATTCGCGAAGTGGGCGAGGCCACCGCCAATAACCTGGCCCGGCATTTTCTGGAGCTGGATGCGGTGATGAACGCCGAGGTGGAAACACTGATTGCAGTGCCGGACGTGGGCGAAATTGTGGCCAAGCACATCTACTACTTCTTCCGCCAGCCCCACAACCGGGAAGTGGTGGAGGCTCTGGTTCAGCCCCGCAATGAAGGCGGCTGCGGCCTCACCTGGCCGGCCATGGAAGCCCCCAAGGCCGACGCTCAGCCATTGGCGGGCCAGACCTTTGTGCTGACCGGCACCTTGAGCCGCATGCCCCGCAACGAGGCCAAGGCGGCGCTGCAGGCGCTGGGCGCCAAGGTAGCCAGCTCCGTCTCCGCCAAAACCAGCGTGCTGGTGGCGGGCGAAGCCGCCGGCTCCAAGCTCACCAAGGCCCAGGAGCTGGGGGTGGCCATTATGGATGAAGATGGATTGATTGCACTGCTGGCGGAGCACAATCCAGCTTAAACCTGACGTCACCCCCGCGAAGGGGGGGCATGCGGGCGAATGCCCGCGACTTGCCGCGAAGCGGCAATAATTCCCCTTACCAAAAAACACTCTAAAGCTTGGTCAAACGAGGCCGATAGCCCTTATGAAAGGCAGGGTGGTACTGGTCAGAACACAGCGAAAAAACGCTAAAGAAGCCGAAAACCTCGCCGATACCTTAAGATAACAACGCACTACCGGCACGGGCCGGAACAAACCTCAACGGAGAGTTTATTATGGCGATTACAGTCAACACTAACGTCACTGCAATGGGTGCCCAGCGCAACCTGAACAAGTCTTCCAACGCCCTGGCTACCTCCATGGAGCGTTTGTCCACCGGTAGCCGCATCAACTCCGCCAAGGACGACGCGGCCGGCCTGCAAATCTCCAACCGTCTGAACTCTCAGGTTCGTGGCTTGGGGGTGGCGATTAAAAACGCTCAGGACGGTATTTCTCTGGCGCAAACCGCTGAAGGTGCACTGGATGAGTCCACCAATATTCTGCAGCGGATGCGGGATCTGGCTGTGCAGGGTGCTAACGATTCAAACAACACTAAAGACCGAGAAGCAATTTCGGAAGAATTGACCCAATTGAAAGCGGAGCTGGATCGGATTTCAGAAAAGACCACCTTTGGTGGCCAGAACCTGCTGAACGGCTCCTTCGCCGGTAAAATTTTTCAGGTCGGTGCTAATGAAGGCGAAACCGTAAGCTTGAGCATCGACGCCTTGGATGCTAGTGCATTGATAGTAAAAACGATTACTGTCGCTGATAACAGTGCGGCTGGTAGTGCTATTTCATTGATTGATAATGCGATTGGCACCATTGATTCACAACGCGCCAAGCTGGGCTCATTCCAAAACCGGATGGACAGCACCATCAACAACCTGGCCAACATTCGGGAAAATGCTGCAGCCGGTATGAGCCGTATCAAGGATGTGGACTTTGCCGCCGAAACCGTTAACCTGACCAAACAGCAGATTCTGCAGCAGGCCGGTACTTCCATTCTGGCTCAGGCCAAGCAAATTCCGCAGGCTGCCCTGTCTCTGCTGGGCTAAGCCTGATATTTACCGGGGGCATTCCCCCGGTTTGTTCGCCGTTGAGCTTAATGCCATAGATAATAGGTCGTTAAGCTGAACGGCGTCTTAGTTTTGGTGATGAGGGCTCAAACATGAACACGCATATCCCTTCCCAACGGGTGCAAACCACAACAGCTGATGCACTAAATAAACAGCTTCCTGTGGCAACTAAACCTGTCGGTAACGAAGTTACTCAAACCGCCCAGGCAGTACAAGGGGTGAGCAAACCTCAGGAAACTGAACTGACGGCTAAGCAACTGGAAGAGATGGCAGAGCAGGTTGAGTCATTTGTCAGTACTTTTAACCGTGGCCTCAAATTCAGAGTAGACGAAGACTCCGGCCGGCATATAGTGACTGTGCTAGACAGCGATACTGGTGATGTGGTTCGTCAGATCCCATCGGAAGAACTGCTGGATGTGATCACCCGTCTGAGTGAAGCAAGCAGGGGCTTGATTGATACCAAAGCATAGGAGAAACCACTGTGGCTGATTTAAAGTTACCCGGCGTAGGCTCCGGTTTTCCAATTCAGGCCTTTGTTGATGCAACCGTAGCCGGTGAGCGTGCGGCCAAGGATCAACAGCTGTCGCGACGTGCCGATACTATTGATGTTCAATTATCTTCCTACGGCTCTATCAAAAGTGCGCTTGATAGCTTTAATAGTGCTCTGAAAAAACTGGGTGATAATGGAGACTTTCAAAAGCGCTCAGTCACGCTGGATAAGGATGATTATATTACTGCCAGAGCTGGAAGTAGTGCCGTGGCCGGTAGCTACTCTATACAAGTAATGCAGTTGGCACAGGCTCATAAGCTTGGCTCTGATGCTGTAGCTGCGGACAAGGCGTTAGGCTCAGGCAGTCTGACCATGCAGGTCGGTAGCGAATCTTTTACCGTCAATATAGATAAAGAAAAAAGTACCCTGGCAGAGGTGGCGGCTGCCATCAACAACGCTGAAGATAACAAAGGAGTACGAGCCACTGTCATCACCGATGACCTTGGTTCCCGATTAGTCTATTTCTCTGATAAAACCGGGGAAGACAGTAAAATCTCTGTAGCAGCCAGCAGCAACAATGATGGTGAGGGTGGGTTTAGCCTAAATAATCTTGGAACAACATACGAGATTCAGGCTGCTAAAAATGCCAAGGTTTCAATAGATGGCGCTGTAGTTACCAGTCAGTCCAATGAAATAAAAGATGCAATTGCCGATGTTACATTTGATCTTAAAAAAGTAAATGATGCCACGGGATCTAATCCAAATACGACCTTGACCATAGGTTACGATAAAAAGGCTGTTGAGGAAAGCATCAAGGAATTTGTAACGGCCTATAATAAAGTTATTAACGTTGTTGACAACCTGAGTGAATATAATGCTGTAAGTGAAAAGGCTGGCCCATTGAATGGTGATAGCACAACCCGTGGCCTCAAGTCAAAAATGAGAGACATGCTGAGTGAAGCTGTATCAGGTGCATCAGGATCAATGACAAGCCTGAATGATTTTGGTGTCAAAACGAAAAAAGATGGCACTTTAGAGCTAGATGAAAGTGTACTGAAAGAACAGCTAACAGCAAACTTCGATGAAGTAGGTTTTTTGTTTTCATCCGAAAGCGGAATCAGCAATAAATTTAATGATCTAATTGATAGCTACACAGGTCGAGATGGTGTTTTAACCAAGAGAAATGAATCCTTAAATCAACAAATGCGTCGCTTAGAGACGGATGCCGATAAGTTTGAGGAGTATATGGCAGGTTTTGAAGCGAGAGTATATAAGCAGTTTTCATCCATGGATATGATGGTTGCAAAAATGAATCAGCAGTTGAATTCCGTTATGGCTGCTTTTTCTAATATGCCAGGAATGGGTGATAACCAGTGAGTTTGCTTAGGGATTTAGAGCTGATTGACGAGCGGTTAGTTCAGGAGCTGGATAAAGAAGAAGAGCTGGATGAGACTCTAATTCAGAGTGAGCTTTCATCCAGAGCCAGGATCCTGGATGAGTTGAATATTCTAATAACATCTGGTGCAATCCCTGTATCTGATGTAAGCAAGTTAATTGAACGCTCTAAAAATTTAAAAGATAAATCTGAGAAGTTACAGAATAAGCTAGGTAATAAATTAAAAGAAATTAATAAAGGAAAGCGTCTTGTTAAGGCGTATAATAGTATTAAGTATAATGAGAGGTAATGCTATGCGTGGCTCAATGAAAGCATACAAATCTGTGGCGTTGGACAGTCAAAAACAAGTAGCCAGCCCGTACCAGGTTGTAAAGATGTTACTGGCGGGTGCACTGGAGCGTATGGCAAAGGCGCGAGTGGCTATTGAAAATAAAGACTATGCCGAGCGTGGTGAGTTGTTGACTGCGACTTTGTTAATATTGGCTGAGCTGCGAATGTCATTAGATCATGAAGCTGGTGGTGAGATAGCTAACAATCTTGAGAATCTTTATGAATTTATGATGAATGAACTGGTTCAGGCTAACAGTAACAATGATGCTGAGCGTTTGGAATCGGTCAGTAGTTTACTGAGGGGTATAAAAGAGGGTTGGGATTCCATCCCGGTTGAGTATCAGAAATAACGATTTTATGAAGTAGGATATAGTCAATGCAGCATAATATGAATGAAAATATCAAAAAAGTCGATCAGCTTATCGATGAAGGGCTGCATTGTTATCACGAGGGTAACCTGAGTGGGGCCTTGGTGGTTTTTGAGCAACTCCTTGAAATCGATAATAATAATATTGAGCTGTTGCATACCCTGGTTAAATTGCTGCAGGAGATGAAAGACTTTGGCAAGGCTGTAGAGTATGGTGAAAAGCTGCTTTCTCTTTCTCCAGATAATTCAGACTTTATGTTATCTCAGGCAGAAAATTATTACTATCTTCAATGTTACGAATCAGCACTTCCTCTTTACCTCAAACTCCAAGAGTCGCACCCTGCAGAAATTCATGTGTTGGCAAGGTTATCTTCAATCTACGAAGCTCTGTACGAGCTTTCCGAAGGCGATAATAATGAGTCCGATATATGGGCTATAGAATCAACAAACGAGCTTATCGACTCAGTTGTATTCACTTGCTCCAAGATGATTAAGCAAGACAAAGGAGACCAGGCCTCAAAATTATTGAATGGTGTACTACTGATAGACTCAGGAAATGCCAGAGCCAATGCATTATTTGGATATGTGTTGAGAGAGAATGAAGAGTTTGAACAGGCTTTTCATTATCTCGATAAAGCTGTAAGCCAAGGTTTCTTCGACTGTTTGGATATTCTGGCGGAAGTAATAGAAGAGAGTTATGGCACTCCTGCTTTCATTTACTATTTAGAAAAGCTATCAAAGAAATTCCCCGATGACAATGTGATTAAGAAATACTTGGGATATTTTAATTACAAAAATGATAGCTTTCATAAAGCATATGAATACTTCTCCGCAGTAGTTGAAGATGATGATAGTGACATTGTCTTTAGAAAATATAAAGCGCTGGCCAGATATAAATCAGTGGATGAAAGTAAGCAGTGGTTTGATAAAAATGCTCTTGTTGCAGCAGCGAACGAATTGTTCACTCTCTTTAAACTGATGCCCCGTGATACTGAGATTGCCGCTGATTTGGTCCGTTTTTATATGAATATTGGCGAGATCAGGAAGTCATATGAAGTTAGCTGTAGCCTGGATAAATATATATCCTCTCATAAAGAAAATGAATGGAATAAACATTTCTATTATCTTGCTCTTCGAGATAAAGATTCTTTTTATAAGGCGTATCTTTGCGGTCGTAGCTTAAGATTCAAGAGTAACTTTGACTCTTTCAAGAAAAGAATCTGGAATGGTGAGCCCATAGCGGGAAAGAAAGTTTTTCTTTTAAGAGAGCAAGGTATTGGTGATGAGCTTTACTTTGCCAGCAATTATCAGTGGCTAATAGAGCAAGGTGCTATTGTAAAAGCTTACTGCAGAGAGCGTTTGTTAGTACCTTTCGAGCGTCTTTTTCCTGAAATTTCATTTATTCCCATGAATGAAAAAAATGCACGTACATTGAAAAATATGGATGCTTCTGTACTTGCTGACGCTGATGTGATTGTGCTGTCCGGTGACTTGCCAGCACTGCACTATCAAGCCTATGGTCACGCTTTGTTCAATAAAGACTACTATTGGGTTGAACATTCTCTGAAGAAAAAGTGGAAGAGAAAACTTGATTCAATAATAGCGACAGATAGGCCCAGAGTAGGAATTGCCTGGCGAAGTGGCTTGGTTTATGGCTCCAGAGCTACTTACTATCTTTCTGCTGATGAAATGGCTATTGTTATCTCAAAATTACCTGAGGTCGAATTCATTAACTGCATGTATGCTGAGTGTAGTGAAGAGCTTGATAAAATTGAAAAACTTACTGGCAGAGTAGTTTATAACATTGATGAGCTTGATCAAAGAGATGATTTTGAGAACACTGCCGCCATGTTATCTAACCTTGATCTGGTTTTAGGGGCTCATATTGCTCCAATTATTTTGGCTGAAGCGGTTGGGACTAGAACAGTTATCTATGGTGCCGATTATCTACCAGAAAATGGTGAGCTGGTAAAAGAGTCACTTAATTATCCCGGGACACCTCATATCAGTTTGCCGGTAAACAACAGTGCCAAAAGGGCTCAAGCCATTGATGGTATTGTGGATAGTGTCAGGAAGCTGCTCAATATTTGATGCTAAATTATTTGTACAGTGTGCCGAGTGATTTCTTCATCAAATACTCGGCATACTCAAAATCATCTAGGGTGTCTATGTCTACTGATGATTTCGCACTCATGATATAGGGTAATGTAGACTCGCTATAAATGTTTTTACCGTTATTTATCATTTCTCTTTTCATTAAGTAGATAGCGCCATTCACTCTATATGCGGGCCTCACTAACTGTGAGCGCTTGATGTTCTCTGGCTTTATGAAGTCTTTCATGGTGTTACCTTTATTTAATGTATTACAGAACTCAAGTGGGTACTCTAATGGGCATATAGAGATAACAGCGTTGGCAGTGTGATTGTTTATTATCCCGAAGACATTTTTAATATCTTCAGCTGTCCTTAATGGTGATGTTGGTTGAAGAATGGTGATGGTGTTTACCTTTTCTTCATGCTCTGATTCAAACCAGTCTATCAGATGAGACACGACGTCATAGGTAGAGGCTTCATCACTTGAAAGACTAGCAGGCCTTAAAAACGGTACTACTGCACCCGACTCTATTGCTATTTTGGCAATTTCTTCACTGTCTGTACTTACAAAAATGTGATCAAATATATTGCAGGTAAGCGCAGCTTCAATTGTCCAACAGATCATAGGCTTCCCAGCCATTAGTTTTATATTTTTATTCGGTAGACGCTTACTTCCGCCCCTGGCAGGGATAATGGCAATATTCATGATTAGAAACCTTTTATGTCTTGCTGAGCCTTTTGAAAGTCATCCATCCTTCCGATGTCCAGCCAGTAGTCATGGCTGGTATAGATACCAACCTTTTCGTGGAGAGCTAAACGCTGCTCAAGAAGGGAAGGCATATCTATTTTGGTACCGTACTCCACTGCTGCCACACAGGCAGGACTGAGTACGTAAATGCCAGTATTGATACGATAACGAAAAGTGGGCTTTTCCACCATACGAGTAATCAGGTAGTCATTACTTTCTATTACACCAAATGGTACTTGGTGTTCAAGTTCCCGCACACATATGGTTGCATCAAATGTATGTTGCTCGTGGTGTGCAAGAAGATGATTAAAATCAACCTTGGTCATTACATCGCCGTTTACCATGATTAAGGGTAATTCCGGTAAATCAACTGGTAACAAACCCAGTGCACCACCTGTTCCCAGAGGTGATTCTTCATGAACATATTGGATGTTGATACCCAGCTCTTCGCCATTACCAAAATAATCACGGATTATCTCTGGCATAAAGTGGGTAGATATAAAAAATCGATAAAACCCCTGGCTGATGAAACGTTCAATTAAATGTTCCAGTACAGGTTTATCGCCTACTCGTAGCATAGGTTTGGGGCAATAGTCGGTGAGCGGCCTCAAACGGGTGCCAAATCCACCTGCCATGATAAATACAGGATTGTCACGTACTTTTGGAATTAAAGCATTTTGTAATGTTTCAAGACCAGCAAGAATGTTCTGGTCATTAATTATAGGAAGTGACAATAAACCGTGTTTATTCATAACTGATAGTCGTTTTTCTCTGCTATCACTGACTTTGACGGTCTTGGGATTGCTATTCATAACTCTTAAAACCGAGTCTTCCATATTACAGTCGATGAGTAAACCACGGCGAATATCGCCATCGGTTAACGTGCCCTGCAATCTTTTCTGTGCGTCACAGACCAAGGCAATACGCAGTGCACCTTGGTCAATTACTCTCATGGCATCGCGGATGGTGGCATGGGGTTCTAAAACAATACTTTTCCATTCGGCCATAGGTTACCCCTTAGCTAATGATACGGCTTGGTGCCGGTATCAACTTTTGGTAAGGAATTACATCTCTGGCAATAGTTGTGCCAGCACCAATGGTTGCATGCTTACCGATGGTTATCCCTTGAATAATATTGGCCCCAGTTCCTACATGCACCTGTTCACCAGTGATTACTCCACCGCTTAATGTTGCTCCTGGGGCCAGATGATTGTGAGCACCAATACAACAATCGTGCTCAACAATACAACCGGTGTTAAGCAGGGTGTTGCCACCGATTTGCACACCTGCCTGTACAATCGCACCGGCCATGATCTGAACGCCCTGTCCCAGGGTGACATACTCGGACAGGATGGCATGAGGTGATATCACTGATGCAAAACGGTATCCAAGGCCGGTAAAGCGCTGAAACAATCTCCAGTTCAGGTCTTGGCCTGGCAGGGCCCCCACACCGTTTACCAGTTCAGCCTGCTCCGGGCCGAACTGCTCTAGTAATGCTTCATCATCGTTGATATGAGGCACATCTGCCAGAGGTCCACGAGGAGCCAACGGGTGAGGCGATACCACGCCCAACAGGATATGTCCTTGTTTTTTCAGGATCTCGGCAAGACCGGCGGCATGGCCACCAGCCCCCAGGATCACCAGCGGCTTAGTCACGGATCAGCTCCCCTTCCTGATAATCGCGCCCTGCCGGTTTCCCTAGCCAGGCCCAGTAGCCATAGGGAGAAAGACCATCGCCAGGGCGTTTTACCGCCAGATTATTCTCAGTAAACAGCTCACCGGTGCGGATGGGGGCCGCTGCCACCAGGCTCTTGCGTGCTACAGCCTTGTTCTTGACTTCAGAGGGTTGAGGCCCCTTGATGCCATTGCCAAGGGCCAGCTCCACATCGCGTACCGCCTGCACCATGGCGGCCAGTTCATCGGGCTCCAGAGAGGCTTTGTGATCCGGCCCCTCCATGCTTTTGTCGAGTGTGAAGTGTTTTTCAATCAAACGGGCGCCCAGTGCCGCCGCCGCCACCGGAATGGTGATTCCTGCACTGTGATCGGAGTAGCCCGGCGTTAACCCAAAGGCGGTGGCCATGGTCTGCATAGCCCGCAGGTTGATTTCATTTATGGGTGCCGGGTATTCGGTGGTGCAGTGCAGCAGCGTCACCCTGCGCTTCAGTGCCGATTGGCCAGCTTCACTGGCATACGCTTCCGTAAAGGCCTGTTCACTGGGGAAGGCTGCTTCGTCCGCTGTTAGCCCAAAGGCAATAACACCCAGCGTGGCTTCTACTTCAGCCAGGCTTGCCATGCCGGTAGAGACAATCAGATCACAGCCTGTACGAGCATGCTCAAGTACAAAGGGCGCATTGGTCAGCTCACCAGACGGAATTTTCAGGGTGGTCAGGCCGAGCTCTTTAACCAGAAATATCAGGCTTTCGGAGTCGAACGCCGTGGACATAAACTCGATGCCCAACTCATGACAACGAGCAATCAGAGCTTTATGAGTATCGAAGCCCAGCTCTAACCGACTGAGCATATCAAACTGAGACTCTGCAACACCGGTATTACGAGTTTGGTATTCTGCTTGCTGTGCTGTCCTGGTGACCAGATTTTTAGCTTTGAACGTCTGAAACTTGACGATATCGGCACCGGCGGCGTGTGCTGCTTCCACCAGCCTAAACGCCAGCTCGGCACTGCCGTTATGATTAACACCCGCCTCCGCGATAATCTTGATCATGCCTAGCTTTCCTTGTGGATATCGTAGAAGGTTTTAATCACTGACAACTCCGCCGTCTTGAGTGTATTGACAATGGACTGACTGGTATTCCCCTGGCCGTACGGGTTCCGTACCTGACTCACATCTGTTGCCAGCGCCACCTGCAGCGCGTCAACAATCGCAGGGGTGATGGCGTCGCAATGCAGGACGCTGTCTGCTGCCAGCCGACCGCGCTGGCGAGCACCAATGTTTACTGTTGGCACGCCAAATGAAGGCACTTCAATCAGGCCACTGGATGAATTCCCCACCACGGCGGCGGCGTGCTTTACCGCACTCAGATAACGCTGCTGCCCAAGAGAGGGGATCGCCAGCACCCGGCTGGCTTGCTGACTGGCATAGGTTTCCAGCAGCGGAATAATGTCACGGCCACCGTCATCGGCATTGGGGTAGGTCAGAATAACCTGATGCTCAGGAAAATAATCCAGGGCTTTTAGCAACTGCTTAAATGACGCTCTGGCGGGCTCGGACGCTAATGTCACCGGGTGATAGGTCACCAGAAAATAAGGGCGCTCAAGCGCAAAGCCTAATGACGTTGACAGCTCGGCCACCGTCATCATGTTGCTACGCTGCAAATGGTCAAGCCCAATGGCACCCACGTTATGTACTCGGTCAGGATGTTCGCCCAGCTGGATCACTCGCTGCCGGTGCTCGGCAGTAGAGGTGAAATGCAGCAGGCTCAGCTTGGTAATGGCGTGACGAATGGCATCATCATAGGCACCTTCGGTGATTTCGCCCCCGTGGATATGGGCAACGGGAATGCGCAGGATCATCGCCGCCTGGGCCGCTGCCAGTGCCTCAAACCGGTCCCCGAGGATCACCAACGCATCGGGTGCCATGCGGCTCAGCGCATCTGCGAAGCCAATCACGCCCAGACCAATGCTTTTTGCCGTGCCGACTGCTGAATCGGAAGACAGCAGCATTTCGACTTTTTCGTCGATACGAAAGCCGTCTGCTTCTATTTGTTGGTAAGTCATGCCGAATTCTGGCGAGAAATGCATACCAGCCACCAGCAACTGTAATCTCAGCTCTGGTTCCTGCTGAATATCCTTCAGCAACCAATACAGCAATCCATATTCGGCCCGGGTCCCGGTAAATACCGCAATGTTTCGCATGTCAGGCCTCTGTTGGTGAGCTGGGCAGATTCACCAAATGAGCCTCGGCCCATTCGGAGTGAGCCAGGTCTCCACGCAGTGCATCAGCAAACATCGGCAGCCGGTGCATCAACTGCCATACCGGACGTATCATCACCCCCCGGGCATTGGTGATTTCCAGCAAGGCATTGCGACTTTCTACATTCGGGCACAGCACTGCATTCAGCCAATAGTTGGAGCGGGCGTAGGCCGGCTCTTTGATAAAACGGTAATCGGTGCTCTGAAAAAAGTCGGCATAGCGCGCAGCCAGCTGCCGCTTGCTCGCCAGTATGGTGTTGAGTCGCTCCATCTGAGCACAGCCCAGGGCGGCATTGAGATTGGGCATACGATAGTTGAAGCCGGGTTCATCGTGATAGAACTCGTAGGGATGCGGCACCTTGGCGGTGGTCGTCACATGCTTGGCCCTGGCACCGTCTTCAGCATCCTGGCACAGCAGCATGCCACCACCACCGGTGGTGATCACCTTGTTGCCGTTAAAACTGAGCGCCCCGAACCGACCCAGTGTACCGGTGTGCCGGCCCTTGTAGAAAGAGCCCAGACTTTCGGCAGCATCCTCTATAAGACAAAGATTCCACTGCTGGCAGAGCGCCATCAGTTCATCCAGCCTGGCCGGATGACCAAAAGTATGCATGGGCATAAGGGCCTTGATAGCTGCGCCGCTGTTTATATGGCGGCAAACGCCGGCATTATCCAGCTCGGCATGTTCCGCCAGCCAGGTTGCCGTGGCCACCGGGCAGAGCCCATAGGCATCGGGCTCAATATCAACAAACACTGGCCTGGCGCCCATATGATGCAGAGCATTGCAGGTGGCGACAAAGGTCAGCGCCTGGGTGATCACCAGATCGCCCGTCCGTACCCCGGCCAAGTGCAGAGCAGCATGCAGCGCGGCGGTGCCATTAACGGTGGCCACCGCACGACCCGTGTTGGTGAACTCACGCACTTTCACTTCAAATTCATCAACGAATTTGCCCACGCTGGAAACAAAGGTGCTGTCGATGGTGTCGGCCAGATAGGCTTTTTCATTGCCGGCAAAGGTAGGGGCATGCAGCGGGATAAAATCGCTGGTGGCGTAAGTATCCCGAATAAAGTCGATTAGTTGCTGATGCACGGTGACCTCACATTTTACCATCGAGATATTTGCCGGTTTCCTTGTGGTCAAAATCGGGGATCATCTCAAAGAAGAGCTCTACCAGCTCCTGTTTACTCCAGGCCAGATTACCTTTCATTTCGCTGATACGGCGCTCAAACATCTGCAAACGTTCGGCATCAAAAACAGGATCGTTCTTGATGATCCCCAAATTGACAAAGCGTTCCATGTCCAGGGTTTCCTGCTCGGTAAAGAACTCCTCGAAGTCCTTCTCGCCCGTGGTGTCACTGCCGGTAAACAGGCAGGGCCATTTGCCTTGGTCCGGCAGGGTTTTGGCCAGCTCGCGGGCCTCTTCCTCACTGCTGCACAGCACCGGCTCTAGTCCCTTTTGCTCCAGATATTTAATGGCGATATCGGCGAAGGTGATCAGATGTAATGCTTCACTGAGCTTTGGGAAGAAAATATCCCGGTTTTCACCAAAGATGCATGACATCAGGCACAGCTCGCCAGACTCCTGCGGCGTTACGAAGTATCGGCGGACATCATTCGGGGCCACGATTGGCTGACGTTTTTCCAGTCGCTGGTTGAAGCTGTGCAGCAAGGAGCCATCGGAAAAGGCAACATTGGCAAAACGAGCGGTGGAAATATCAATTTCCAGACTACGGCGCATCAGGAACATTTCCATAATACGCTTGGAAGCCCCCATCATATTAACCGGGTTGGCTGCCTTATCGGTGGATACGCAAAAATATTTCTTCACCCCGGCGTCAATGGCTTGTTGCAGAGTCTTATCGGTGTTAAACACGTTGACATCGATCATCCGCATCAGGGTGTAGGGATCTTTTTCGCTACGTACATGCTTGAGCGCGGACAGATTCAGAATATAGTCATATCCGCCGTCCGCCTTGAAAAAGGCATCGTACTCGACTGAGCCAATATCCAATGCAAAGGTGCGAAAATCACCATTGATGTAACCGAAGCTGCTGCGAATGTCACGCACCAGCTCGGTCAGGTTGTTCTCGCTGATGTCGACTACATGCAGTTTGACCGGGTTGCGCTTGAATATTTCTTTGGTTACCGCCTGGCCGATGGAGCCAGCACCGCCGAGAACGAGGAAACGGGAAGTTCGAACAGAATCGAGCAAAGCTTGTTCATTGGCAGTAAGATCCTTGCAAAAAAGCGGTTTTTGTCTTCCAACAAGTTGCAGTATGGTCTTCAAGGACGACTCCGAACACATGGAGGTGAGTGCGTGATTATAATTGCTAAGGCATTGGAATATCATATTCCATGCCAAGTGTAAGCGCCATTTTCCCGCCACAGCCGGGCTCCAATCTTGACTCGTTTGCTCTGCTTTAGGTTGAAAACCACTTACCCACTTTCTCAAGTTTGATCTAGATCAACATTATCCGGTTTTTTACGTCTATCTTTGTCGAGTTGTTTTGACGCTTGTGTCAGAATTACGACTTATTTGGTTTCACGTCTGTACCGCTTCAATGTTAAGCTGGTGCCGAGCCAGGGATAAGCTCTCAAGTCAAATCAATAACTAACTGAATTAAAAGGATATTTACCCTATGGGCTTTAACGGCTGTGTCTTGATCATGGATCATAACCAGGAACGGCGGTCAAGACTGGAAGCTATCCTTTCCTTTATGCAGGTGCAGTGGCGCAGTGGCAGTCGCGCCAACGATCTGGCGTGGTTGCGGGAGCAGCTGCACACCATGACGGTATTGCTGGGGGAAACGGACTTTCCGCCCGACGAGTTAATGAAAAACCACGGCCATCATGTCTTCATTACCCTGAGTCCCTGCCGCAGCAAGGCGGCCAATCTGCTGGGCACCCTGAGCGAACTGACCTACGACGAGCTTACCCGGCTGCTGGGGCTGGCTGAGCAATGGCGGCCGAAGGCCGAAAGCCAGCAGCACGAGCGGTGCCTGAAGGAGTTCCTAGTAGGGGAGAGCCCTGCCATGCAGTCGGTAAAGGGATTGATCCGCCAGGTGGCCGACAAGCAGGCCAATGTATTGCTGCTGGGGGAGTCCGGTACCGGTAAGGAAGTGATTGCCCGCGCCATTCACTCGCTGTCGCAACAGGCCGATGGCCCTTTTGTGCCCATCAACTGCGGTGCCATTCCGGCAGAACTGCTGGAAAGCGAGCTGTTCGGTCATGAAAAAGGCGCCTTTACCGGGGCGGTGTCGGCCCGTAAAGGGCGCTTTGAGCTGGCGGACGGCGGCACCCTGTTCCTGGATGAAATCGGTGATATGCCCCTGCCCATGC
This sequence comes from Oceanimonas sp. GK1, assembly GCF_000243075.1. Lineage (NCBI taxonomy): Bacteria > Pseudomonadati > Pseudomonadota > Gammaproteobacteria > Aeromonadales > Aeromonadaceae > Oceanimonas > Oceanimonas sp. GK1. Next base: position 2,916,984 of record NC_016745.1, on the reverse strand, counting down.
AGGTCAAGCTGTTGCGGGTGTTGCAGGAGCGCAGTTTTGAGCGGGTGGGGGGCACCCGGCCCATCAAGGCCAACGTGCGGGTGATTGCCGCCACTCACCGGGATCTGGAGGTGATGATCGGTGAACAGCGTTTTCGGGAAGATCTCTATTACCGCCTGAATGTGTTTCCGATCACGGCGCCGCCATTGCGCGAGCGCCGGGAGGATCTGCCGCTGCTGCTGACGGAGCTGGTGTCCCGCCACCGCAGCGAGCACAGGGTGGAGCTTGGCTTTTCACCGGCGGCCGTTCAGACCCTGCAGGGCTATCGCTGGCCCGGCAATGTGCGCGAGCTGTCGAACCTGGTAGAGCGCATGATGATCCTTCGCCCGAATCAGCAAGTAGAGCCGGGCGATCTGCCGGAAAAATACCGGGGCGACTATGTGCCCGAGTCGTTCGATGAAATGGACGAGCAAGCGGCGCTGGCTTCTATTTTTGCCGATGAACCCGCCACTTTCGATGAAGAAGGCGCCACCTTCTTTGATTTTGATTCAGAAGAAGATACCCCCGCCAGCAACGGCGACTGGCAAGTGCCCGACTTCTCCAGCGAGGGGGTCAACCTCAAGGAAATGTTGGCCACGATTGAGGTGGACATGATTGGCAAGGCGCTGGACGCCCACGATGGCGTGGTGGCCCGGGCCGCCGAGCACCTGGGCATGCGCCGCACCACCCTGGTGGAAAAAATGAAGAAATACGGCATAGGGCGGGACTGACCGGCTCATTTGCGCGTAGATCAGTCATGCCGGCCTTGAGCCGGCATCTTTTTCAATGCGACCCTGGGTGCCACAAGATTCCGGCTCGGTGGCCGGAATGACAGCACCTTTGCCCTTGTGTCCTTGCCCATGCATATTGCGACTGGCACGCATTTTGAATAATGGGTGCCATGAGCATATCTACGCCAACCCAAACCAACACCCATTGGCTTCCCCTGCTGGGCCCCGAGCGCCTTGAAGAAATTCTTCATACCATGCCCGGGGGATTACTGTGGGTGGATGGCCAGGGCACCGTCAGTCGGGCCAATGCCGCCGCCCGGGCGCTGCTGGGCGAGCCCCTGCTGAACATGCCCTGGCTTGAGGTGATCAACCGGGCCTTTGCCCCCCGGCCCGACGACGGCCTGCAAGTCTCCCTTAAAGATGGCCGCAGGGTGCAGTTGGCCACCTCTCACCTGGAAGGCCAGCCCGGCCAGCTGGTGCAGCTTACCGATCTCACTCCCACCCGGGCCTGGGCCGAGCAGCAGGGCCACGCCGAGCGGCTGGCAGCCTTGGGCCGCATGGCGGCGACGCTGGCGCACCAGATCCGTACCCCGCTGTCGGGCGCCATGCTCTATGGCGCCAACCTGGCGAACCCGGCGCTGAATACGGCGCAGCGGCAGCGCTTTCAGCAGCGGCTGATGGACAGGCTCACCGACATTGAGCGTCAAATAAGCGACATTCTGCTCTATGCCCGGCCCGATCAGGCCACCCTGGCCGAGCCGCTGTGCGTGGAACGCCTGCTGCACAGCGCTGCCGAGGCCGCCACGGCCCTGCTGGCGGGCAAAGCCCGCCTTGATTGCCAGAGCGAGAGTGGGCTGAACGTGCTGGGTAACGGCAACAGCCTGAAGGGCATTTTGCTCAATCTGCTGGAAAACGCCGTGGAGGCGGGCGCCGATGCGCTTGAACTGAATGCTGAGCGGGAAGGAGACTGGGCCCTGATTCGGCTTACCGATAATGGCAAGGGTATGGATGCGGCCCTGCAAACGCAGATTTTTACCCCCTTCTTTACCACCCGCAACCAGGGCACGGGGCTGGGGCTGGCGGCGGTGGCATCGGTGCTGCGCGCCCATCAGGGCCGGGTGGGGGTCAGCTCCGTACCGGAACAAGGCAGTTGTTTCAGCCTGTGGCTGCCACTGGCAAGGCATGAGGAATCCCCATGAATACCGATATTCTGATTGTGGAAGACGACACCGGTCTGCAGCAGGCATTGCAGGATACCCTGGAGCTGGCCGGCCTTCCTTGTGCGTGCGTGGCCAGCGCCGAAGACGCCATTATCTACCTGCAGCAAAGGCCGGTGCGCATGGTGATCACCGACGTGCAGATGGCGGGCATGAACGGCCTGGAGCTGCTTGGCTGGATTAGTGAGCGCCTGCCCGGGCTGCCGGTGCTGGTGATCACCGCCCACGCCCAGGTGTCGGGGGCGGTGGCCGCCATGCGCGCCGGCGCGGTGGATTACCTGGCCAAACCCTTTACCCCCGATGTCCTGCTGGAGCGGGTGCGCCGTTTTGTGCGCCCGGCGCTGCAACAGGATGAAGACCCCATTGCCGAAGACGCCGCCAGCCGCCAACTGCTGCAACTGGCGGGTCGAGTGGCGGCCACCGATGCCAGCGTGATGATCACAGGTTCCAGCGGCACCGGCAAGGAGGTACTGGCGCGCTATATTCACCGCCGTTCAAACCGGGCCGAACGGCCCTTTGTGGCCATCAACTGCGCCGCCATTCCCGACAACATGCTGGAAGCCACCCTGTTCGGTTACGAAAAGGGCGCCTTTACCGGTGCGGTGCAGGCCTGCCCGGGCAAGTTTGAGCAGGCCCACGAGGGCACCCTGCTGCTGGATGAAATCACCGAAATGGACGTCGCTCTTCAGGCCAAGCTGTTGCGGGTGCTGCAGGAGCAGGAGGTGGAGCGCCTGGGCAGTCGTAAAACCCTGCGGCTCAACGTGCGAGTGCTGGCCACCAGCAACCGGGATCTGCGCCAGGCGGTGAATGAGGGGCGTTTTCGGGAAGATCTCTACTACCGGCTGAACGTGTTTCCGCTGGCCTGGCCGGCACTGGCAGAACGCCCCGCCGACATTCTGCCTTTGGCCCGGTTTCTGCTGGCTCGTCACGCTCATGCTCAGGGCCGGCATGGCGTGGTGCTTTCCGCCAGGGCCGAACAGCGCCTGCTGGCCTGGCACTGGCCGGGCAACGTGCGCGAGCTGGATAACGTGATGCAGCGGGCGCTGATCCTCGCCGCTGGCAGTGACATCGCCGCCGGCGATATTCTGCTGGATGAAGGCAGCCCGGCTGCCGTACCGGTGCCCCCTGGCCCGGCTCAGGAGCTGGGAGAAGAGCTGGAAAGCCAGGAGCACCGCATTATTTTGCAGGCGCTGCGCCGCAGCGGCGGCAGCCGGCGGGAGGTGGCGGAGCTGCTGGGCATCAGCCCGCGCACCCTGCGCTACAAGCTGGCCCGCATGCGGGAGGCGGGCATTGAAGTACCCGCTTGACGCTGAAAAGATGAACTGGCCCGGCCTTTGCATTAAGATGCGTGCCTGGTGATATGAGTTTACTGATTGAGGAGCCAACCTGATGGAGATTAAAGCCGCCGCGCTGCTGGCCGAAATGCAGTCAATGCAGGGCGAGGCCCAAAACCTGGCCCCGGTGCAGGGCACCGGTCCTCGTCAGGACTTTGCCGAGCTGCTGGGCCAGGCCGTGAACAAGGTCAACGGCCTGCAGCAAACCACCGGTGAGCTGCGCACCCGCTTTGAGCTGGGGGATCCTGCCGTGGGCCTGGAGCAGGTGATGATCTCGGCTCAGAAGTCGAGCATTGCCTTTGAGGCCACCGTACAGGTGCGCAACAAGCTGGTGGATGCCTACAAAACCATCATGAACATGCCGGTTTAAGGAGCTGACGGGTGGCTGACAATCCGCTGGCGGAAACCGACAAGAGCACGCTTCCTGCCAATAATGATGGCGCCGCCATGGAGGCCCAGGAGCGCAAGAGCACGCCCTTTGCCCTGCTGGGCAATGCCGATGTACTGCGTCAGATTGTGATTGTGCTGGCCCTGGCCATCTGTCTGGCCATGGCGGTGTTCGTTCTGCTGTGGGGCAAGGAGCCCGAAATGCGGCCGCTGGGGGTGTACAGCAATCAGGAACTGATCGAAACCCTCGACTTTCTCGACGCCCAGAAAATCGAATACAAAATCGACGGCAACAGCGTGCTGGTGCGCGCCGATCAATACCCCGACATTCAGCTCAGCCTGCGTCGCTCCGGGCTGACCCAGAGCCCGCCGGAAGGCGACAGCATTTTGCTGTCCGACCCCGGTTTTGGCATTAGCCAGCGGCTGGAGCGCGAACGCCTCAACCTCAGCCGGGAGCGTCAGCTGGCCCGGGTGATTGAGCAGTACAACAGTGTGGCCGGGGCCCAGGTGCTGCTGGCCATTCCCCGGGAAAACGTCTTTGTGCGCGACAAGCGCAAGCCCAGCGCCACCGTGGTGCTGAACCTGCGCCGGGGCAGCAGCCTGCGTCAGGAAGAAGTGGACGCCATTGTGGATACGGTGGCCTCGGCGGTGCCGGATCTGACCCCGGGCCGGGTCACGGTCACCGATCAGAACGGCCGCTTGCTCAACTCCGGCTCTCAGGATCCATTGGCCGCCCGCAACCGGCGCGAGTTCGAGCTGCAGCAGCAGCAGGAAGAGGAATACCGCCAGAAGATTGACGCCATTCTCAGCCCGGTGCTGGGGCTGGGCAACTACACCGCCGAGGTGGATTTGAGCCTCGATTTTCGCCGTCGTCAGCAAACGGTGAAAACCTACAATCCCGACATGCCGGCGGTGCGCTCGGAAATGGTGATGGAAGACAACACCTCCGGCATGGGCGCCATCGGCATTCCCGGGGCGCTCACCAATCAGCCGCCCATGGATGCGGATATTCCCGAAGAAGCGGGCCAGGCCTCGGAAAAAACCGGCACCGAGCGCAGCCGGCGTGAGGCCACCCGCAACTTTGAGCTCGACACCACCATCAGCCACACCGAAAGCGCCGTGGGCGACATCCGCCGGCTGACGGTGTCGGTGGCGGTGGATTACAAGACCGTCACCCAGGCCGATGGCGCTCTCGATCGCGTGCCGCTCGAAGCGTCGGAGCTGGCCCGTATCGAACGCCTGCTGAAAGGCGGCCTGGGCTTTGACGTCAGCCGGGGCGATGCCATCGAGGTGGTGAGCATGTCGTTCAACCGGCCCGATCTCGACGCCGTGGCCGACATTCCCTTTTACGAGCAGGCCTGGTTCTGGCGGCTGGCCCGCATTCTGGGCGCCGTGCTGGTGCTGGTGGTGCTGCTGCTGGCGCTGGTGCGGCCCATGGTGAAACGGCTGCTCAACATCGATGACAAGGCCGACGAGCTGGATCTCGATGGTCAGAGTGCCCTGGCGGGCAGTGACGATCTGGAGCTGCTGGCCCAGCAGGCGGAGCTGGAAGACGGCATGTTCGGCATCAAGGACGGCCAGCTCCGCCTGCCCAACCTCAATAAGGATGAAGACCTGCTGGCGGCGGTACGGGCGCTGGTGGCCAACGAGCCGGATCTGGCGGCTCAGGTGATCAAAGACTGGGTACAGAGCGATGAGTAATGAACAGGAGTTGGTAATTACCGACGCGCAGCGGCAGCTGCTGTCGCGCATGACGGGCACCGACAAGGCGGCGCTGCTGATGCTGAGCCTGCGGGAGGACGACGCCGCCCAGATTTTTCGCCACCTGGACCCGAAGCAGGTGCAGCGCCTGGGCATGAAAATGGCCGCCATGGGGGATTTCAGCCCGGAGCGGGTCAGTGCCGTGCACCGGCTGTTCATTGAAGACATTCAGCGTTTCACCAAAATCGGCGTGGGCAGCCAGGACTTTGTGCGCAACGCCCTGGTGGCGGCCCTGGGGGAAGACAAGGCGGGCCGGCTGGTGAACCAGATTGCCGCTGGCGCCGGCTCCCGCGGCCTCGATTCCCTCAAGTGGATGGACGCCCGCCAGGTGGCCGGCATCATTCACAACGAGCATCCGCAAATTCAGACAATCGTGCTGTCCTACCTCGATGCCGATCAGGCCGCGGCCATTTTGCAGCAGTTTCCCGAGCCCATGCGGCTGGATCTCATCATGCGCATTGCCGAGCTGGAAGAAGTGCAGCCGGCGGCGTTGCAGGAGCTCAACGACATCATGGAGAAACAGTTTGTCGGCAAGAGCAACGCCAAGGCCGCCAAGATGGGGGGCCTGAAGACCGCCGCCGACATCATGAACTACCTCGACACCTCGGTGGAAGGCGCGCTGATGGACTCCATTCGTGATCAGGACGAGGAAATGAGCATGAAGATCCAGGATCTGATGTTCGTGTTTGAAAACCTCATCGACGTGGACGACCGCGGCATTCAGGTGCTGTTGCGCGAGGTTAACGCCGATCTGCTGCAGCGGGCCCTCAAGGGCGCCGACGATCAGCTCAAGGAGAAGTTTTTCGGCAACATGTCGAAACGGGCGGCGGAAATGCTGCAGGAAGACCTCGAGGCCATGGGGCCGGTGCGGGTCAGCGATGTGGAGGCGGCCCAGCGGGAGATCCTGGCGGTGGCCCGGCGGTTGTCCGACAGCGGTGATCTCATGCTGTCCAAGGGCGGCGGAGATGATTACGTATGAGTGGCTATAACGCCAAGGGCCGTATTCCCGCCGGCCAGGCCGCCTGGCAGTGGCCCGAGCTGGAGCCGGCCCGTGCGCCCCGGGAAGAGCACGCGGCCCTGCACCTGCGCAGCCACGAGCCCGAGCCGCCCCCTCCCGAGCCCGATGAAGAGCCTGCCCCCGAGCCCCTTACCGCCGAAACGCTGGAAGCCATTCGTCAGGCCGCTTTTGAGGAAGGCCATGCCGAGGGCAAAGAGCAGGGCCTGGCCGAGGGCCGGGAAGAAGGCCGGCTGCAGGGCATGCAGCAAGGCCATGAGGCCGGCCTGCAACAGGGGCTGGAGCAGGGATTGGAAGAAGGGCGCGAGCAGATTCAACAGCAGCTGGCGCGACTGAATACCTTGGTCGAACGGCTGCAGGCACCCCTGGCGCAGGTTGATCAGGTGGTGGAGCAAAGCCTGGTTACCCTGGCCATGGAGCTGGCCCGCAACCTGCTGAAAGCCGAGGCCAGCGTTTCGCCCAAGTTGTTGCTGGCCACGGTACAGGAAGCGCTGCAGGCGCTGCCCCGTCACGACGGCCCGCTGACCTTTTACCTGCACGCCGAGGATTTGGCGCTGCTGGCCGAACATTACAACGAGCAAGCCCAGGCCAAACGGGGCTGGGAGTTTGTGGCCGAGCCCGGGCTGGAGCGGGGCGAGCTTCGGCTCACCACCGCCATGTCGGAGCTGGATATCAGCCTGGCCGGCCGTATCGATGCCCTGATGGCCAACTTTATCAAGGCCAACTGGAGCCGCTTCCATGACGCTGGCTGAGCGGCTGGCCGGCTACCAGACCGCCGGCCTGACGCCACCCATGGCCGCCAGCGGCAAGCTTACCCGAGTGGTGGGGTTGACCCTGGAGGCGGTGGGCTGCACCGCCGCCGTGGGCAGCCAGTGCAAGGTACAAACCCAGTTCGGCGACATGGACGCGGAAGTGGTCGGCTTTGCCGACGACAAGCTCTACCTGATGCCGAGCGAATCCCTGAAAGGGGTGATCCCCGGCGCTCGGGTCACCCCGGCCGGCGAGGGCACCGGCGTGCCCGTGGGCATGGCGCTGCTGGGCCGGGTGATTGACGGCATTGGCCAGCCCCTGGACGGCCTCGGCCCCATTCACACCGCCACCACCGCCGATTTTGTCTCCCGCCCCATCAACCCCATGGCCCGCAAGCCCATTGAGGCGCCCATGGACGTGGGGGTGCGCGCCATCAACTCGGTGCTTACCGTAGGCCAGGGCCAGCGCATGGGGCTGTTTGCCGGCTCCGGGGTGGGCAAGAGTGTGCTGCTGGGCATGATGACCCGGGGCGCCAGGGCCGATGTGGTGGTGGTGGGGCTTATTGGCGAGCGGGGCCGGGAGGTCAAGGAGTTCATCGACGTGATCCTGGGGGACGAAGGCCGGGCCCGCGCCGTGGTGGTGGCGGCCCCGGCCGATGCCTCGCCGCTGATGCGGCTCAAGGGCTGTGAAACCGCCCTGACCCTGGCAGAGTATTATCGGGATCAGGGGCTGAACGTGTTGCTGCTGATGGACTCGCTCACCCGCTATGCCCAAGCCCAGCGGGAAATTGCCCTGGCGGTGGGGGAGCCGCCGGCGAGCAAGGGCTATCCGCCCTCGGTGTTCGCCAAATTGCCGGCGCTGGTGGAGCGGGCCGGCAACGGCGGCGAAGGCCAGGGCAGCATTACCGCCTTTTTTACCGTGCTCACCGAGGGCGACGACCTGCAGGATCCCATTGCCGATGCCGCCCGGGCCATTCTCGACGGCCATATCGTGCTGTCGCGTCAATTGGCCGACAGCGGACATTACCCGGCCATCGACATTGAAAAGTCCATCAGCCGGGTGATGACGGCGGTCACCACCCCGGAGCATCAGCAGCAGGCCAGGGTGCTCAAGCAGGCCTATGCCCTCTACCAGCAGAACCACGATCTGATCAACCTGGGGGCCTACAAAAGCGGCGCCGATCCCAGGCTCGACATGGCCATTACCATTCGTCCGCGCCTGGATCGTTTCCTGACCCAGACCATGACCGAGGTGTTTGACTTCGAGTCCTGCCTCAAGGAGCTGGCGGTAGTGGCCATGCCGCTGCTGAGGGCTGGCGGATGAGCCGGGCATTGACCCTGTTGCTGGAGCAGCTGGAGGGGGAAGAGCGCAAGGCGGCGGCGGAGCTCAATATCGCCCAGTTGCAGCTGCAGCAGATGGAGCAGCAGTTGCAGACCCTCAGCCAGTATCAGCGCCAGTATGTGCAGACCTTTCAGCAGCGCGGCCGAAGCGGGCTGGAAGCCCACCAGTTCGGCCATTTCCGTGGCTTTATCGACAAGCTGGAAGTGGCCCAGCAACAGCAACAGCAGGGCCTGCAGCAGGCCCGGGATCAATTGGCCCAAAGCCGCGATGCCTGGTTGGCGGTGCGCGCCCGCAAGCAGGCCATTGGCAAGTTAATGGAGCGCGAAAGCGAGCGCAAGCAACAGGAAGCCGCCCGTCAGGAGCAGAAGATGCTCGACAACCTCGCCATTTACCGCTTTCACCGCAAGCCGCTGTAGGTTTCCAATCCCTCCCTGACCCTCCCCTTGCAAAGGGGAGGGAATACATGACCGAGCCCTTGTGCACCTCCCCTTACCAAGGGTGAAGGGCGTGAAGGGGGGGGCAGGAAACCGCAAAGTTGGTACATAACTTGCTTTCATCACCTGCTCTGGCAGTTGACCAGCATTCGGGCCACGGTGGCCACAGCGACAATCAAGGGATCAGCATGACCACAGTCATTCCCGCCCTGTCCGGCGGCATGGGTTCAGCAAGGGCCGTTTCGCCGGTGGGCGACGCGGCAAAGTCCTCCGGCTTTGCCGAGCTGCTGGCGCAGGCCGCCACCGAGGCCGACACCGGCGCGGAAAAGTCCGCCGGCACCCTTGCCGCGGCAGCGCCCGCCGACGGCGGCAACGCCGAACCTGCCGGGGTTGAGCCTTCTGCCCAGGCTGACTCCGGTGCCGAGACGCCGTCAACGGCCCCCCTTTCAAAGACCGATGCCGACCAGCCGCAGAGTGAGCCTGACGCCGGGGAGCAGCTAGCTGACACCGGCGCCGCTTTGCCCGATGACGCCGTTGTGCCGGTGGTAGTGCCGGTAGTGGTGCCGGGCGGCAAGGCGCTGCCGGAGGCGGCAAATACTCTCAGTGAGCCGCCGGAAAACGAGCCCTCCCTGTCCCGGCAGGGTAACCCCGTGTCCGGTGTCCAGGAGGCTGCCGGGCAGCCGGCCAGCAAGCCACCGGCTGCCGCCACCGAGGGCGGCAATGCGTTGCAAAAGCCCTTAATGTCCGCGGCCCAGCCTGAGACGCCGCCGGCCGCCGATGGGAAAGCGTCGTCCGGTGAGGGGAAAACGGTGGTTGAGGGTGTGGCGCAGGAAAGCCCCGTGGCACACACGCCGAGCCGGGGCGTGGCCGCGCCGTCGTCTTCTGCCGACCAGACCGAGGCACCACCGGTGCCCGGCAAGCCCGATGCCGGCAAGCCTGAGTCAGACAAACTTGAATCAAACAACGCGGGCCGGGCCGCGGGAATATCCCTTTCCACCCTCACCATGTCGCCGGTCAGCGGAGCCGAACGCGCGCCGGTGACCCCCCAGGTTTCTGAAAAAGCGGCGGGGCTCCCAACCGGTGAGCAAACCCTGCCCGCCGCTGGCGGAGAGGAGGCTATCGAGGGCAAACCGGCCGGTGAACGCCCGGCGGACAGCATCAATCCCCGTCAGACCGGGGCATCCTTCCAAGGCGCGGTGGCCGAGTCTTCCTCCGTCCGCTCGGTGTCTTCCGCCCCGGTGCCTGATGACCCATCGGCCGCCGAGGGTGATGTGCAGGCCGCTCAGCCCAGACAGGATGCCGCTATCACTCGCCAGGACAGCCAGCGCCAGCCGGCCACCCCGGAGTGGCTGGCCCAGATTGAGCATGGCCGCCGCTGGCAACAGGCCCAGCAGTCCGGCATGGCCACCGAGCAGGCCTTGGTGAGCAACACCGATTCTCCCGATACCGACCTGCCGGTGATGGATAACGCCGCCGAGGCGAAAGACGAGTCGGCGGAGCCTGAAGATAATGCTTCCCGCACCGAGCAGCTGAGCGATGCCATGACCCAGACTCAGGGCAGTGTGACCCGTGACGCCAGCGGCCAGCCGCCGGTGACACCGGACGGGCAACAGCCGTTGGCGGCGGTGACCGCTGGTCGCGAAGCCGGTGCCACCGCGGCCGAGCGGGCGCCTCAGCCCCAGGGGGAGCGGCAGCTTAACCTGCACCAGGGGGCGCCGGAGCAGAATGCCCGCCAGCTCAGCCAGCAGGTGCAGGTGATGGTGAACCAGGACCTGCAGGAGGCGGATATTCGCCTCAATCCTTCCGAGCTGGGAGGCATGCGCATTCAGCTTAAATTTGAGCAGGGCGAGGTCAGCCTGCAGATTCAGGCCCAGCACACCCAGGCCCGGGACATGCTGGAGCAGGCCATGCCGCGGCTGCGGGATCTGCTCAGCCAGCAGGGCATTCAGCTGGGCCAGGGCCAGGTGGGCGGCTTTGCCAGCCAGCAGGGCTCGGCCCAGAACGGCGCCTCGGGACAGGGTGCAACGGGCCGGGAAAATGGGCATAATTCTTCCCCGTTTGAAGCGGATGCCGGTGAAGGCGAGCCGGCCTACGGCACTTATTCTGCGGGCTCGTCTGCCAGTGATGGCCGCATCGACTTTTTTGCCTGAATATAACGGGCCAAACCTTTAAGGACACGCCATGGCAGAGAATCTCACCATTCCCAGGGTGGCATGGTACAAACGCAAACTGGTCTGGATATTGCTGCTGGTGGGGCTGGCCGGCGCCGGTGGCGGTGCGGCCTGGTGGCTGATGAGCCCGGCCGAGCCGGCCCAAAACGCCGGGCCGGAAGACACCAGCAACCGGGCCATTTACGTCAGCCTGTCTCAGCCCTTTATTTTCAGCGTGCCCGGCGGCACCCGAGACCGGCTGGTGCAGATAGAAGCCCAGCTGATGGTAAGGGGTGAGTCGAACGAAGCCTTGGCCAAGCTGCACCTGCCCCTGCTGGAGAGCACCCTGCTGGAGGTGTTCAGCCGCCAGAGTGCCGACAATTACCTGACTGCCGCCAATAAAAAGGCGTTGCGCCAGGAAGCCCTGAACGAGCTGAACCATGCCACCGCCGAGGTGCTGGAAAAGCGGCTGTTCGAAAAAGTGTTGTTTACCAGCATAGTGATGCAATAGGTGAGTTGTGAGCGATCTGTTATCCCAGGATGAAATCGATGCCCTGCTGCACGGGGTGGACGATGTCAAGGAAGAGGAAGCCAAGTCGGAAGGGGGGGTAGCCTCCTTTGACTTCTCGTCCCAGGATCGCATTGTCCGGGGGCGCATGCCGACCCTGGAGATGGTGAACGAGCGCTTTGCCCGTCATATGCGCATTAGCCTGTTCAACATGATGCGCCGCACCGCCGAGGTGTCCATCAATGGCGTGCAGGTGATCAAGTACGGCGAATACGTGCATTCGCTGTTTTTGCCCACCAGTCTCAACATGGTGCGTTTTCGTCCGCTCAAGGGCATTGGCCTGGTGACCATGGAAGCCCGGCTGGTGTTTATTCTGGTGGACAACTTTTTTGGCGGCGACGGCCGCCACGCCAAGATTGAAGGGCGGGAGTTCACCCCCACCGAGCGCCGGGTGATCCAGCTGCTGCTGAAACTGGTGTTTGAGGATTACAAGGAAGCCTGGGCGCCGGTGATGGACGTGGAGTTTGAATACCTGGACTCCGAGGTCAACCCCACCATGGCCAACATCGTCAGCCCCACCGAGGTGGTGGTGGTGAGCTCCTTTCATATCGATCTCGACGGCGGTGGCGGCGACTTTCACGTCACCCTGCCTTACGGCATGCTGGAGCCCATTCGTGAGCTGCTGGACGCCGGGGTGCAGAGCGACAAGGGCGAGAACGATCTGCGCTGGGGCAAGGCCCTGCGGGACGAAATTCTCGACGTGGAAGTGGAAATGACCACCCGGCTGCTGGAAAAGCAGGTCACCCTGGGGGACATCATGGAATGGCAGGCCGGGGATATTATTCCCGTCGAAATGCCCGAGCATCTGCTGGTGTCGGTGGAGGAGCTGCCCACATTCAGAGCCCAGCTGGGGCGCACTCAGGAAAAAATGGCCATTCGCATTACCGAAAAAATCAAGCGGCCGGAAACCGTGAAAACCGAACTGCATGAAGTGACCCGCCGCGGCGTGCGCATTGATGGCGAAGCCGAGCTGGAAGAACTGGAAAGAACCATTGAGGACGCATAATGAGCGAGCAGAACGATCAAAGCGAGCTGGATGATATTTGGGGCGATGCCATGGCGGAGCAGGAGGGGGGCGTCAAGCCCGCGGAGCTGGACGACTTCAGTGCCGACGGCCAGACCCCCATCACCCAGGAGGAGCGGCGCAAGCTCGACACCATACTGGATATTCCGGTCACCATTTCCATGGAAGTGGGCAAGAGCCAGATCAGCATTCGCAACCTGCTGCAGCTGAACCAGGGATCCGTGGTGGAGCTGGACCGGCTGGCCGGCGAGCCCCTGGACGTGATGGTCAACGGTACCCTGATCGCCCACGGCGAGGTGGTGGTGGTGAACGACAAGTTTGGCATTCGCCTGACCGACGTGATCAGCCAGACCGAACGGATCAAAAAGCTCAGATGATATCCGCCGGTTTCATCATGAATGCATGTCGGCATTTATTGCCTGCGGTAGGCGCCGCTTTAGCTGGAGCAAGTCCGCAAACGGCTGAGTCTTCACGGCCTGTTGTAGGCGCCGCTTTAGCCGGCGCAAACCGGCAAGCGGCTGGGGATTCAAGGCCTGTTGCACAGGCCCTGCCGGCTAAAGCGGCAGCTACCCTGTTTTGTTTAATAGTGACGTCCCCCGTTTACGCTCAGGGCGGCCCGGAGATCCAGTGGGGGTCCTGGGCGCTGTCGTCGGCCCTGGTGATTGGTCTGCTGCTGGCTCTGGGCTGGGGTCTGCGTCGGCTGAAACTGCCGGCATTGGGCGGCAACCGGCAATTGCGGGTGGTCACCAGCCTGGCGCTCGGCCACAAGGAAAAACTGGTGGTGGTGCAGGTGGGCGAGGAACAGTGGCTGCTGGGCATCACCCCTCAGAATATCAATCGTCTGGGCAAGCTGGAGCAGCCATTGGACATGCCCGAGGGCAAAAAATAAGCGGGTATTTTCCGCAGTCGGGACTAGGTTGCCGCTTCAGCGGCAATATGCGGGCTGGCAGCCCGCGCTCCAGGACGACACGCTTCGGTGGAGCGCAGGCTGCCAGCCTGCCTTAGCGCCTCAGGCGCTACCAAAATGGTATCTGCCGCACAGGTTGGAGCAAATTTATATGAAAAGGAATAACGGGTGAGCCGAGTTCGTTGCCTATTACCGCTGTTGCTGCTGCTGCTGGCTAGTCCGGCTTTCGCCCAACAGGGCATGTCGGCGGTGACGGTCACCACCAACCCGGACGGCAGCCAGGAATACAGCCTCACCCTGCAGGTGCTGGCGCTGATGACGGCGCTGTCGTTCCTGCCGGCGGTGGTCATCATGATGACCTCCTTTACCCGCATTATTGTGGTGCTGTCCATTCTGCGGCAGGCCCTGGGCCTGCAGCAGAGCCCGTCCAACCAGGTGCTGATCGGCATCAGCCTGTTCCTGTCGTTTTTTATCATGGCGCCGGTACTGGACCGGGTGAACGCTGAGGCGCTGCAGCCCTACCTGGCGGAAGAAATCGGCTCCAGGGAGGCCCTGGCCCGGGCTGAGCTGCCCATTCGCGACTTTATGCTGGCCCAGACCCGGGTCAAAGATCTCGACACCTTTCTTAATATTGCCAATGTGCAGGTGGACAGCGAGGCCGAGGTGCCGCTCAGGGTGCTGATCCCGGCCTTTGTGACCAGCGAGCTGAAAACCGCTTTTCAAATCGGCTTTATGCTGTTTCTGCCGTTTCTGGTGATCGATCTGGTGGTGGCCAGCATACTGATGGCCATGGGCATGATGATGCTGTCGCCCATGCTGATTTCCCTGCCCTTCAAGCTGATGCTGTTTGTGCTGGTGGATGGCTGGAACCTGATCATGGGCACGCTGGCCACCAGCTTCGGACTGGGAGCAAGCTAATGAGCCCGGAAACCTTTGTCGACCTGTTTCGCAGCGCCCTCTGGTTGGTGACGGTGCTGGTGTCGGCGGTGATTTTTCCGAGCTTGGCGGTGGGCCTGCTGGTGTCCATCTTTCAGGCGGCCACTTCCATCAACGAGCAGACCCTGAGCTTTCTGCCCCGCCTGCTGGTGACCCTGGGAGCCCTGGCCGTGGGGGCCCACTGGGGCTTTGGCATGCTGATAGATTATTTTTACGAGCTGATGGAGCTGATTCCGCAGGTGGTGGGTTAGGGTGAACTACACCACCGCCGAGCTGATGCAATGGCTGGCGTCCTACCTCTGGCCCCTGTTCCGCATTGCCGGTCTGATGATGACCATGGTGATGTTTGGCGCCAATCTTACGCCGGTCTATACTCGGCTGTTGCTGGCGGTGGCCATTACCATTGCGGTGGCGCCGGTACTGCCGGCCATGCCGGCGGTGGAATTGTTCTCGGTGCAGGGCTTTCTGATCACCGTTCAGCAGGTGCTGATCGGCGCCGTGATTGGCCTGCTGTCCCAGTTTTTGCTGCAAACCTTTGTCACCGCCGGCCAGATCATCGCCATGCAGACCAGTCTGGGCTTTGCCTCCATGGTGGATCCGCTCAACGGCCAGTCGGCGCCGGTGGTGGGCCAACTGTATCTGATGCTGGGCACCCTGTTGTTTCTCGGCCTCGACGGTCATCTGGTGATGATCGAAGCCATCGTGCTCAGCTTTACCTCGGTGCCGGTGGCGGCCAGCGGCTTTACCGTAGGAGACTGGCAGAACCTTGCCGGCCTGCTGACCCTGCTGTTTCAGGCGGCGGTGGCCATGTCGCTGTCGGCCATCGTCGCCATGCTGTTGATCAACTTCAGCTTCGGCGTGATGACCCGGGCCGCTCCCCAGCTCAATATCTTCAGCGTGGGCTTTGCCATCAGCATGGTGTGTGGCCTCTTTATCATGTGGCTGACCCTGGGCGGCTTTATGGATCACTTTGTCAACCAGTGGCTGCGCCTGCAACAGGTGATGTGCGACAGCCTCAGACTGACCTGCGAAGGAGGCTGACATGGCAGAGTCGGACGGTCAGGAAAGAACAGAACAGCCCACGGAGCAGCGACTTCGTCAGGCCCGGGAAAAAGGCCAGATCCCCCGCTCCAAGGAACTGGGCACGGCGGCGGTGCTGCTCAGTGCCACCGCCGCCCTGCTGATGCTGGGGGATTCACTGGGTGCGGCCCTGTCCACGGTGTTTGAGCAGAGTTTCCGGCTGGAGCGGGAAGCCATTTTTGACCCCGCCGCCATGATGCCGGCGCTGGCCGAAGCCATCGGCGGCCTGATTTGGCCGCTATTGGGGCTGTTTGCGGTGGTACTGGTGGCGGCCCTGGTGGGCAACTGCCTGCTCGGCGGCTTTAACTTCAGTACCCAGGCGATGATGCCAAAATTCAGTCGCATGAGCCCGATGAAGGGCCTCAAGCGGATGTTTGGCGTGCAGGCACTGGTGGAACTGCTGAAGTCTATCGCCAAGGTGGTGTTTATCGCCACCATTGCCATCTGGCTGTTGTGGGGCCAGTTCGACCATATTCTGCGCCTGAGCAATGAGACCCTGAACCTGGCCATGAAGGACGCCCTGGAGCTGCTGCTGTGGATGGGGCTGGGGCTGTGCCTGGCTCTGTTGCCCATCGTGGCCATCGACGTGCCCTTTCAGGTGTGGAACCACACCCGTCAGCTGAAGATGACGCTGCAGGAGATCAAGGACGAATACAAGAACACCGAGGGCAAGCCCGAGGTGAAAAGCCGCATTCGCCGCCTGCAACAGGAAATGGCCAACCGGCGCATGATGGCCGAGGTGCCCACCGCCGATGTGGTGGTGGTGAACCCGACCCACTTCTCGGTGGCCCTGTGTTACGACAAGGACAAACCCGGCGCCGCCCCCGTGGTGGTGGCCAAGGGACTGGACGAAATTGCCCTCAAGATTCGGGAAATCGCCCGGGAGTACCAAGTGCCGGTGATCTCTTCTCCGGCCCTGGCCCGGGCGGTGTACTTCTCCACCAAGCTGGAGCGGGAAATTCCCGACGGTCTGTTTGTGGCGGTGGCCCAGGTGCTGGCCTATGTGTTCCAGCTGAACGCCTGGCGCAAGGGCCAGGGCAACAAGCCGGTGCCGCTGAAGGACGACCTGCCCATACCGGATGAATACCGGGTGTAGGTTTACTTAAAGGGATTAGGGACTGGGGAGTAGGGACTAGAATTCTCCCAATCCCCAATCCCCAATCCTCAAAACGATTGGCTCACTTCTTGCATTGTCCCCCCCATGATTGTTGAGGTTCAGCGAGTGTCATGGAGTTAAGGGCGAGGCTTTCTCAGGCGAAACAGTGGTCCCGGTGGGTCAACAAGGGCATAGGCACGCCGCTGCTGGTGCTGGCGGCACTGGCCATGGTGGTGCTGCCCATTCCGGCACTGATACTGGACGTGCTGTTTTCCTTCAATATCTCCCTGGCCCTGGTGGTGCTGCTGGTGGCGGTATATACCCAGCGGCCGCTGGACTTTGCCGCCTTTCCCACCGTGCTGCTGGTGGCCACCCTGCTCAGGCTGGCGCTCAACGTGGCCTCCACCCGGGTGGTGCTGCTGGAAGGCCATGAAGGGGGCAACGCCGCCGGTAACGTGATCGAGGCCTTTGGCTCTGTGGTGATCGGCGGCAACTACGCGGTCGGTCTTATCGTGTTTCTGATTTTGATGATCATCAACTTCGTGGTGGTCACCAAGGGCGCCGGCCGTATTTCGGAAGTGAGCGCCCGCTTTACCCTGGACGCCATGCCCGGCAAGCAGATGGCCATCGACGCCGATCTCAACGCCGGCCTGATTAATCAGGATGAAGCCCGCACCCGCCGGGATGAAGTGACCCGGGAAGCGGACTTCTACGGCTCCATGGACGGTGCCTCCAAGTTCGTCAAGGGCGATGCCATCGCCGGCATCATGATCCTCTTTATCAACATCATCGGGGGCTTCATCATCGGCATGGCCCAGCATGAGCTGAGCTTTGGCGACGCGGCCCGGGTTTATACCCTGCTCACCATCGGTGACGGCCTGGTGGCGCAAATCCCGTCCTTGCTGTTGTCCATTGCCGCCGCCATTATCGTGACGCGGCAAAACACTCGGGAAGACATGGGCCAGGCCATGCTGGGTCAGCTTTTTGACAACCCGCGCTCCCTGACCATTGCCGCCGGCATTCTGATCGCCATGGGGCTGGTGCCGGGCATGCCCCATTTTGCCTTTTTGCTGCTGGGAGGGCTGTCTGCCGCCGGCGCCTGGTGGATGCACAAACGCCAGGACGAACGCCAGCAACAGCAACAGGACGCCGCCGCCCAGCCGCCGGCGGTGGCCGGCAACGAAAGCCGGGAGCTGAGCTGGGACGACGTCAGTCAGGTGGACACCATTGGGCTGGAAGTGGGCTACCGCCTGATCAGCCTGGTGGACGTGTCCCAGGGGGGCGAGCTGCTCAGCCGCATCAAGGGGGTGCGCAAGAAGCTCTCTCAGGAGCTGGGTTTTTTGATTCCTGCGGTGCACATTCGCGACAACCTGGAGCTCGGGCCCAACCAGTACCAGATCACCCTGATGGGGGTCAGCTCCGGGCTGGCCGATATCTACCCCGAACGGGAACTGGCCATCAATCCGGGCCAGGTGTTCGGCCCGGTGTCGGGCATCGACACCCGGGATCCGGCCTTTGGCCTGGAAGCCACCTGGATTGGCCGGGATCAGATAGAGCATGCCCAGAGCCTGGGTTACACGGTGGTGGATGCCGCCACCGTGGTGGCCACTCACTTAAGCCAGCTGCTGACCAACAATGCCTCCCAGCTGCTGGGTCATGAAGAGGTACAGAACCTGATCGATCAGGTGGGCCGCAGCCAGCCCAAGCTGGTGGAGGGGCTGGTGCCCAATACCCTGAGTCTGGCCCTGGTCACCAAGGTACTGCAGAGCCTGCTGAACGAGGGCGTCTCCATTCGAGACACGCGCACCATTTTGCAGACCCTCACCGAGTACGCGCCCAAGAGCCAGGATCCGGAGGTACTCACCGCCGCCTGCCGTATTGCCCTGCGTCGTTTCCTGGTGCAGGAAATTGCCGGCACCGAGCGCGAGCTACCGGTTATTACCCTGGCGCCAGAACTGGAACAGATTTTGCAGAACTCTTTGCAGGCCGGTGGCGCTCAAGGCAGCGGCATAGAGCCGGGTCTGGCGGAACGCATGCAGCAGTCCCTGACCCAGGCCGCCGCCAATCAGGAGCTGGAGGGGCAGCCGGCGATATTGCTGACCTCGGGCATGTTGCGTACCACCCTGGCGCGCTTTGTGAAACATACCATTCCCAGTCTGCGGGTACTGTCTTACCAGGAAGTGCCGGATGATCGCCAAATCCGCATCGTGGCGTCGGTTGGGCAGCAGTAGCGGGAGAGGATTGAATGAAAATTAAACGGTTTTTCGCCAAGGACATGAGAACGGCCCTGGCCGAGGTAAAAGAAGTGCTCGGTGCAGACGCGGTGATCATGTCCAACAAGAAGGTCTCCGGGGGCATCGAAATCGTGGCCGCCGTGGACGACGACGACAGTGCGCCGGTCGAGACCGCCTCACGGGCTCTGAGTGACGACAATGTCAGAATCTCGTCGCAGGCCCGTCAATTTGTTCCGCCCCTGAGCCAGGCGCAGCAGACGGATTCGCTGCAGGCGCTGCTGAGCCGCGGCAAAACGGACCCTTCCCCCAAAACCCTGGCCGAGCAGGTGGACTGGGGGCAGCCAGAAGCGCGTCGTGAACCGGTGCTGAGCCAGCCGGCACCCCTGTTTGCCGGTGGCGGCAAAAGCGCCGGGCGGCAGAAGGAAAACGCCAAGGACAAAGAGCTCAACGCCATGCGTCAGGAAATTGCCAGCATTCGCCGGCTGCTGGAGCACCAGGTGTCGGGGCTGATGTGGCAGGAAGTGGAGCGGCGCGAGCCGGTGCGGGCCATGGTGATCAAGCAGCTCAACCAGCTGGGCTTCAGCGACGGCTTTGCCGACATGCTGGCCATGCGGGTGCACGAGCGGGCCGCACCTCACGAGGCCTGGGCCCAGATTGAAGCCTCCCTGAACGAGCTGCTGGTGACCGGGGAAGACGAAATCATGCGCCAGGGGGGGGCCGTGGCGCTGCTTGGACCCACCGGCGTGGGTAAAACCACCACCATCGCCAAGCTGGCGGCCCGCTTCGCCGCCCGTTACGGCGCCGACCAGCTGGCGCTGATCACCACGGATCATTACCGCATCGGTGCCCACGAGCAGTTGCAGACTTACGGCCGCATCATGGGGGTGGCGGTGAAGCAGGCGCGTACCTACCAGGAGCTGGCTCAGGCCCTGTATCAGCTGCGCCACCGCCGATTGGTGCTGATTGACACTGCCGGCATGGGCCAGCGGGACATGCGCCTCAACGAGCAGCTCGACAACCTGGTGGGGGATCGCCAGATCCGCATTCGCAATTACCTGGTGCTGCCGTCCACCGCCCAGCGCCGTGTGCTGCAGGAAGCGGTGGAGCACTTTCGCCGCATTCCCTTGGCCGGCTGCATTCTGACCAAGCTCGACGAGAGCCTGTCGCTGGGGGATGTGCTCGACATCAGCATTCAGAACAGCCTGCCCATCAGTTATGTCACCGACGGCCAGCGGGTGCCGGAAGACCTGCGCCTGGCCCGGGCCGACGAGCTGGTACGCCAGGCCCTGGGCACGGTAGAGCAGCAGCGGGAAGAGCCTTATTACTGGGAAGCTTCCGATGCCGATCATGAGGATGCGCGTTTTTATGAATAATTGGTTTCAGGACCAGGCAAGCGGACTGCGGCTTATGCAAAAAATGAACAGAGTGCAGGTGATCGCTGTCACCGGCGGCAAGGGCGGGGTGGGCAAGACCAACATCACCCTCAACATGGCCTCGGCCATGGCGGCCCAGGGCAAGCGGGTGATGGTGCTGGATGCGGATCTGGGGCTGGCCAACGTGGACGTGCTGCTCGGCATTCGCGTGCGCCATAACCTGTCTCACGTGCTGCGGGGCGAGTGCACCCTGGACGAGGTGATGGTGGAGGGGCCGCAGGGCATTCGCATCATTCCCGCCACCTCCGGCAACCAGTCGATGACCGAGCTGTCGCCCCTGGAGCACGTCAGCCTGATCCGCGCCTTCAGCGAAATGCGCACCCCGGTGGATGTGTTGCTGGTGGACACCGCCGCCGGCATTTCCGACATGGTGCTGAGCTTTTCCCGGGCGTCCCAGGAGGTGCTGGTGGTGGTGTGCGACGAGCCCACCTCGATCACCGACGCCTATGCCCTGATCAAGTTGCTGTCCCGGGAGCATGGCGTGTTCCGCTTCAAGATAGTGGCCAACATGGTACGCAGCCAGCGGGAAGGCATGGAGCTGTTCGCCAAGCTCACCCGGGTGACCGACAAGTTCCTCGATGCCTCCCTGGAACTGGTGGCCTGCATACCCTTTGATGGCAATCTGCGCATGGCGGTGCGCCGCCAGAGCCTGGTGGTGAACCAGTATCCCAAGTCGCCCTCGGCCATGGCCATCCGCGCCCTGGCCGCCAAGGCCATGAACTGGCCCACGCCCCACCGGGCGGAAGGGCACCTGCAATTCTTCGTTGAGAGGCTGCTGGCCAAGCCGGTCGCAGAGCAGGATGTTCGGCAGTAGCAAGGCGCAGGCCTACGCCCGGCACCATACCCAGGGGCTGGTGGAGCGCCACGCCGCCCTGGTGCGGCGCATTGCCCAGCACCTGCTGGCGCGCCTGCCCGACAGCGTCTTGCTGGACGATCTGATCCAGTCGGGCATGGTGGGACTGCTGGAAGCGGCGAAAAATTTCGATGCCTCCAAGGGGGCGAGTTTCGAAACCTTTGCCGGCATTCGCATTCGCGGCGCCATGCTCGACGAAATTCGCCGGGGCGACTGGGTACCGCGCTCGGTGCACCGCAATGGCCGGCAAATTGCCGAGGCCATGCACAGCATTCAGCGCCGGGAAGGGCGCCCGGCGCAGGACCGGGAAATCGCCGACGAGCTCGGCGTCTCCCTTAGCCAGTACCATGCCATGCTGACGGACGTGAACCACGGCAAGCTGCTGGAAATGGACGAGTTCGAGCAGGGAGTGGAGTACCAGGCCGCTCCCTCGGCCCACGCCGGCAGCCCCTTTGAGGGCATGGCCAGGGACCGTTTTCAGCGCGCCCTGGCCGAGGGCATTCGCAAGCTGCCGGAGCGGGAAGCCCTGGTGCTGTCGCTCTATTACGACGAAGAGCTCAACCTGCGGGAAATCGGTCAGATCCTGGAGGTATCGGAGTCTCGGGTGAGTCAGATCCACAGCCAGGCCATGCTACGGCTGAAATCTCGCCTGAAAGACTGGCAAATTTGATTTGCGACAACAAGTTAAGTTACATAAACGACATATTCTCGCTCAAGAAGCCGGCGTTTCTGCCGACTAGTTAACAGTGGGTATCTCTTATCGTGTTCAGCGGCTGTTGGTTCAGCGGAACGGGAGGAATGGGTTGGACAAGAACATGAAAATCCTCATCGTGGATGATTTTTCCACCATGCGCAGGATTATAAAAAATCTGCTCAGAGATCTGGGCTTTAACAACACGCACGAGGCGGACGACGGACTGACGGCCCTGCCCATGCTCAAGAACGGTGATTTCGATTTTGTGGTGACCGACTGGAACATGCCGGGCATGCAGGGCATTGACCTGCTCAAGGCCATTCGCGCCGACGACAAGCTCAAGCACCTGCCGGTGCTGATGGTCACCGCCGAAGCCAAACGCGAGCAGATCATCACCGCCGCCCAGGCGGGGGTGAACGGCTATGTGGTCAAGCCGTTTACCGCCGGCACCCTCAAGGAAAAACTCGAGAAGGTTTTCGAGCGCATCGGATAAGGGTCTCACATGACACAACCACAAGGACTGATCAGTCTGGAACAGGCCCGTGAACTGGTGGCCCTGCTGGAGCGGGGAGATCAGGCCGGGGCCGATCGCTTTATGACCGACGTCTGCATGCCTCACGCCGATGCGCTGCTGGATCAGGTAGGGCAGCTGACCCGTCAGCTGCACGATGCGCTGCAGGAGTTTCGCAACGATCCCCGCCTGCCGGAGCTGGCCGAGACCGATATTCCCGATGCCCGCGAGCGCCTGAATTACGTCATCGACATGACCGACAAGGCGGCCAACCGCACCATGGATGCGGTGGAAGCCAGCCTGCCCATTGCCGACCGCCTGAATGATCGCATTCAGCAGGTGATGCCGGGCTGGCGCGGACTGATGCAGCGGCAGCTGGAGCTGGGCAAGTTCAAGGAACTTTGCTACCAGCTCGACGATTTTCTCCGGGATTCCGAGCAGGATGCCGACCGGCTGCGCCAGTTGCTGACCGAGATCCTGATGGCCCAGGATTACCAGGATCTGACCGGCCAGGTGATTCGCCGGGTGATCAAGCTGGTGCAGGAAGTGGAAGCCAAGCTGGTGGACATTCTGTCGGTATTTGGCCGCCTGACCGGAGATCAGCAGCATAGCGGCCACCGCGGCGGCTCGTCGGCCAGCAGCACGGCCAAGGCCACCGAGGCCGAGGGGCCCATCATCAACAGGGAACAGCGTGATGACGTGGTCTCGGATCAGGATGAAGTGGACGATCTGCTGTCCAGTCTGGGATTTTAAGGAGCAAGCATGGGCTTTGAGGTAGACGAGGATATTCTGCAGGACTTTCTGGTGGAAGCATCGGAAATCCTGGAGCAGCTGTCGGAGCAACTGGTAACCCTGGAGCGTCAGCCCGACGACAAGGACCTGCTCAACGCCATTTTCCGCGGCTTTCACACCGTCAAGGGCGGTGCCGGCTTTTTGTCGCTGACCGCCCTGGTAGACACCTGCCACAAGGCGGAAAACGTGTTCGACATTTTGCGTACCGGTCAGCGCCGCGTCACCTCCGAGTTGATGGACGTGATCCTGCGGGCGCTGGACACGGTTAACGCTATGTTCGCCGAAATTCAGAGCCGCCAGGAGCCCACCCCCGCGGATCCGGCCCTGCTGGAGGAGCTGGGATTCTACTGCCAGCCCGAGCGGGAAGACGAAACCCCGCCGGTGCAGGCCGTTGACGCCGTGGCCGGAACGCCCGCCGAACCTGATTCCATCGAGTCTCTCAACGAGCAGGAATACCGGCAAATGCTGGGCGAGCTTGAGAGTGAGCCGGCGGCAGGGGACAGCGACGACATTACCGACGACGAATTTGAAGCCCTGCTCGATCAGCTGCACGGTGCCGGCAAACACGGTGGCGTGCCCCAGAGCGCCGCCGGATCTCCCTCCGAGCCCGAGGCGAAGGCCGCCGGGAAGGAGCATGATGAGCTGATCGACGACAGTGAATTTGAAGCCCTGCTCGATCAGCTGCACGGTGCCGGCAAGGGGCCCACGGTCACGGCGGCGCCCAGTGAGGCCAGCGCGGCGGCCAAACCGGCACCGGCCGTCAAGCCCGCACCGGCGAGCGCCCCGCCCGCCGCCAAGCCGGCGGCGCACCAGCCGCCTCCCGCCGATACCACGGTGCGGGTGGATACCAAAACCCTCGACAGCATCATGAACATGGTGGGCGAGCTGGTGCTGGTGCGTAACCGCCTGCTCAGCCTGCAGTCCGGTCACGAGAACGAAGAGATCACCAAGGCGGTGACCAACCTGGATGCGGTGACCGGGGATCTGCAGGGGGCGGTGATGAAAACCCGCATGCAGCCCATCAAAAAGGTGTTTGGCCGTTTCCCCCGAGTGGTGCGCGACATTGCCCGCAATATGAAAAAGGAAATCGAGCTGGAAATGGTGGGGGAGGAGACCGATCTCGACAAGAACCTGGTCGAGGCCCTGGCCGATCCCCTGGTGCACCTGGTGCGCAACTCCTGTGACCACGGCATTGAGTTGCCGGAAGAGCGGGAAGCCGCCGGCAAGCCGCGCAAGGGCGTGATCCGGCTGACCGCGTCCCAGGAAGGAGACCATATTCTGCTGGGCATCGAGGATGACGGCGCCGGCATGGATCCGGAAAAGCTCAAGAGCATCGCCATCAAGCGGGGCATTCTCGATGCCGACGGTGCCGCCCGCATGAGCGACAACGAGGCCTATAACCTGATCTTTGCCCCCGGTTTTTCCACCAAGGTGGAGATCACTGACGTGTCCGGCCGGGGCGTGGGCATGGACGTGGTCAAGACCGGCATCAGCTCGGTCAATGGCTCCATCGTCATCGACTCGGAAAAGGGCAGGGGCACCAAACTGCAGATCAAGGTCCCCCTGACCCTGGCCATTCTGCCTACCCTGATGGTGGTGGTGGGGCAGCAGACCTTCGCCCTGCCGCTGACCAACGTCAACGAAATCTTCCACCTGGACCTGACCAAGACCAGCATGGTGGACGGCCAGCTCACCGTGGTGGTGCGCAACCGGGCCATCCCCCTGTTCTATCTGCAGGACTGGCTGCTGCGCGGCGGCAAGCGCGATCGCAAGGCCCATGGCCATGTGGTGATTGTGATGATCGGCAACCAGCAGGTGGGTTTTGTGGTCGATGGCTTGATCGGCCAGGAAGAGGTGGTGATCAAGCCCCTCGACCAGCTGCTGCACGGCACCCCCGGCATGGCCGGCGCCACCATTACCAGTGACGGCGGCATTGCCCTCATTCTCGACATCGCCGGCCTGATCAAGGCCTATGCGCGTCGCTACATCTGACGCCATAACAGGGAGCACGACAATAACAATGACTATTCGGGTTTTGGTGGTCGACGACTCCAGCTTTTTCCGCCGGCGGGTCAGCGAGATCCTGGCGCAGGATCCCCAGCTTGAGGTGATCGACACCGCCGCCAACGGCAGAGAAGCCATCGACAAGGTGAAAACGCTGCGACCGGACGTGATCACCATGGATATTGAAATGCCGGTGATGGACGGCATTACCGCGGTGCGCGAGATCATGAAGGCCACGCCCACGCCGGTGCTGATGTTTTCTTCCCTGACCCACGAAGGGGCCCGGGCCACCCTGGAGGCGCTGGAGGCCGGCGCCCTGGACTTTCTGCCCAAGCGCTTTGAAGACATTGCCCGCAGCAAGGAAGAAGCCATTCAGCAACTGCAGCAGCGGGTAAGGGCCATTGCCCGCCGTCGTCCGGGGGCGCTGAGCCCGCGTCCGTCATCGGTGCTGTCGTCGTTGTCGTCCCGGCCCGCCCCGGCGCGCAGCCCGGCCCCGGCCCTGAGCCGGTTCAACCGGACCGAGCCGGCGCCGGCGGTGCCCGCCGCGACCGAGCGGCGCAGCCTGCCCCGGCGCAGCGGCAAGAGCTACCAGCTGCTGGCCATCGGCACCTCCACCGGGGGGCCGGTGGCGCTGCAGGCGGTGCTCACCAAACTGCCGGCCAACTTTCCCCATCCCATCGTGCTGATCCAGCACATGCCGGGCACCTTTACCACCGCCTTTGCCGCCCGCCTTGACGGCCTGTGCCAGATTCGGGTGAAGGAAGCGGAAGACGGTGACGTGCTGCGTCCGGGCCACGCCTACCTGGCGCCCGGCGGCCGGCAGATGATGTTTGAAGGCCGTCCCGGGGCGGCTCGGCTGCGCATTCTCGACGGCAATGACAAGGTCAACTACAAGCCCTGTGTCGACATTACCTTTGCCTCCGCCGCCAAGGTGTATGGCGGCAAGGTGCTGGCGGTGGTGCTCACCGGCATGGGGGCCGATGGCCGCGATGGCGCCCGCCTGCTCAAGGAGCAGGGCGCCAGTGTCTGGGCCCAGGATGAGGAAACCTGCGTGGTCTACGGCATGCCCCAGGCGGTGGCCCGAGCCGGCATTGCCACCGAGTCGCTGCCGTTGCCGCTGATCGGCGACGCCATCGTCAACGAAATGGCGGGCTGAGATGGCGCTGGCCGGCCTGCTGCTCGCCCTCGGCTGCATTCTCCTGGCCCAGTGGTGGCACGGCGGTGAACTGTCGGTGCTGCTGGACGGCCCGGCCCTGCTGATCGTGCTGGGCGGCAGCCTGGGGGCAGTGTGGCTGCAGACCCCCTGGTTTCAGTTCCGTGCCGCCCTGGGCGCGCTGGGCGCGCTGTTTGCGCAGCCGGCCTGGCCCTTTCAGGAGCAGAGTGCACGGCTGTTGCGCTGGTCTCACGAGGCCCGTCAGGGCGGTTTTTTGGCGCTGGAAGGACGGCTGCATTCGGATCAGCTCGACACTTTTACCCGCCAGGGCCTGCACTGGCTGGTGGACGGCACCGAGCCGGCGATGATGGAGCAACTGCTCGACAACGAGCTGGCGCGCATCGAAGAGCAAAAAGAGCTGGAGGCGCGGGTATTTGAGGCCATGGGCGGCTACAGCCCGACCATCGGCATTATCGGCGCCGTGCTGGGGCTTATTCAGGCCATGTCGCACCTGGAAGATCCCGCTCGCCTCGGCAGCGGCATTGCCGTGGCCTTTGTCGCCACCCTGTATGGCGTGGGGCTGGCCAACCTGCTGCTGTTGCCCCTGGCCAACCGGCTGCGGGCCATTTACCGGCTGGAGCTGCGCTACCGGGAGCTGACCGCCATCGGCCTGCTGGCCATCGCCCGGGGCGAGGGCAGCCTGGCGGTCAGCCGCCAGCTCAGCCAGTACCAGGGAGGCCGGCAATGAAACGGCGTTCCCTGCTGCCGGTTCACCGCGATCAGCATACCGAACGCTGGCTGGTGTCCTACGCCGATTACATGACCCTGGCCTTTGCGCTGTTTGTGATGCTGTACGCGGTGCATGCTTCCCGCAGCGAGCTGCGCCAGCCGGTGGTGGAAGGGGTACAGCAGGCGCTGGGCCAGCTGGGGGCCCGCCCTGAGCACCAGGGCGCCCTGGAACGTCAGGGACAGCCGGCACTGCCGGTGAGCGAGCAGCCGGCGGCGGACGCCTCCGCCAACCGTCTGCATGAACTCTCCGTCGGCCTGGGTGAACGGCTGGCGCCGTTGACCGAGCGGCAACTGGCCAGCGTCGAGCAGCAAGAGGATGAGCTGGTGCTGACCCTGGACGGCAGCCTGCTGTTTGCCGAGGGCAGCGCCCTGCTCGGGGGCAACAGCGAGGCGGTGTTTGCGGCCCTGCTGCCGCTGCTGGTGCAGGACAGCCATTACCTGAAAATACGCGGCTATGCCGACAATATCGCGGTGAGCAACGAGCTGTATGTATCCGACTGGCAGCTCTCTGCCGAGCGGGCCCGGGTGGTGCTGGAGCGGCTGGCCGCGGGGGGCGTGGCGTCCCAGCGGCTGGGGCTGGAAGCTTATGGGCAGTATCGTCCGGCCGAGCGCGGGCGGGGAGAGGCGGGGCGCGCCCTGAACCGGCGGGTGGAGATCGCGGTCTCCAGCCGGCGCTGGCAACCGCCCGAGGCGCCGGCCCCGGTCCGCACCCTGCCGGCCGGCAACGAAGGTGGCATACAGGTGTATGAGCTGCCGGGTGGCGGCATTCGCATTACCAACGACAGGATGAACCCGTGATAGTCTGGACAGTAGCAAATCAGAAAGGCGGCGTGGGCAAGACCACCTCGGTGGTGGCCCTGGCCGGCCTGCTGGCACAGCACAACAAGCGGGTCCTGCTGATCGACACCGATCCCCACGGCTCGCTGACCGCCTACCTGGACTACAACTCCGATGCCCTGCCCGCCACCCTGTTTGACCTGTTCCAGGCCCCCGGGGCGGGACGGGCCGAGTTCGGTGAAGTGGCGCTGGCGACCCGTTTTGAGGGCATCACTCTGCTGCCGGCATCCATTTCCCTGGCGACCCTGGAGCGTACCTCCAGCAGCCGGGAAGGCATGGGGCTGGTGCTCAAGCGCCTGCTGGCACAGGTGAAAGACGACTTCGATGTGGCCATTATCGACTGCCCGCCGGTGCTGGGGGTGATGATGGTCAACGCCCTGGCCGCCTGCGATCGCATCCTGGTGCCGGTGCAGACCGAATTTCTGGCGCTGAAGGGGCTGGAGCGCATGGTCAGCACCTTTAAACTGATGCACAAGGCGCGCAAGGACGGATTTAATTACACCGTGGTGCCGACCATGTATGATCAGCGCACTCGGGCCTCGGTGCAGAGCCTCGATAGCCTGAAACAACAGTACGGCGAGCGGGTGTGGCCGGCGGTGATCCCGGTGGACACCAAGTTTCGTGACGCCAGCCTGCGCCACGAGCCTCCCTCCTATTTTGCCAGGGGCAGCCGGGGCGTGTATGCCTACCAGACCCTGCTGCGCTATTTGTGGCGTCTCGACGGAGGAGAACAGCCCTTATGAATCAACGTCAGTTTGCGGCCCTCGACGACTACTTCGACGCCCTGCTGGAAGAGGCCGGCCCGGCCCCCCAGGTCGCGGCTGAGCCCGCACGGCCCGAGCCGCCGGCCCTGGCCTATGCGGATCCGCAAGAAGACGCCCGTCGCCGGGCGCTGGAGTCATTGCTGGCCACGGTGGCCGAGCTGAAGGAGGAGGAAGCCGCTGCCGCGCCGGCGAGCCGGGCTCCCGAGCCGGAGCTGAAGATCGCGCCGACGATCCCGGCCGACGCCCCTGCCTTTGAGCCCGAGGTTACGCCGGTGGCGGCGAGGGCGGTCACGCCCGAGGCGGTATCGCCCGCGCCGGCCTGGCGCAACATGGACACCGAGCCGCGTTTTCAGGCGCTGTTCTTTGAAGTGGCGGGCATGACCTTTGCCGTGCCGCTGACCCACCTGGGAGGCATTTATCAGCTATCGAAGCTGACCAGCCTGTTTGGCAAGCCGGCCTGGTTTTCCGGCATCATGACCGAACGGGAACGCCAGCTCAGCGTGGTGGACACGGCGCGCTGGGCCATGCCCGGCCATACCCAGGACGAGGTCTACCAGTATGTGGTGACCCTGGGGGAGAGCCACTGGGGGCTGGCCTGCCATCAGCTGAAAGGCACCGTCCAGCTCACCCGGGAGCAGGTGAAGTGGCGCACCACGCCCGGCTCCCGGCCCTGGCTGGCGGGCATGGTAAAAGAAAAAATGTGCGCCCTGCTGCACGTGGATGCATTGATTGCATTGCTGGAGCAGGGCAAAAATATCGACGGACATAGGGTCTGAGAGACATAAGGGTGAGTGTATGAGCAATCATCGCAATCTGGCGGAAAATCTGGCTGAAGACGAAGTGTTGCAGTGGGTGACCTTTCGCCTCGACAACGAAACCTACGGCATCAATGTGATGCAGGTGCAGGAGGTGCTGCGCTACAGTGATATCGCCCCGGTACCCGGTGCCCCGGACTATGTGCTGGGCATTATCAACCTGCGTGGCAACGTGGTGACCGTGCTCGACACCCGGCTGCGCTTTGGTCTGATGCCGGCGGAGATCAGTGACAACACCCGCATTGTGATCATCGAAGCGGAAAAGCAGGTGATCGGCATTCTGGTCGACAGTGTGGCCGAGGTGGTTTACCTCAAGTCGTCGGAGATCGAGAGCGCGCCCAATGTGGGCACCAGCGAAAGTGCCCGCTTTATTCAGGGCGTGTGCAACCGGGAAAACGAGTTGCTGATCCTGGTGGATCTCGACAAGCTGCTGTCCGACGACGAGTGGGAAGAGCTGAGCCAGCTCTGATGGTCGGTGAAACCGCACTGATCCTGGCGGTGATGGCGCTGGTATTGGCCATGGCCGCCATGGGGCTCGCCTGGATGATGTGGCGCCGCAGTCAGCGCAAGCTGGAGGCCATGAGCACCCTGATGCGGGAACTGTCCCGCAGCCGGGACAGCTACCGCAAACAGCTGGAAGAGCTGCAGGCGGCCAACATCGGTCTGGGCAAAAAGCTCA
This sequence comes from Oceanimonas sp. GK1, assembly GCF_000243075.1. Taxonomy (NCBI): domain Bacteria; kingdom Pseudomonadati; phylum Pseudomonadota; class Gammaproteobacteria; order Aeromonadales; family Aeromonadaceae; genus Oceanimonas; species Oceanimonas sp. GK1. Next base: position 2,886,677 of record NC_016745.1, on the reverse strand, counting down.
CCGAGCTGGGCCGCCAGCAGCTGAGCCTGCGCGAGCAACAGCAGGAGCTGGCGCTCAAGGATCCCCAGAGCAAGCTCTACAGCCGCGCCGCCCGCATGGTGCAGCTGGGCGCGGACATCGAGGAGATCATGGCCGAGTGCGACATGCCCCGTGCCGAGGCCGAGCTGCTGCTGTCGCTGCACCGCCAGCGGTAACCGATGGGAGCGCAGGCTGCCAGCCTGCATTAGCGTCCGCCAGGACGCTTGCTTTACCGGGTTGCCGCATGGCGTAGAGTTACGGGTACGCTGCCCCATTCGGGAGCCAGACCCGCGCACCCACCCCGAAGTTTGTTTCAGCGCAATAAACCTTCGTTAATTCAGCTTGATGCCCCCAAGGGGCGAGTCTGCGTCGGTACCTTGTGCTAGACTGGCGGCCATTTTTGAATGGCCTGAAACCTTACCTATGCTTGAAGCCAACGCCCTGACCTGCGTTCGCGAGGAACGCACCCTGTTCAGCGAGCTGTCGCTTGCCGTTTCGCCCGGCGAGCTGGTGCAGATTGCCGGCCCCAACGGCGCTGGCAAAACCAGCCTGCTGCGGTTGCTGGCGGGCCTGTCCCGGCCCTATGGCGGCGAGGTGCACTGGCAGGGAGAAAACATCGAGCAGTGCCGCGACAGCTACCACCAGGAGCTGTTTTATCTGGGACACCAGGCGGGCATCAAGCACGAGCTGACCGCCTATGAAAACCTGGCTTTCTTTCGCCGTATGCATCATGCCGGCAGCACCGCCAACCTGTGGGACGTGCTGGCCCGGGTGGGACTGGCGGGGCTGGAAGATCAGTATGCCGGCCAGCTCTCCGCCGGCCAGAAGCGGCGGGTGGCCCTGGCGCGGTTGTGGCTGGGCGGGCCCAAACTGTGGATCCTCGATGAACCCTTTACCGCCATCGACAAACACGGCGTCAAGGTGCTGGAGCGGCTCTTTATCGAGCACACCGACGCCGGCGGCATGGTGCTGATCACCACCCACCAGGATCTCAACCTGTGCGCCGACCGGGCGCGCATTCTTCACCTGGCACCGCCCCGGGAGGACGCCCAATGATGCAGGCCTTTACCGGCGTGGTGCGTCGGGAGCTGGTCAGCGCCCTGCGCCGGCGCGCCGACATTCTTAACCCGCTGTGGTTTTTCGTGATCGTCATTACCCTGTTTCCCCTGGGCGTGGGTCCGGAGCCGGCCCTGCTGGCGCGCATTGCCCCCGGCATTGTGTGGGTGGCGGCGCTGCTGGCCTCCCTGCTGGCGCTGGAGCGGCTGTTCCGGGATGATTTTATTGACGGTACCCTGGAACAAATGATGCTGATGCCCTGTCCTCTGGGGGTAGTGGTGCTGGCCAAGGTGCTGGCCCACTGGCTGCTGACCGGCCTGCCGCTGCTGCTGCTGTCGCCCCTGGTGGCGGTGCTGCTGAGCCTGGATCTGGCCGGTTTCTGGGGCATGTTCTGGACCCTGCTGCTGGGCACTCCCATTCTCAGCCTGCTCGGTGCCATTGGCGTGGCGCTGACCGTGGGCATCGGCAAGGGCGGCGTGCTGCTCAGCCTGCTGACCCTGCCGCTGTATATTCCGGTGCTGATTTTTGCCACCTCGGCCATTGAAACCGCCGGCCTGGGGCTGCCCTACAGCGGCCAGCTGGCGATACTGGGCGCCATGCTGGCGGGCAGTGTCACCCTGGCGCCCTTTGCCATTGCGGCGGCGTTGCGGGTGAGCGTGAACTAGCCTCGGCTGACGCTGTCTGAGGTGGCAAAGGTTTTTAAAGGGGGCGGATTTGGGGTATCTTAAGTCCGCCCGAACAATGCGTAGTATACAAAAGGTCTTTGAGCAAGATGTGGAAATGGTTACATCCTTACGCCAGGTCGGAAGACGCCTACCGAATTGCCGGCCTGTGGCTGCCCTGGTTTGCCGTGTTCAGCCTGGTCTCCTTTACCATAGGGCTGGCCTGGGGGCTGGCGTTTGCACCCGCCGATTATCAGCAGGGTGACGCCTTTCGCATCATCTACATTCATGTGCCGGCGGCCATCATGTCGATGGGGGCCTATTCCTCCATGGCCATTGCCGCCTTTATCGGCCTGGTGTGGCAGATAAAAACCGCCGACATGGCGGTGGCGGCCATCGCCCCGGTGGGGGCGGTGTTCACCTTTATCGCGCTCTTTACCGGTGCCGCCTGGGGCAAGCCCATGTGGGGCACCTGGTGGGTGTGGGACGCCCGCCTGACCTCCGAGCTTATTCTGCTGTTCCTCTATCTTGGCGTGATTGCCCTTTACAACGCCATTTCCGACAAGGTGCTGGCGGGGCGTGCCGCCGGCATTCTGGCGCTGGTGGGGGTCATCAACCTGCCCATCATTCACTATTCGGTGGAGTGGTGGAATACCCTGCATCAGGGCGCCACCATTACCAAGTTTGACCGGCCGTCCATTTCCAACGACATGCTCTGGCCGCTGCTTCTCATGATTTTTGCCTTCATCTGTTTCCTGGGCGCGGTCACCCTGATGCGGCTGCGCAACGAGCTGATCCGGCGCGAATCCCATCGCCCCTGGGTGCTGAAACTGGCGGAGAAACGCAATGAAATTTGATAGCTGGTCCGCCTTCTGGGCCATGGGTGGCTACGGCTTTTACGTCTGGCTGTCCTTTGCCGTGACCCTGCTGGCCCTGCTGGGGCTGGTGGTGGCCACCATAACAACGAAGAAACGCTTGCTGCGCGAGGTTAGCCAAAAACAGGCCCGGGCCGCCCGACGCGAGGCCGCCCGCAAGTTGGAGAACACCCTATGAACCCCAGACGTAAAAAGCGAATGACCCTGGTGCTGGCCGTGGTGGCCGGGCTGTCGGTGATGATTGGACTGGTGCTTTACGCCCTGCAGCAGAACATCGATCTGTTCTATACCCCCACCGAGCTGGTGCAGGGCAAGGGCAAGGAGCAGCTCAAGCCGGAAGTGGGCCAGCGGCTGCGTATTGGCGGCCTGGTGGTACCGGGGTCGGTGGAGCGGGATCAGCAAAGCCTCAAGGTCAGTTTCGGGCTGGTGGATGCCGGCGGCGAACAGGTCACGGTGCGCTTTGACGGCATACTGCCGGACCTGTTCCGGGAAGGGCAGGGCATTGTCGCACAGGGCACCCTGGCGGACGCCCGCACCATCGACGCCTTTGAGGTACTGGCCAAGCACGACGAAGAATACATGCCACCGGAGGTGGCGGAAGCGCTCAAGGGAATGGAGCACTTCAAACCCGAATACACGGAGGCGCAGCTCAAAGGTAGCAACCTATGATCCCCGAGCTTGGACAATTTACCCTGGTGCTGGCCCTGGCCAGTGCCCTGGTGCTGAGTATTTATCCGCTGCTGGGCGCGGTCCGTGGCAACACCGCCATGATGCTGCTGGCCCGGCCCCTGGCCTACGCCCAGTTCGGCTTTCTGTTCATTTCCTTTCTGTGCCTGACCTGGGCTTTTGTGGAGCACGACTTCACCGTGCTCTATGTGGCGTCCAATTCCAACAGCCTGCTGCCCCTGGCCTACCGTATCTCGGCGGTATGGGGCGCCCATGAGGGATCCTTGCTGCTGTGGGTGCTGATCCTGGCCGGCTGGACCGCCGCGGTGGCCCGCTTCAGCCGGGCATTGCCGCTGGATGCGGTGGCCCGGGTGCTGAGCGTGATGGGCATGATTGCCATCGGCTTTCTGCTGTTTGTGCTGTTTACCTCCAATCCCTTTGAACGCACCCTGCCGTTCTTTCCGGTGGACGGCCGGGATCTGAACCCGCTGTTGCAGGATCCGGGGCTGATTTTCCATCCGCCCATGCTGTACATGGGGTACGTGGGCTTCTCGGTGGCCTTTGCCTTTGCCATCGCCTCGCTGATGACCGGCAAGCTGGATGCGGCCTGGGCCCGCTGGTCCCGGCCCTGGACCATGGCCGCCTGGATCTTCCTGACCCTGGGGATTGCGTTGGGCTCCTGGTGGGCCTATTACGAGCTGGGCTGGGGCGGCTGGTGGTTCTGGGATCCGGTCGAAAACGCCTCCTTTATGCCCTGGCTGGCGGGCACGGCATTGATCCACTCCCTGGCGGTGACCGAAAAGCGGGCCAGCTTCAAGGCCTGGACGGTGCTGCTGGCGATCATGGCGTTTTCCCTGAGCCTGCTCGGCACCTTCCTGGTGCGCTCCGGGGTGCTGGTGTCGGTGCATGCCTTTGCCTCCGATCCCACCCGGGGCTTGTTTATCCTTATCTTCCTGCTGCTGGTGGTGGGCTCGTCCCTGCTGCTGTATGCCATCAAGGGCGCCGAGGTGCGCAGCCATGGCAAGCACGAACTGGCCAGCCGGGAAAGCCTGCTGCTGGGCAACAATATTGTGCTGATGGCCGGCCTGGTGGTGGTGCTGATTGGCACGCTTTTGCCGCTGGTACACAAGGAGCTGGGCATGGGCAGCATCAGTATCGGTGCGCCCTTCTTTAACAGCCTCTACGCCTGGCTGATCATTCCCTTCGCCCTGCTGCTGGGCGCCGGGCCGCTGTTCCGCTGGCGCCGCCAGCCGATGAAGGAAGTGAACGGCAAGCTGCTGCTGGCGCTGGTACTGAGCATTGTGCTGGGCATTGCCCTGCCGGTGCTGTTCTCGGATCATTTCGAGCCCTGGGCGGCGGTGGGTATTGGCCTGGGGGTGTTTATCACCATTACCAGCCTGCAGGAAACCTGGGTTCGGGCCACGCACCGGCACAGCTTCTTGACCGGTGTCCGCAAGCTCGGCAACAGCCACTGGGCCATGATCCTCGGTCATATCGGCCTGGCGGTGTCCATTATCGGCATTGCCTGCACCCAGCTCTACAGCATTGAGCGGGACGTGCGCATGAGCAAGGGCGACACCGTGACCTTTGCCGATTACACCTTTACCTTTGAGGGCACCCGCCAGGCGGACGGCCCCAATTTCGAAGGCTTTGAAGGGGTGATCAGTGTGGCCAAAAACGGCCGGCCGCTGACCGAGCTGCGCGCCGAAAAACGCATGTATGTGGTGCAGCGCATGGCCATGACCGAGGCGGCCATCGATGCCGGCATTACTCGGGATCTGTACGCCGCCCTGGGTGAGGAGCTGGACGACGGCGCCTGGGCGGTGCGGCTTTATTACAAGCCCTTTGTGCGCTGGATCTGGTTCGGTGCCCTGCTGATGGCCATTGGCGGTGTCATTGCCATCGTTGACAAGCGCTACCGGTTTGGCCGCCGCCAGGCCGGGGAGGAGGCCGCATGAACCGCCGCATTCTGATCCTGTCCATTCCGCTGGTGCTGTTTCTGGCGGCCAGCGTGTTTCTGTACAAGGGGTTGTTCTCCGACCCCACTAAACTGGAGTCGGTGCTGATCGACCAGCCCATTCCCGAATTCACCCTGCATGATCTGCACGATTCGAACAAGCAGCACGACAAGGCCATTTTCACCGGCCAGCCCATGCTGCTCAATGTGTGGGCCACCTGGTGCCCCACCTGCTATGCCGAGCATGAATACCTTAACGAGCTGAAAGCGAAGGAAGGCGTTTACATCATCGGCATGAATTACAAGGACGAGCGGGAAAAGGCCCTGCGCTGGCTCAGCAACCTGGGCAATCCCTACGCCATCGACCTGTACGATCCCCGCGGCATGCTGGGGCTGGATCTGGGAGTGTATGGTGCTCCCGAGACCTTCCTCATCGACAGTCAGGGCGTGATCCGCTACCGCCATGTGGGAGATGTGAATGAGCAGGTGTGGACCCAGACCCTGAAGCCCATTTTCGAGCAAATGGAGTAAGCCCCATGTGGATGAAAATGCGGATGCTCGTGCTGATGCTGGCGGCCCTGCTGTGGCTGCCGGCGGCCCAGGCGGCCATCGACGTGTACGAGTTTGACGACCCAAAGCAGGAAGAGGTGTTCCGCGAGCTGCTGAGGGAACTGCGTTGTCCCAAGTGCCAGAACCAGGACATTGCCGACTCCAATGCGGAGCTGGCCAAGGATCTGCGGGAAAAGACCTACCAGATGCTGCAGGAAGGCAGCAGCAAGGACGAAGTCGTCGACTACATGGTCGCCCGCTACGGCAACTTCATTCTCTACAAGCCGCCCTTTATGGCCTCCACCCTGATCCTCTGGGCCGGCCCGGTGCTGGTGCTGATGATCGGTGTTGTGGTGGTGCTGCTGCGCACCCGGCGGGGGCGCACGGCGGCCGACGAGAGTCTCAGCGATGAGGAAAAACAACGCCTTGATCGCCTGCTGAACAAGAACAAAGAGAGCTGACATGACCGTATTCTGGATCCTCAGCGTCGCCCTGGTGGCGCTGCTGGCACTGGTGATAATTCTGCCCCTGACCCGGGGCCGGGCCGAATCGAGCCAGAGCCGTAACGAGCTCAATACCCGGCTGTATCGCCAGCGTTTGCAAGAACTGGAGCAGGACAGCGAACTGGGCCTGCTGGAAGACGACGAGGCATTGCAGCAGGAGCTGCAGAAAAGCCTGCTGGACGACGTGGTCAGCGACCAGCCGGTGGCACGCCGCGGTCGCAGCCCGCTGGTGCTGATCTCCGCCCTGGCGCTGGTGGTGCTGGTCAGTTACGGGGTTTACTGGCAACTGGGCGCCCACCGCCAGGTGGCGGAATGGCAACAGGTGTCAGCCGAGCTGCCGGAGTTGTCCCGCCGCGTGCTGATTGAACCCGATGCAACCGTGACCGATCAGGACGTGCGCGAGCTGATGCTGTCGCTGCGTACCCGGTTGCATCAAGACGGCGACGACTATCGCGGCTGGCTGCTGCTGGGCCGGCTGGCCCTGGAGCTGCGGGACGGTGAAACCGCCCGGGACGCCCTGGAAAAGGCCCTGAAGCTGGCCGATGAACCCGATGCAGTACGCGTGCCCTATGCCGAAGCCCTGGCCATGACCGGAGAAAGCCTGCGCGCCGAGCAACTGGTGCAGCAGGTGTTGAGTCGCCAGCCGGGCAATCTGGAAGCCTGGTCGGTGTTTGCCTTTATGGCGCTGCAGCAGGACGATTACGCCCTGGCCATTGCCCGCTGGCAGCAGATGCTCGCCATCATGCCCGCCGACAATCCGCGCTATGCCATGGTGCAGCGCTCCATCGCCTTTGCCGAGCAACAGCTGGCCGAGCGCCAGCAGGCGCCGGTGACCGGCCCCCGCTACCAGGTGGAGATCAATACCTCAAGCAATGTGCCTTATCATCCCGGCGCCGTGCTGTTTGTGTTTGCGGTGGATGCCAACGGCGGAGAAATGCCCCTGGCGGCGCGGCGCATCGAGCAGCCGGCCTTTCCCATGAGCATTACCCTGTCGAATGCCGACGCCATGGTGCCCGAGAACAACCTGAGCAGCCGTGAGGCGGTGATCATCAAGGCGCGCATTGCTCCCAGCGGCAACGTGACCGACGCCACCAATGCCTGGGAAGGGCGCAGCGGCAAGCTGGCTACCGATGAAGACAGCCAGCTCAGCGTGCTGATCGACACGCCTCTGTAAATTGCGGCTGGCCGTAATGGCCGGCCCTCGGTAGACTTGGATCTTCAATAACAACAACGAGCAACAGATGATGTGGCATCGAGTGCTGATGCCCGCTGCCGGCATATTGCTGACCGGCTGTGCGGCACACCAGGGCGTGAAGCAGGAGCGGGTGAACGATCCGTTTTCCCCGGCCATACCGGCAGACTACGCCAAATCCACCGCGGCCGACGCCCGGGATCCTTTTGAGCCGGTAAACCGGGCCAGCTGGGTGATCAACTACGATGTGGCGGAGCCTTATGTGGTGCGTCCGGCGGCCCACGCCTACGCCGACTATGTCCCCCGTCCGGTGCGGGTGGGCATTCAGAATGTGGTGCTCAACCTGGAAGAGCCGGCCAGCTTCGTCAACCACCTGGTGACCGGTGACTTTCCCGGCGCCGGCAACAACCTGGTGCGCTTTGGCGTGAACAGCACAGTGGGTGTGCTGGGTTACTTTGATGTGGCCAGCAAGTTTTCGTTTGAACCCGGATCCAAGGACTTCAGCCAGGTGCTGGGACAGATGGGGATAAACGACGGCCCTTACCTGATGATCCCTCTTTATGGCCCCACCACCTTGCGCCAGCTCTCCGGCGACATGGTGGACAGCCTGTATTTTCCCTATGACGTCATGACCCTGGCCATGCGTACCGGCAAATGGGTGATGGACGGGCTCTATCAGCGCAGTGAGCTTATCGACCGGGAAGCCATTATCGACAATTCCCTCGATCCTTATGGCCTGACCAAGGATCTGTACCTGCAATACCAGGACGCCAAGGTGGGCAAGGAATTCGAACCCGCCTCAGACGAAGAGCTCGACGCCTTTATGGACGAGATCGACGGCTGAATGACGTGAGATGTAAGAGGTGAAACGTCAAACGTTTTGCGTCAAACCTCTTACGTTTAAACGTCCAGCATCAGCGCCGCAGACGTTGCCACCAGCGTTTATACCAGGGCGGTGAAAACGCGCGGCTGTGCTCGGCGGCGAACAGCGCTTTTTGCAGGGCGCCGGGGCTTGGGCGGTAACCGTAATGCTGCTGCCAGCTGGTCGCCACTTCCTCCAGGATCAGCCGGCACTGGTGATCGTACAGGGTGTTGTAGTCGTAGGACGGTGGGCTTTGCCGGTAGTCGACCCCGTAGTGATCCAGAATGCGCCGCAGGGCGCTGACCAGCTCCCGGTAGTCATGTTCACTCATTGCCATGCCGGCTCCCTGGTTTCTGCTCATGATAGAGTTGACCCGCGTGCAGTGCTTTTCTGCCCATTTTAACGGCATTCTCCAAAATAACGGCCTTTTGCACCATCCCGGGCTTTGCAAGCCCCGTCAGCCTTGGTAAGGTGAAGGTGGTTGCGTAAAAGAGAAATAGTCATAAGTCAAACCTGATTGACCTTTTCTTTTTATTTGGTTGTAAGAAAAAGTTTACAGTGAGGATGTCATCATGCAGAAAGACACATTAAACAATATTCATATTCAATCCGAAAAGGTGATGATCACCCCGGCGGAGCTCAAGGAAAAACTGCCCATTTCCCAGCGTGCGCTTGATTTCATCGGCCAGGCCCGCCAGACCATCTCGAATATTGTGCATCGTAAGGATCACCGTCTGCTGGTGATCTGCGGTCCCTGCTCCATCCATGATATCGACGCAGCCAAAGAGTACGCAACCCGCCTCAAAAAACTGCATGATGACTACCGTGACAGCCTTTATATTGTGATGCGCGTCTATTTTGAAAAGCCGCGCACCACGGTGGGATGGAAAGGCTTTATCAACGATCCTCACCTGGACGGCAGCTTTGACATTGAACTGGGCCTGCATAAGGCCCGCGAGCTGCTGTGCTGGCTGGCAGAGCTGGAACTGCCCCTGGCCACCGAAGCGCTAGATCCCATCAGCCCGCAATACCTGGCCGAGCTGTTTTCCTGGTCGGCCATCGGTGCCCGCACCACCGAATCCCAGACTCACCGGGAAATGGCCTCGGGGCTGTCGATGCCGGTGGGCTTCAAGAACGGCACCGACGGCAACCTGGGCACCGCCATCAACGCCATGAAGGCGGCGGCCGAGCCTCATGCCTTTATGGGCATCAATCAGGAAGGCCAGGTGGCGCTGCTGGTGACTCAGGGGAATCCCGACGGCCACGTTATCCTGCGCGGCGGCAAGCACCCCAACTACGACTCGGTGAACATTGCCCTGGCGGAGAAGGCCATGACCGCCGCCGGCCTGAACCCGCGGCTGGTGGTGGACTGCAGCCACGGCAACTCCAACAAGGACTACAGCCTGCAGCCGCTGGTGACCGAAAACGTGGTGCACCAGATCCAGGAAGGCAACCAGTCCATTCTGGGCATCATGCTGGAGTCCCACCTGTTTGAGGGCAATCAGTCCAGCGAGCAGCCGGTGGCCGATATGCAATATGGGGTGTCCATTACCGATGCCTGCATCGGTTGGGACACCACCGCCGAGCTGCTGGCGCGCTGTCATCAGCAACTGTCGGCCGCGCTGAAGACACGCGTCGCCTGATAATTGTCAGCCTTGGCTGTAAACAGGCATAATGCAACGCCGGGCCTCAGGTCCGGCGTCTTAATTCCGGGATGAATGCAATGGTAGATGAACTCAAGGTCCTGCGGGATCAAATCGATGCAGTCGATCAGCAACTGGTGGAGCTGTTTGCCAGGCGACTGAAGCTGGTGGCCGAGGTCGGCGAAGTGAAAAGCCGTCACGGCGTGCCCATTTATGCCCCCGACCGGGAAGCGGACATGCTGGCCCGGCGCCGGGCCGAGGCCGAGGCCAGGGGCGTGCCGCCGGACTTGATTGAAGACGTGTTGCGCCGCTTTATGCGTGAGTCCTACGCCAGTGAAAAGGACACCGGCTTCAAATGCGTGAATCCTGATCTGCGCAAGGCGGTGGTGATCGGCGGCGGCGGCCAGCTGGGGGGCCTCTTTGCCCATCAGCTGGCCCTGTCCGGTTACCGGGTCGAGGTGCTGGAAAAGGACGACTGGGGTCACGCCGAGGCCCTGCTGGCCGATGCCGGCCTGGTGATGATTGCCGTGCCCATCGATCAGACGGTGGCGGTGATCGAGGGCTTGCCGGCGCTGCCGGAAGACTGCCTGCTGGTGGATCTGACCAGCGTCAAGAGCGAGCCGCTGGCGGCCATGCTGAAGGCGCATACCGGTCCGGTCTTGGGGCTGCATCCCATGTTTGGCCCGGATGTTTCCAGCCTGGCGAAGCAGGTGATCATTCATTGCGACGGCCGCGGTGCCGAGCAGTATGAATGGTTGCTGGCACAAATCCGCATCTGGGGAGCCCGGTTGCAGGCGGTGCCCGCCGAGGAGCACGACGAGGCCATGAGCCTGGTGCAGGCCCTGCGTCACTTCACCAGCTTTGCCTACGGGGCTCACCTCTGTGCCGAGGGGGCGGATCTGGCCCAGCTGCTGCGCCTGAGCTCGCCCATCTACCGGCTGGAGCTGGCCATGGTGGGGCGGCTGTTTGCCCAGGATCCGGCCCTGTATGCCGATATTATCTTGTCGTCGCCCCGCAATCTGGCGATGATCCGCCGTTATCATCGTCGTTTCGGCGAGCTGCTGGAACAGCTGGAAAGCGGGCAGCGGCAGGCGTTTGTACGCCAGTTCGAAACCGTGAGCGCGTTTTTCGGCGATTATGCCGACACCTTCCTCAAGGAAAGTCGGCTGCTGCTGGCCCAGGCCAACGACAGCCGACACCATGCGGACTAAGCCGGCCGGCAGGCCGGACTAAAGTCAGGGAGAAGTTCGGCAGTCGCCGTTTCTGCTTCCGCCTTTCTGGCTCGCCGGTCAAACGGCAGGCACAAAAAAGCCCCGCACCTGGCGGGGCTTTGTCTTTTCGGTTCTCAGGCTCAGTTGGCCAGGGACTCGGGCAGGTGCTCGCGAATGGTGGACAGCATCACCCTCAGTACCTTGGGGTTGGCGCAGACCACATTGCCGCTGCGCTCGAAGTTGTGGCCACCCACAAAGTCGGTGACGATGGCACCGGCTTCCCGGGCGATCAGGCTGCCGGCGGCGGTGTCCCAGGGCTTGAGACCCAGCTCCCAGTAGCCGTCTACCCGGCCGGCGGCCACATAGGCCAGATCCAGGCTGGCGGCGCCGGCGCGGCGAATGTCGGCGCATTGCACGAACATGTCCTTGAACATGGCCAGGTAGGCGTCGGCCTGGTGCTTCTGCTTGAACGGGAAACCGGTGGCCAGCACGGTGTTGGTCAGATCCTTGGCCTTGCCGGTACGAATGCGGTAGCCGTTGAGCTGGGCGCCGGAGCCGCGGCTGGCGGTAAACAGCTCGTCACGAATGGGATCGTAAATCACGGCCTGCTCGGTGCGTCCCTTGACTTGCAGCGCGATGGAAACCGCGAAGTGGGGAATGCCCTTTACGAAGTTGGTGGTGCCATCAAGGGGGTCGATAATCCACTGGTAATCGGGGTTGCTGCCAGTCAGCTCGCCACACTCCTCACCAATGATGGTGTGCTCGGGGTAAGACTTGCGAATGGTGTTAATTACGGCGCTTTCCGCGTCAAGATCGACATTGGTAACGAAATCGTTCTGGCCTTTTTGACGAGTTTCCAGATTATCCGGATTGGCAAAACCCTTGACGATAACCTGACCGGCGTTGCGCGCAGCGCGCACCGCAATATTCAGCATCGGATGCATATGAGAAGACCCACTTGATGTTAAAGAACAAAATTCGAGCGCGGATTATACCAGCGTCCACCAGGCAGGCAAGGGATAAAATGAATGACTAGAATTTAACCAGGCTTGTAGGAAGAGGTAGGCCGGCATGAACAAGGAAGCGAAACGGTGGTGGCTGATGCTGATATTAACCTGGCCGGCCGCCCTGCATGCCGCGCCCGCCCTGGTGGTATCAAGTGGTCATGGAGACGACGCCGAGCGCTATACCCTGGGGGCACAGTGGCAGCGCGAGTGGCCATGGTTATTTTCGGGACAGATGGACTTCTCGCTGAACCTGGACGGCAGTTACTGGATGCTGAATCAGGATGACATGACCCAGGTCAGTCTGGTGCCGGGCGTGGTTTACGAGGGGCGCAATGAGGGGATCCGGCCGCTGGCTTATGCCGGCATTGGACCGGCCTGGATCAACCAGAGCCGGCTGGACTCCCGGGAGTTATCCACGCGGCTGCAGTTCAATTCCCGCGCGGGGCTGGGCCTGGCCATGGGCCGCCACAGCCTGGCCCTGGAGGCCTGGCACCTGTCCAACGGCGGGCTGAAAAAGCCCAACGACGGCCTCACTTCCTGGGGCATCAGCTACCGCTACCGTTTCGATTAGAAAAACTGATCCTGGCCATTATAAAAGCTCGCATGAATCTTCATTGCCAGTGAATTCGTCCCTTCATTATGATGTGAGCCCTATCACGTATCTGTTTATTTTTCGGGAGAACACGTCCATGCCGGGCTTGTCCTTGGTGTTGCTGACCGTGCTGATGGTGGCAACGGGTCAGATGACCCAAACTCTGTATGTGCCCGCCATGGGCGACATGGCCGACGCCCTGCAGGTGAGCCATCAGGCGCTGCCACTGGTGATGGCGTTTTATCTGGTTCCCTATGGCCTTTTTCAGTTTGTTTACGGTCCGCTGTCGGACCGCCACGGCCGCCGCCCTGTCCTGTTGGTTGGCCTGTCGGTGTATGCGCTGGGTTCGGCCCTGATCCTGCTGGTTCCGGTTTACTCCATGCTGCTGCTGGGCAGCTTTATACAGGGGGCGGGCACGGCGGCGGCGGGCAGCCTGTGCCGCAGCCTGATGCGGGATCGCTTTGAGGGTACCGAGCTGGTGCGTTACAACGGTTATGTGTCCATGGGCATCATGCTGGCGCCGGTGCTGGCCCCTCTGGCCGGAGGCTGGCTCAACCTGCATTATGGCTGGCAGTCGATGTACGGTTTTCTGCTGGCAACGGGGCTGGTGATCCTGCTGGTGATGGTGGTGTGGTTTCGGGAGACCCTGCCCAGGGAGCGGCGGCATGTGCAGCCCATGCTACCCGCCTATCAGCATGTATTGCATCACGGTGGCTTTCGCCGTCAGCTCGGCATGCTGATCGCCACTTTCGCCGGCCTGATCCTCTATGAGGCGGTGTTCAGTGTGCTGGCCGCACGGCATCAGTTGACCAGCGCCGAGATCAGCCTGTTGTTTGTGCTGCCGCTGCCCCTGTATTTTGGCGGTGCCATGGTGGCGTCCTGCAAATCGGCACAGTGGTCGGTGCGGCGCATGCAGTGGCTGGCCAGCCTGAGCCTGCTGGCGGGGGCGGGACTGGTGCTGGCGGGCGGTTTCGCGCCGGGGCTGGAGCTGGCCGGACTGGTGGCCGGTGGGGGTCTTTATTTTGCCGGGGCCGGTTTGCTGTTCCCGGTGGCCACCTCCGCGGCGGTCGCGCCGTTTCCGCAACACAGCGGCACCGCCGGCGCGCTGCTGGGAGGCTGTGCCAATCTGGGGGGAGGGCTGTTCCTGCTGGGGCAGGGGGCGCTGCCGCAAATGAGCCAGCCGGTTTTGGGTGGCCTGCTGCTGGCCTGCGCCGGGTTGGTGGTGTGGTTCCTGCTGCCTGCCGAGGCAGCCCTGCCCGAACCCGGGGTATAAGCACGAATAAAAAACGGCCTGACGGCCGTTTTTTTTACGTGTGGTGCAGCAGCACAAACTTGTCCCATAACTGCTCGTCGGTTTCCCGGTGTTCGGGATGATCGATAATGCAGTCGATGGGGCAGACGCTGATGCAGGTCGGCTTGTCGTAATGCCCTACGCACTCGGTGCACAGGGCCGGATCGATTTCATAGATTTCCGGCCCGTAATAAATGGCACCATTCGGGCATTCCGGCTCGCACATGTCGCAGTTGATGCAGTTATCCTTGATTAACAGCGCCATGAGCTTGCTCCGCGTGGGGGTTGCGGGTGTCCTGCTGCTCGCCCAGGTTGCGCATCAGAATGCCATAAGTCACATCAATGCCGGCATCGATGGGAATGTACATGACATGACCGTTGCCCGGTGCCACCTCTACCTGCTCGCCCTTGCGGTTTTTCATTTGCTCCAGGGTGAAGGTCAGGTTGCCCTTGGGGGTCATCAGCTCCAGGCTGTTGCCCACCAGGAACTTGTTTTTGACTTCCACTTCCACCCAGTCGCCGTCGCGGCCGGTGATCTCGCCCACAAACTGCTGGCTGGTGGACACCGAATAGCCGTAGTCGTAATTCTGGTAGTCACCGTGGGCGTGGCGCTTCAAGAAGCCTTCGGTATAGCCCCGGTGCGCCAGGTTTTCCAGGGTGCTCATCAGGGTGGCATCGAAGGGCCGGCCGGCCACGGCGTCGTCAATGGCCTTGCGATAGACCTGGGCGGTGCGGGCCACGTAATAGAAGGATTTGGTACGGCCTTCAATCTTGAGGGAGTGCACGCCCATTTGGGTCAGCCGCTCCACATACTGCACGGCGCGCAGATCCTTGGAGTTCATGATGTAGGTGCCGTGCTCGTCTTCATAGGCGGCCATGTACTCACCGGGGCGGTTGCTTTCTTCCAGCAGTACCGGCTGATCGTGCGGCGCGCCGGCGCCCAGGGTGGGCTCCACCATCTGCACGGCGGCGGGCTCAACCGGCTGCACCAGTATCGGCTCCTGCTTGTGCACGATCTGGCCGGCATCGTCTTCCTTGGCCTCGTGCACCTTGTATTCCCAGCGGCAGGCGTTGGTGCAGGTGCCCTGGTTGGGGTCGCGCTTGTTGATGTAGCCCGACAGCAGGCAGCGACCGGAGTAGGCCATGCACAGGGCGCCGTGCACGAACACTTCTAGCTCGATGGTGGGGCAGTGTTGGCGAATTTCTTCAATCTCTTCCAGGGACAGCTCCCGGGACAAAATCACCCGCTCGATGCCGTAGTCCTGCCAGAACTTGACCGAGGCCCAGTTGACGGCGTTGGCCTGCACGGACAGGTGAATGGGCATGTGCGGAAAATGCTCGCGCACCAGCATGATGAGGCCGGGATCGGACATTATCAGCGCGTCGGGCTGCATGTCCACCACCGGCTTCATGTCCCGCAGAAAGGTTTTCAGCTTGGCGTTGTGGGGCTGAATGTTGACCACCACGTAGAACTTCTTGCCCAGGGCATGGGCTTCGTTAATGCCAATCTGCAGGTTCTCGTGGTTGAATTCGTTGTTGCGCACCCGCAGGGAGTAGCGGGGCTGGCCGGCATACACGGCGTCGGCGCCATAGGCAAAGGCGTAACGCATGTTCTTGAGGGAACCGGCGGGAGAAAGCAATTCGGGTACAAACATGGGAGTCTCGTCTGATGTCAGGTCAGCAGGCCACCACCTGATGGCGGCCGGGGCCAGCATTTTACTCCCATGTGCCGGTGATTTCGAGCTTAGGGTGTGTTCCGGTACCGGAACACACCCTATCGCCCGGCCGGCCGTACCCGTTCCACCTCCAGCGTGACCCGGCGTTTGTCCCGCTCCACCTCGGCCCATAACAGCAGCCGGTCGCGGCGGTGTCGGCGCAGTGTGCGCCAGTGGTCGTCGTCCATTTCCACTTTGATGGTGCCGGTGCCATCGCGAAACAGATATTCGTCGTCGTCCAGCCGCCGGACGATATGGCCCGAGAGAATAATGCGGCTGTCGTCGGCCAGGCGGCGGGCCTCGGCCACCGTGGTAATGGGCAAATTATTATTGCGGCGGTATTCGCTGCGATACTCACCACGGTAGTCCCGTTTATATTCATGGCGGTGCCAGCGGCTGTCATCATGGGCCGAGGCGGAGCCGGCGGCCAGCCACAACAGACCCACCAGACCGGCAAGAGAAAAGTAACGCATGGGCAAGCTCCCTTCACGAAAGATGGCAGCACCATAGTGCCCACCCGCGAAGGAAACCGTCGCTGTCGCCGATAACAGGCGAATACGTGCTGAAAAACGAAAACCGTGGGACAGCTTTGGTCATATGAGGGGCAGCAATGCGAAGCAACAGCAGGGTTGCCTTCTTCGACACGCTTCAAGCCCTCCATGGGTCGCTCGGCACATGCCATCCGTGGCATGTGACGGTCGAATCTGGCAATCCCTGCTGCTGCTTCGTGAAATTTTGGCGTTGCCCGTTGAAGGCTGTCTGACAACTGGATTGCGGGTAAGAGGGAAGGGTAAAGGTAACAGCGCCACCGACCCTCTGCGCCAGGGAGGGCGCAGCGGAGCTTCCATGGATGGATTTACGGCGTGTCGGGGGAGTCGTCCCCTTTACCTGATTTTCAGCTGTCTTTCAGAAGGCTCAGTTACCGGTTTTCTTCGCCGCCCATGGCCTCAATCAGTTCGGGAATAAAGCGGGACAGCTCGCCGGTGACCAGGGCGAAGTCGGCGTCAAAGCGGGCGGCGTGATCCTCACTGGTCACGTCGTCATTCTGCTCGCGCAGCTCTTCCGAGAACTTGAGCCGCTTGATGCTCATGTCGTCCCCCAGAAGAAAGCTGATGGTGTCGCTCCAGTTCAGCGCCAGCTTGGTTACCAGCTTGTCGGCATCGAGGTGGGCCTTCATCTCGTCGCTCAGCAGATCCTGCTGCTTGGCGCGAATAATACCACCGTGCTCCAGGGCCGAACGCAGCTCGGCTTCGTCTTCCAGGGCAAAGCCGGCGGGGGCCGCACCTTCCTTCAGCCAGTCGGTCAGGGTCAGCTCCGGCGGCGTGGTCATGGCCAGGGGCACCACCGGTAGGCTGCCGATGCACTTGCGCAGCAGTGCCAGCAGATCTTCGGCGCGTTTGGCGGAGCTGGCGTCCACGGCAATGAAACCGTCTTCCGGGTTGATCCAGGCCCAGGTCTGCTGAAACCGGCTGAAGGCCCGGGGCAAGAGGCTGACGATCACCTCTTCCTTGATGGCATCCTTTTCCTTTTTCTTCAGCGCCCGGCCCTGCTCGGCTTCCAGCTGCTCTACCTTGTCGGCCACTTCATCGTTAACCACCGATCCCGGCAGCATTTTTTCTTCCTTCTTGGCGCACAGCAAAATCTGGTTGCCGGCACTGTGGGTCAGGGCCTGGCCCTGTTTGCCCAGGGGAGAAATCCAGCCGAATTTGGCCTGCTCCTGGCTGCCGCAGGGGCTGAAGGTCATGGCTTCAAGCTGTTTTTCCAGCTCTTCCAGACTGAGCTCAAAGGGGCGGGTAAAACGGTAAACTTGCAGATTCTTAAACCACATGGCGTCCTCGGTCACGAGCCGAAAAACGGGCATTGTACTGCAATCCGACTTTGTGATCAGTGGGTCATTCTCGAATGATAAAGGCGGATCCCGCTCACAGAGGCGCACAAATCCCCGCTCAGCCACGGTCTGGGTCCATACAATGACCTCATCAGACAGTCAGGGGAGAAGGCGAATGATACGACAGGCCAGGCCGGAAGATACCGACGCCATTCTGGACGTCTGGCTGCTGGCGTCGCTGCAGGCCCATGATTTTGTGCCCGCCGCCTACTGGTGGCGCCACCAGGAGCAGATGCGAGCCCGTTACCTGCCCTCGGCGGAGGTCTGGGTATGTGAGCGGGAAGGGGAGATACAGGGCTTTATTGCCCTGGCGGAGGATTACCTGGCGGCGCTGTTCGTGCGTCCCGACTGCCAGCAACAGGGCATTGGCAAGGCATTGATGGCCACCGCCAAGCGCCAGCGGCGGCATTTGTCGCTCAAGGTGTACTGTGAAAATGACATTGCGGTGAACTTTTACCGCCGGCACGGTTTTGCCATTACCGACGAAAGCGTGGATCCGGGCACCGGCCAGCCCCAGCTGTGCATGGGCTTTGATACCGCCTGAGGCGTGAGCGCTGGTGGGGTATGCAGGTGCAACCTTTACGTCATGTTTTCATAAAAATGTCATACTCGCTTCCAATAATGGGGTAAAAGCGACAAGACCCATACCGAGAGGCTGTTGAAGAATGACACGGAAAATACTGGTGGTTGAGGATGAAGCGCCCATTCGGGAAATGTTGTGTTTCGTGCTGGAACAAAAAGGCTTTGCCACCCAGGAGGCGGAAGATTACGACCAGGCCCTGGAGATGATCAAGGAGCCCTACCCGGAGCTTATTCTGCTCGACTGGATGCTGCCCGGCGGCAGCGGCATTCAGTTGATCAAGCACCTCAAGCAGGACGAGCTCACCCGCCAGATCCCGGTGATCATGCTCACCGCCCGGGCCGAGGAAGAAGACAAGATCAAGGGCCTGGACGTGGGCGCCGACGACTACATCACCAAGCCGTTTTCGCCCAAGGAGCTGACCTCCCGGCTGAAGGCGGTGCTGCGCCGGGTAGCGCCCACTTCGGTGGAAGACATCATCGAAGTGCAGGGCCTGCGCCTGGATCCGCTCAGTCACAGAGTGAGCGCCGACAGCCAGCAGCTCGACATGGGGCCCACCGAATTCAAGCTGCTGCATTTCTTTATGACCCACCCGGAGCGGGTATACAGCCGCGAGCAGTTGCTCAATAATGTGTGGGGCACCAATGTGTTTGTGGAAGATCGCACCGTGGATGTGCATATTCGCCGGCTGCGCAAGGCCATTTCGGCCACCGGGCACGACAAGCTGATACAGACGGTGCGGGGTGCCGGCTACCGTTTTTCCGTTCGCCTATGAGGCTTTCATGCAGCAACAGAATTCCAACCGGGGCAAATGGTGGCGTCTGGGCCTGTTTTACTCGGCCTTCGGGCTGGGCGGCCTGCTGGCGGGCAACCTGGCCTGGGGGCTGCTGGCGGGCACGCTGATCCAGCTGTTTGTGCAATACCGTTACCAGTACAAGCTGTCGGTGTGGTTGTGGCAGGATCGCAGCCTGACCCCGCCCGAGGGCAAGGGCAGCTGGGAAGGTATTTTCAACGGCATTTACCGGCTGCAGCAGCGCCAGCGTGCCCGGCGCCGGGAGCTGGCCAATCTGGTGCGCCGCTTTCGTGAAGGGGCCGAGGCCCTGCCCGATGCCGCCGTGGTCATTCGCCGGGATGGCAGCATCATCTGGTGCAACAAGCTGGCCCAGCAACTGCTGGGCTTTCGCTGGCCCGATGATGCCGGCCAGCACATTGCCAACCTGATCCGTACACCGGTATTTATCGCCTACATGAAGCGGGGCGATTTTCGCGAGCCACTGGAAATGCCGTCACCGCTCAGCGAGGAGCGGCTGCTGGAATGCCGCATCATGCCCTACACCGAAGATCAGGCGTTGCTGGTGGTGCGGGATGTCACCCGGCTGCGCAGCCTGGAGCAGGTGCGCAAGTCCTTTGTGGCTAACGTTTCCCATGAACTGCGTACGCCCCTGACGGTGCTCAAGGGCTACCTGGAAATGCTGGAAGATCCGCCTTCCGAGGCCATGTGGCGCAAAACCCAGAAAGTGCTGCTGGAGCAGACCCAGCGCATGGACGCCCTGGTCAACCAGCTGATGACCCTGACCCGTTATGAGGCCGCTCCCGACTCCGACTTTACCAAGGTGGTGGACCTGCCCGCCATGTTGCAGATGCTGGAGCAGGAGGCGCTGGCGCTCAGTGGCGAGCGCGGGCACCGTTTCAGCTTTGTGGTGGAAGCCGGGCTCAAGGTGCGGGGCGAGCCGGAGCAACTGCGCAGTGCCGTCTCCAACCTGGTGTACAACGCCGTACGCCACACCCCGCCGGGCAGTCATATTCGTGTGGAGTGGGGCCGCCAGGGTGAATTCGGCCGTTTTGCGGTGAGCGATGACGGCGAGGGCATTGCCCCGGAGCACATCGCCCGGCTGACCGAGCGTTTCTACCGGGTCGACAAGGCTCGCAGCCGCCAGACCGGCGGCTCCGGCCTGGGCCTGGCCATCGTCAAGCACGCCCTCGGACATCACGACAGCCATCTGGAAATAGAGAGTCGCCCGGGCAAGGGCAGTTGTTTCAGTTTCCGCTTACCTGCCCGCCTGCTGGTGGCCGACACCGGTGTTCAGCAGAGCGCCTGAGCCTTTTTGCCGACCTGCGGCCTCCACTCCTGTGGAGGCCGTTTTGTTGATGACGGTTGCGGTTATATGACGGAAGCAAAACCACGGGGCAGGTTGTCATAAAAGCGTCACCTGCGGGTCATATAGTTGTCATTGCCGGCAGCAATACTGGCTGCGTCTTGAATGACCGAACCCGAATTGGAGATTAAGGATGAAACTGAACAAACTGGCAAGTGCACTGGGACTGACCGTGGCCATGGCCGCCACCTCCGCCTTCGCGGCCGTAGACGCCTCCCTGGCTGATTATCAAAAAGTCAGCGGTGTTTCCGGTAACGTGTCTTCCGTGGGCTCTGACACCCTGGCCAACATGATGACCCTGTGGGCCGAAGAGTTCAAACGCCAGTATCCCAACGTCAACGTGCAGATCCAGGCCGCCGGCTCGTCCACTGCGCCGCCCGCCCTGACCGAAGGCACTTCCCAGTTCGGCCCCATGAGCCGTGCCATGAAGAGCAACGAAATCGAAGCCTTTGAAAAGCGCTACGGCTACAAGCCGACCCCGGTACGGGTGGCCATCGATGCCCTGGCGGTGTTCGTGCACAAGGACAACCCCATTCAGGGCCTGAGCATGGATCAGGTGGATGCCATCTTCTCCAGCACCCTGGCCTGCGGCATGGCCGAACAGATCACCCAGTGGGGCCAGACCGGCCTGGATGGCGACTGGAGCAACCGCGATATTCAGCTCTACGGTCGTAACTCGGTGTCCGGCACCTACGGCTACTTCAAGGACGAGGCCCTGTGCAAGGGTGACTTCAAGAACAACGTGAACGAGCAGCCCGGCTCCGCCTCCGTGGTGCAGTCCGTGTCCTCTTCCCTGAACGCCATCGGCTACTCCGGTCTGGGCTACAGCACCTCCAGCGTGCGCGCCGTGCCCCTGGCCGAAGTCGGCTCTACCGACTTTGTGGAAGCCAACGCCGAGAACGCCATCAGCGGTGAATACCCGCTGTCCCGCTTCCTGTACGTGTACGTGAACAAGCACCCCAACAAGCCGCTGGGCCCGATGGAAGCCGAATTCGTCAAGCTGATGCTGTCCAAGCAGGGCCAGCAGATCGTCGACAAGGACGGCTACGTGCCGGTGCCCGCCGCCGTGGTGGACGCCGACCTCAAGAAGCTGGGTCTGAAGTAATATCGCCATACTGTCTTGGTTGTGTTGGCCCCGGGGGATACCCCGGGGCTTTTTTACGTTTAATGGCCGAGTTGGCCGCGGTTTTCGCCACCAGACGTGTAAAAACCGCGCTCACCGGCCAAACCCGGCGGAAAAGCCACTTTTTTATTACCGGTAACTGTGGCTATATAGGGGGAAGCACAGCACGCAGTATGTGAAGCAGGAGCAATTATGGAAATCAGGAAGATCCGCAGTGGTGAAACGGGCAGTATCTGGCAGTTGTTCCACGATACCGTGCACCGGATCAACCAGGCCGATTACAGTGAAAGTGAGCTGGCGGTATGGGCACCTGAGGAGTATGACGAACCACGCTGGGTCAGTCGTTTTATTCGTACCCGGCCGCTGGTGGCGATGGAAGGGAAACGGCTGCTCGGCTTTGCCGAGCTGGATGATGATGGCCGCATCGATTTGTTTTATGTGCACCATGAGCGCCAGGGAGAGGGCATTGGCCGGGCGCTGATGCAGCGGCTCAAGGCCGAGGCGGCGTCGAGGGGCCTGTACCGGTTATATTGCGATGCCAGCATCAATGCCCGGCCGTTTTTCGAGGCCATGGGCTTTACCGAGGTGGAGCAGCGCCGGCGGTCGCGGCATGGCCAGTCGATAGAAGTGCTGCTGATGGAGTACAAGGCGTAAGGGACGAAGTGCTCCCGCTAAGGCGGGAGCACCTACACACAGCCGGTACATACCTGACGAAGATAAGCGTGTGTTAAACGCAAAAAGCCCACCGTAAGGTGGGCTTTTTGAGGATGATTTGGTCGGCGTGAGAGGATTTGAACCTCCGACCCCTGACACCCCATGACAGTGCGCTACCAGGCTGCGCTACACGCCGAATTGGCAGCAACTATAAAGACCCGGCCGGTTTGCTGCAAGTCCCTTTTTGGTGTTTTGTGTTCGTTTGGCGCTTTATTGTTCGTGATGGCGGTTTTTTCGGCCTTTTTCCGCTTTGCTTGCAGCGAGGCCGGCTTTTGCCATAATAGCCGCCTTCAGGAGGCGGTGAATGAACGAGCAAGACGAATACTGGATGCGCCGGGCCATGGCACTGGCGGCCCGGGCCGAGCAGGAAGGGGAAGTGCCGGTGGGCGCCCTGGTGGTCTATCACGGCGACTGTGTGGGCGAGGGCTGGAACCGCTCCATCGGTCATCACGATGCCACCGCCCACGCCGAGATCATGGCCCTGCGCCAGGCCGGTGCGCACCTGGGCAACTACCGCCTGCTGGAGTGCACCCTCTACGTGACCCTGGAGCCGTGCATGATGTGTGCCGGCGCCATGGTGCACAGCCGCATTCAGCGGCTGGTGTATGGTGCCAGTGACGCCAAGACCGGCGCCGTGGACTCGGTACTGCAGCTGCTGGCCACCCCCGGGCTCAATCACCGGGTTGACTGGCGCGCCGGGGTGCTGGCCGACGCCTGCTCGGCCCAGCTCAGTGACTTTTTCAGGCGCCGCCGGGCGGAAAAAAAGGCCGCCAGAAAGCAGGCGGCGGGGGGCTGACTGCTCCTTCCCAATGGCCGTTCCGGCCTTTACCGGCCCGAGATCATGATCGGGCCAGGGTCAGTTTCCAGCCCACCTTGTCCTGATAGGCCTGCTCCCGCTCCAGGGTAGCGAGCAGCAGGGGATTGCCGTCGCACCAGGTGGCGGGCAGGCTCAGGCGCAGTTCATCATCGGCGCCGGCACTCAACACCAGCGGTGGCAGTATGTCGTCCTGGCGGCGGCGGTTCAGGGCCACCGCCAGCCGCAGCAGCCGAATCAGGCGCCATAACGGCTGCTCCGGCAACTGGTTCAGCGGCTCCAGCTCCGCCAGCTTAAGCGCCTTGCGGTGAAAGCGTACCAGGGCCGCCAGGGCTTTTTGCTGCTCCTGAGTAAAACCGGGTAGGTCGGCATTGCCGACGATATAGGCGGAATGGCGGTGGACGCCGGTAAAGTTGATGTGCAGGCCGATCTCGTGCAGCCAGGCGGCATGTTCCAGCAGCTTGCCCAGGTCTGGCTCAAGCTGCCAGGCGTCGCACACCTGGGCGAACAGTTGCCCGGCGGTGTCCTGTACCCGGCCGGCCTGGCGCGCGTCGATGTGGTATTCCCGGCCAAGGGCCTGCAGGGTATTGCGCTGAATATCACTGTGCCTGACTCGGCCGAAGCAGGTATGCAGCAGGCCTTCGCGCAGGGCGCCGTCGGAAAAGCCCATGTGTTCGAGGTTGAAGCTGCGGTAGATGCCGAGCAGGATGGACAGGCCGGCGGCGATCAGCGGTTTGCGCTCTTCGCTCAGGCCTGGAATGTCCAGTTGTTCGACATGGCCGGCCTGCACCAGCCGCTGCCTGATGTGCAGCAACCCGGGCAGGTCGATCACCGGGTCATGGGTAACGGCGGTGCACATTTCCAGCAGGGTCTTGATGGTGCCGGAGCTGCCGAGCACCTGATCCCAGCCCAGCGCCAGGTAGCGGCCGAGCACCGGGGCCAGCTGGTATTCGGCGGCGGCGATGGCCTGGGCAAAACGTGCCTCGCTGAGCTCGCCGTCGGCGAAATACTGGCGGGTAAAACTGACGCAGCCCATGCGGCGGCTGGAGACCTGCCGGCACTCGAAGTCCTCACCGATAATCAGCTCGGTACTGCCGCCGCCGATGTCGATCACCAGCACACGGCCCTGGGTCTGCTGGGTATGGGCCACGCCCTGGTAGATAAGGCGGGCCTCTTCGTTGCCGCTGACGATGTCGATGGGAAAGCCCAGCACCTGCCGGGCCCGGCGCAGGAATTCCTGGGCATTGACGGCCGTCCGCAGGGTGTGGGTGCCCGCTACCCGTACCTGGCTGGTATGAAAGCCCCTGAGCCGCTCACCGAACAGCCCGAGGCAGGCCAGGCCGCGCTCCATGGCCTCCTGGCTGAGCAGATTGGCATCGTCCAGGCCGTCGGCCAGGCGTACCCGTTGTTTCAGCCGGTCGATGATGCGCAGGCCGTCGCCGTGACGGCGGGCGATCACCATGTGAAAGCTGTTGGATCCAAGGTCAATGGTGGCAACGTACTGATCGGTCATGGGCGCTTATGCCTCCAGCGCTTTAAGGTAGTCGTAAGTGGCGGTTTGTGAGCGGATCTTGCGCCGGTTGCCCCGCTGCACATAGCGGTTGCTCTGGCGGGCGTCCAGAATGCGGGCCTTGCTGGTGTCGCTCAGCTGCAATTCGAGCAGGTCGATGATGCGCTGGCGCAGCTCGGGCGCCAGTATGGGGGTGGCCACCTCGACCCGAAAATCCATGTTGCGGGTCATCCAGTCCGCCGAGGAGATAAACACCCTGGGCTGTCCGTTGTTGTGAAACACCATCACCCTGGGATGCTCAAGAAAGCGGTCGATCACGCTGATGGCGCGAATGCGTTCGCTGATCCCCGGTACCCCCGGCATCAGCGAGCACATGCCGCGAATGATCAGATCGATCTCCACCCCCGCTTGGCTGGCGGCATAGAGCCGGTGAATAAGCCCCTTGTCCACCAGATTGTTGAGCTTGAGCACCATGCGGGCCGGCAGCCCCTGGCGGGCGTTGGCGATCTCGGCGTCGATCATGGCGTAAAGCCCGCGCCGGTGATTGAGGGGGGAGACCAATAAATGCTGAAACTTGGTGCGGTGGTAGGGCTGGCGAATAAAGTCGAACACCGCCGCCACCTCGCTGGTGATCTCCGGATTGGCGGTGAGCAGGGAGAAGTCGGTATAGATATTGGCGGTTTTTTCGTTGAAGTTGCCGGTGCCGATATGGGCATACTGCACCAGCCGGCCTTCTTCCCGCCGGGTTACCAGGCACAGCTTGGAATGAACCTTGAGGCTGGGTACGCCGAACTCCACGCTAATGCCGGCCTCGGTCAGCTGTTTGGCCCATTCGATGTTGGCCGCTTCGTCAAACCGGGCGCGCAGTTCAATCACCACGGTCACCTTTTTGCCGTTGCTGGCGGCGTCCATCAGCGAATACATGATGCGCGACAGCGAGGCCACCCGGTACACGTTCATTCTGATGCCGACCACGGCCGGGTCAAAGGACGCCTGGCGCACGAACTCGGTCACGTGGCTGAAACTGTGGTAGGGAAAATACAGCAGAATGTCGCGCCGGCGAATGGCGTCAAAGGATGAGGGGCTGTCGCAAAACTCCCGGCACCTAAGCGGCGGCAGGGGCGGGTTGACCAGGTGCTTGCGGCCGACGTTGGGAAAGCCGATAAAGTCTTTGAAATTGTGGTAGCGGCCGCCGGGCATGACGGTGTCGTGGCCCTGAATGCGGAGTTTACGCACCAGCCCCTGTACCATTTCGGGGGGCATGTCGCGGTCGTGCACAAAGCGCACCGGCAGGGCGGTCAGCCGTTGCTTGAGGCCATCGCTCATTTTTTCCAGCAGGCTCTGATCGAGCTGATCCGACAGATCGTATTCCGCATCCCGGGTCATCTTGAAGGAATAGGCGTGAATGTCGTCGTACTCGAAAAAGCCGGCGAACAGTTCGTTCAGGCACAGGCGAATGACGTTATCCATGATGATGATGCTTTTCTTGCGCCGGCTTTTGCCCGGTGGCAGCACCACGAAACGGGGCAGCACATCGGTGGGAATTTCCACCAGGGCATAATGATGGCGCGCCTGTTTGCTCATGCCCACACACAGATAGGTGTTTTCATCTTTCAGAAAACGCACCGGATCGATGCCCTCAGCCATGATGATGGGGGCGAGGTAGGCGCGCACCTCACTCTCGAAATAACGCCGCACCCAGCGTTCCTGCTCGGGGTCGAGCTGGGATTCGTTCAGCAGAAAGATGTTCTGCCGGGCCAGGGTGACAATCAGCTCCTTGTAAACCTCGTCAAAGGTGGTACCGAGATGCACCACCTTTTGCTGAATTTGCTGCAGCAGCGAGGCGGCGCCGTTGGTTTTGCCCTGATCGGCGTCTATCATCACCCGCCGTTTGACGTCGGCCACACGAACCCTGAAAAATTCATCCTGGTTGTTGGAGAAAATGCCCAGAAAGCGTACCCGCTCTACCAGCGGGACGCTTTTGTCCATGGCTTCCTGCAATACCCGCTCATTGAATGACAGCCAGCTGAGTTCCTTTTCCAGGTACCATTTTTCCGTGCCCATTGTGTTCCCGTTATGCAGTGAATGCGTCGCTTTTGGGAACGTTTTATGACAAAGAACTATGACATTTTAATGACGGCTCACAGCAGCTCGATATCCACCACCAGGTCGTCGCTCAGGGCTTCCAGCCGGCTTTGCAGATCGCCCAGGGTCTGGCCGTGGGGCAGGGTCAGGGTGCTCTGGGCCTCGAACAGGGCAATGCCGGTAATGGGCGCCGGATGGCTGTGGGTCTTCAGGCTTTTCACGCTGATATGGAGGCTGTCGAGAATGTCGGTGACCTCCTGGATGATGCCGAGCCGGTCATTGGCGGTGACCGTCAGCCGCAGTTGCTGCCCCTGCAGCGTGGGGCCCTTGCCTTCCACCAGCTGTACCTGAAACTCGGGCAGGGACTTCAGCGCCCGTTCCAGCTTGTCGCTGTGCTCGGCGGGCACCTGTATTTCCACAATGCCGGCGAAATAACCGGCCAGCTCGCTCATGGCGCTGCCTTGCCAGCTGCCGTGGTGCTGATGAATAAGGGCAGCGAGTTGTTTGACCAGGCCGGTTTTGTCGGGGCCAATCAGGGTGGCAACCAGGGTTTTCATGGGCTCTCTCCTTGAATAATGAAACCAGTGCACAGTTCAAGATACACGCCGCCGGCATTTTTGACAGGAGCACTTGCGGCTTTTGTGGCATGTAACAAAATTGTCATTTAAACGCCATAGAATGCAGGCAATTGCAAAGCGAACGGAGTGACGGAATGTCAACCCAGACTCAAACCATGGCCCTGAGCGGCAGCCGCAAGCGCTGGCTTAAGGACAGGGCCGCCCAAATGGGCGTGACCGCCGGCGGCATTATCGTGCTGGTGGCACTGCTGCTGATCTTTTTCTACCTGTTGTACGTGGTCAAACCCATCTTCAACGGTGCCAATGTGGAGCCCGCCGGACAGCTTGACCTGGCCGGCAGCGAGGCGCCGCTGCTGCTGGGCGTGGAAGAGCAGAACGAACAGGCCTTTATCTTTTCCGGTGACGGCGACGTGCACTTTTATTCCCTGGTGGACGGGGGCGTGCCGCTGGCCAGCGAGTCGTTAAGCGGCGACATCACCACGGCGGCCGCCAACGACGGCAAGCCGATGGCGGCCTATGGCCGGCGCGACGGCACCATGCAGGTGCTGGCGCCCAAGTTTGATGTCAGCTATCCGGACAATGTGCGCACCATTACCCCCGGCCTGACCTATCCCTTTGGCGAGGCGCCACTGCAGGTGGACGAGCAGGGCCGGGCGCTGGAGAGGCTGAGCTTTGCCAGCAACGGTGAGGATCTGCTGGCGGCGGCGGTGGTGGCCGGCGGCGATATCGTGCTGACTCGCTTCTCCGGCAAGGAAAACTTCCTGACCGGCGAGATTGAGCTCACGCCCACCCAGGTGGCCATTCCCGGTTTGCCGGCGCAGGTGGATCAGGTCCTGGTGACCCCCAGCCTGCGGTTCATGTTTGTGCGCAGCGGCAACGAGGTGTCGGTGTATGACGTGCGCAACATCAATAAGGTGCGGCTGCGCTCGGTCATTCCGATGAACGCGCAGGGGGGCAACATCACCACCATGATACTGCTGTCCGGCGGCAACTCGCTGATGGTGGGCAACGACAACGGCGTGGTGTCCCAGTGGTTTGAAGTGGCAAGCAACGGCAAGCGCGAATTTACCTTTATTCGCCAGTTCGAGGCCAGCGGTCCGGTGGTGCACATCGCCAACGAAGTGAACCGCAAGGGCTTCATCACCGTCAGCCGGGGCGGCGAGGTGGATATTTTTCACACCACCGGCGGCAGCCATCTTTATTCCGGCAAGCTGGCAGGAGAGCAGGTATCGGCGCTGGCGCTGTCACCGCGCAACAACCTGTTGCTGGTGGCCGAAAATGGTCGTCTGTCCACCTTTGAGGTGGACAACGAGCACCCGGAAGTGACCTGGAAGGCGCTGTGGACCAAGGTCTGGTATGAAGGCTATCCCGAGCCCCAGTATGTGTGGCAGTCCACCTCCGGCAGCAGCGACTTCGAGGCCAAGCTGAGCCTGGTGCCCATCTCCTTCGGTACCCTCAAGGCCGCCTTCTACGCCCTGCTGTTCGCGGTGCCCATTGCCATTGCCGGCGCCGTCTATACCGCCTATTTCATGTCACCGGGGCTGCGCAAGGTGGTCAAGCCGACGGTGGAAATCATGGAAGCCCTGCCCACGGTGATCCTGGGTTTTCTGGCCGGCTTGTGGCTGGCGCCGCTGATTGAGTCTCATCTTCCCGGCGTGGTGCTGGTGCTGGTGCTGCTGCCGGCGTCGGTACTGCTCACCGCCTTTGCCTGGCATCACCTGCCCAAGCGCCTGCGCAACGCCGTGCCCGAGGGCTGGCAGAGCCTGGTGCTGCTGCCGGTGGTGGTGCTGGTGGGCTGGGCCTGCTTTGCCTTCAGCCCGGCGGTGGAAAACGCCTTTTTCGGCGGTGATGCCCGAGGGTTTCTGACCAACGAACTGGGCATCGGCTTTGACCAGCGCAACTCCCTGGTGGTGGGCATCGCCATGGGCTTTGCGGTCATTCCTACTATTTTTTCCATCGCCGAAGACGCGGTGTTTTCGGTGCCCCGTCACCTGACCAACGGCTCGCTGGCCCTGGGCGCCACGCCCTGGCAGACCCTGACCCGGGTGGTGATGCTCACCGCCAGTCCCGGCATCTTCTCGGCGGTGATGATGGGCCTGGGCCGGGCCGTGGGCGAGACCATGATAGTGCTGATGGCCACCGGCAATACCCCGGTGATGGACTTCAGCATCTTCAACGGCATGCGCACCCTCGCCGCCAACATTGCGGTGGAAATGCCGGAAGCGGAGGTGAACAGCTCTCACTACCGGGTACTGTTCCTGGCGGCCTTTGTGCTCTTTGTGTTCACCTTCCTGTTCAACACGGTTGCGGAGTTCGTGCGTCAGCGGCTGCGTGACAAATACAGCTCAATGTAAGGGGCGAGACGATGAGTAAATGGTTCAAATCGGGTACGCCCTGGATCTGGATGACCGGCGGGGCGGTGAGCCTCAGCCTGGTGGCGGTGCTGGGTCTGCTGCTGATGATCGGCTGGCGCGGCCTCACCTACTTCTGGCCGCACACCATTTATGAGTGGCAGCTGAGCACACCGGAAGGTGAGCGTTATACCGTGATCGGTGAAATTCACGACCGTGAAGCGGTGCCGGTGGCCCAGTTGCGCGGTGCCGGCCTGACGCTGGAAGGCGTGAGTGCCGATACCCTGACCCGCTACCTGGTGAAAACCGGCAACCGGGAGTTTGTGCCCCTGGACTTTCGCTGGATCCTGGAAACCGACATTGTGTCCCGCAGCGAGCCTATGAACCTGGCGGTGATCGAGCGCTCCCACAACGGCAATTTCTACGGCTATGTGGAGCAGGTGCAGGAGAACGGCCAGGCGGTGGGCGGTGACGTACGGGAGCAACTGCTGGCGCGCATTGCGCGGGTAGAAGAACTCGACGAGCGCATGAACGAACTGCAGCGGGGCGATATTGGCAGCATCAACCACCAGCTTGAGCGACTGCGCCTCAAGCAGCGCAGCCTGGAGCTCGACGGCGAGCTGACCGACGCGGCCCTGGCCGCCATTCAGGCCGAACAGCAGCAGCTGCGCGCCGATTATCAAGTGCTGGAGAAGGAACTGTTTGCCCTGCGGGAAGAGGCCCGCCGCGACAGCGTGGTGGTGCGCGACATGCGCGGCCAGGAAGTGACCCTGTCCCTGGGCGAGGTGCTGGACGTGGCCTGGCCCAACGATATGGGCTGGCTGGCCCAGACCGGTCACTGGTTTGGCGCCATGGGCAAGTTCATCACCGGCGAGCCGCGGGAAGCCAACACCGAGGGCGGGGTGTTCCCGGCCATTTTCGGCACCGTGTTCATGGTGATCCTGATGGCCATTATCGTCACGCCCCTGGGGGTGGTGGCCGCCATTTACCTGCATGAATACGCGGGCAAGAGCAACCTGACCAAGATCATCCGCATTGCGGTGATCAACCTGGCGGGGGTGCCCTCCATTGTGTATGGCGTGTTTGGCCTGGGCTTTTTCGTGTACATGCTGGGCGGCTCCCTCGACAAGCTGTTCTACCCCGAGGCGCTGCCGAGTCCCACCTTTGGCTCGCCCGGGGTGCTGTGGTCGGCGCTGACCCTGGCCATTCTCACCCTGCCGGTGGTGATCGTGTCCACCGAGGAAGGGTTGTCGCGCATTCCCGCCTCGGTACGCCAGGGCTCGCTGGCGCTCGGCGCCACCAAGGCCGAAACCCTGTGGCGCATTATTATTCCCATGGCCAGCCCCGCCATCATGACCGGCCTGATCCTGGCCATCGCCCGGGCCGCGGGCGAGGTGGCGCCGCTGATGCTGGTGGGGGTGGTGAAACTGGCGCCCAACCTGCCGGTAGACGGCAACTTCCCCTATCTGCACCTGGAGCGCAAGTTCATGCACCTGGGCTTTCATATTTACGACGTGGGCTTCCAGAGCCCCAACGTGGAGGCGGCGCGGCCCCTGGTGTATGCCACCTCCTTTTTGCTGGTCACGGTGATCGTGGGCCTGAACCTGACCGCCATCGGCATTCGTAATCACCTGCGTGAAAAATTCCGCTCGCTGGAACAGTGATCCGGCCGGCACGATTTAGAGGTATAGACACATGATTAACGTAGCGACCCCCCTGACTCAGGACAGCACCCTGGATCTTGGCCGCCTGAGCGATGAGCAGACCGCCCTGGAAGTACGCGGACTCAACCTGTATTACGGCGCCAAGCAGGCGCTGTTCAACGTGGACATGAAAATTGCCAAGGGCCAGGTGACCGCCTTTATCGGCCCCTCGGGCTGCGGCAAGTCCACCCTGTTGCGCTGCATCAACCGCATGAACGATCTGGTGGAAACCTGTCGTATCGAAGGTGAAATTCTGCTGCACAACCAGAACATCTATGGCAAGGAAGTGGACGTGGCGGCGCTGCGCCGCCGGGTGGGCATGGTGTTTCAGCGTCCCAATCCGTTTCCCAAGTCCATTTATGAAAACGTGGTTTATGGCCTGCGCCTGCAGGGCATCAACGACCGCCGCCGGCTGGACGAGGCGGTGGAGCGCTCCCTGCGCGGCGCGGCGCTGTGGGAAGAGGTGAAGGATCGGCTGCACGACAACGCCTTTGGTCTGTCCGGCGGTCAGCAGCAGCGGCTGGTGATCGCCCGGGCCATCGCCATCGAGCCGGAGGTGCTGCTGCTCGACGAGCCCACCTCGGCGCTGGATCCCATCTCCACCCTGGTGATCGAAGAGCTGATCAATACCCTGAAAGAGCAGTACACTGTGGTGATCGTGACCCATAACATGCAGCAGGCGGCCCGGGTTTCGGATCAGACCGCCTTTATGTACATGGGCGAGCTGATTGAATACGCCGACACCAATACCCTGTTTACCACCCCGAGCAAGAAAAAGACCGAAGACTACATTACCGGTCGCTACGGCTAAGGAGCTCCGCAAAAATGGACAAGCTGAATCTCAACAAACACATCTCCGGCCAGTTCAATGCCGAGCTGGAAGGGGTGCTCAACCAGGTGCTGGTGATGGGCGGGCTGGTAGAGCAGCAGCTCACCGACGCCATTACCGCCATTCACGAGCAGAACATGGATCTGGCCCGCCAGATCGTGGCCACGGATCACAAGGTCAACGCCCTGGAAGTGCAGATCGACGAGGAATGCACCCGCATTATCGCCAAGCGCCAGCCCGCGGCGTCCGATCTGCGGCTGGTACTGGCCATTATCAAGACCATCACCGATCTGGAGCGTATCGGTGACGTGGCCAAGCGCATCGGCATGATGCTGCTCGACAATGCCAACAAGAAGCAGCCGCCGCTGGTGTCGATGGAAAACATGGGCCGGCGCACCGTGCGCATGCTGCACGACGCCCTCGACGCCTTTGCCCGCATGGACGTGGAATCGGCCATTGAGGTGCACAAGGAAGACGACAAGGTGGACAGGGAGTACGAGTCCATCATTCGCGAGCTGATGACCTTCATGATGGAGGATCCCCGCTCCATTCCCCATGTGCTCAACGTGCTCTGGTGTGCCCGCTCCCTGGAGCGGGTAGGGGACCGGGTGCAGCATATCTGCGAATACATCATTTACTTCGTCAAGGGCAAGGACGTGCGTCATACCAGTGATGAAGACATTCACAGCATGCTGGACTGAGCCCGGCCCCAATTCGGGTGAATAAAAACGCGCTTCGGCGCGT
Source organism: Oceanimonas sp. GK1 (assembly GCF_000243075.1). NCBI lineage: Bacteria > Pseudomonadati > Pseudomonadota > Gammaproteobacteria > Aeromonadales > Aeromonadaceae > Oceanimonas > Oceanimonas sp. GK1. Next base: position 2,853,803 of record NC_016745.1, on the reverse strand, counting down.
TTTTTGGTTTTCCGGCCCCCTAAAAGACCGGGTTCCGGCGGCCGGCACAGCCGGATCGTGGCAGGATCCTGTCCAATCCTGAAGCAGGGTGCCCCTGGCCGAGTGGGGTTCTTATATCATTGATTTATATCAAATATCACAATTGTACTGGCTTTTTATGCACAATTTGTGAAGATCCTGTGACCATATATTGCAATTCGACTTTGCCTCCACCGGCCTTCGCGGGTAAACTATCGCTCCCAAGCGATTAGGGTTAGTGATCGGTCGGATTGAACACTACTGACAACTAGAATAGAAGAAGCAACTATGACGGAACGTACTCACCTCGGCACTTTGCAAGTCGCTACCGTTCTACATGATCTGGTAGTAAATGAAATCATTCCCGGTACCGGCGTTGAGCCTGCCGCGTTCTGGAATGGCATGGAGCAGATCGTCAACGATCTGGCCCCCAAGAACCGCGCCCTGCTGGAAAAGCGCGATGCCCTGCAGCAACAGATTGATGAATGGCACCGGGCCAACGCCGGCAAGCCTCACGATGCCGTTGCCTACAAGCAGTTCCTGACCGACATCGGCTACCTGGTGCCGGTGGTGGAAGACTATCAAATCACCACCACCAATGTTGATGCCGAGCTGGCCACCCTGGCCGGTCCGCAGCTGGTGGTACCGGTGAACAACGCCCGTTACTGCCTGAACGCCGCCAACGCGCGCTGGGGCAGCCTGTACGATGCGCTGTACGGCAGCGACGCCATTCCCGAGACCGATGGCGCCGAAAAGACCAAGTCCCTGAACCCGCGCCGCGCCGAAAAGGTGATCGTCTGGGGACGCAACCTGCTGGATCAGGCCGCTCCGCTGACTGCCGGCAGCCATGCCGATGCCACCGCCTATAAAGTGGAAAACGGCCAGCTGCTCATCACCCTGGAAAACGGTGATACCACCACCCTGGCCGATGCCGACAAGTTCGCCGGCTACAAGGGTGATACCGCGGCTCCCAGCGCCGTGCTGGTACGCAACAACGGTCTGCACATTGAATTGCAGTTCGACGCCGCCAACCCGGTTGCCCAGCTCGACAAGGCCGGCATCAAGGATCTGGTGGTGGAAGCCGCCCTGTCCACCATCATGGACTGCGAAGACTCCGTGGCGGCCGTGGACGCCGAAGACAAGGTCGGTGTCTACCGCAACTGGCTGGGCCTGATGAAGGGTACCCTGAGCCAGAAGGTGAAAAAGGGCGACAAGGAAATCATCCGCACCCTGAACCCGGATCGCGAGTACCTGAACCCCCAGGGCGAAGCCTTTACCCTGCACGGCCGCAGCCTGCTGTTCGTTCGTAACGTGGGTCACCTGATGACCAACGAAGCGGTACTGGACAAGGACGGCAACGAGGTGCCGGAAGGCATCATCGACGGTCTGGTGACCTGCCTCATCGCCATTCACGATCTCAAGGGCAACGGCAAGTACCGCAACTCCCGTACCGGCAGCGTGTATATCGTCAAGCCCAAGATGCACGGCCCGGAAGAAGTGGCCTTTGCCGTCGAGCTGTTCAGCCGCATCGAAAACGTGCTGGGCCTGGCCGAAAACACCCTGAAAGTGGGCATCATGGACGAAGAGCGTCGCACCAGCGCCAACCTGAAGTCCGCCATCTACGAAGCCCGTGACCGTGTGGTGTTCATCAATACCGGTTTCCTGGATCGGACCGGTGACGAAATCCACACCAGCATGGAAGCCGGCGCCGTGGTGCGCAAGGGCAACATGAGAATGCAACCCTGGATCAGCGCCTACGAAAACAACAACGTGGACGTGGGTCTGGCCGCCGGCCTGCAGGGCAAGGCACAAATCGGCAAGGGCATGTGGGCCATCCCCGATAACATGGCCACCATGCTGGAAACCAAAATCGTACACCCCCTGGCCGGTGCCAACACCGCCTGGGTGCCGTCGCCGACCGCGGCCGTACTGCACGCCACCCATTACCACCAGGTGAACGTGAAAGAGCGTCA